>JBIKRQ010000668.1:0-3726 GCA_044349155.1 Myxococcota bacterium
GTGCGCGCTGTCGTTCGTGAATCGCGCGCGTTTGCTCGCGGTCTTCGTTCACCGCCAGAACAATGCATCGGTTCATCAACTCCTCGTCGACGTCGACCGCCGTCAAGGTGATGAACAACATCACCGGTCCCTCAACCTTGTAGGGCACCGTCGCCAGGCGGCCCGTCGCAGGGTCTTTGCCGGGTGCGGCGATCGTGACCTCGCCGTCGCTCTGCATGAGCTTCAAGGCAAGCGAGGCGTTCTTTGCGCCTTCCTCCTCGGCGACGGCCAACACCTGATGCTTCAGCTCGCCCTGCCCCATGTAGAACAACGATTGCGCCGTCATCGCCGAGAAGCGCGTGGTGTCCTCGGGCGGGCAGAACGAGAGCACGGCATCCATCAGGCTCGACTTCCCCGCCGCCGACAACGATTGCACCGCCACACCCAACGGCGTCGCCGTCTTTCTCGACGTCATCGCGAAGTAGCCGAGCAACTTGTTTTCGCGCTCGCCGACCACGCCGCAGCGCTCGAAGTCGCGAAGGATTTCGTCGACGAGGTCGGGCCGCTTGAGCAACGCGAGGGCTGCGGCCTCGTCGTCAGCGCTCATCGGCGGCGGCTCCTTCTTCTTCGCCATCAACAACGTCGCAAGCATCTCCTGCTGCGCCGTCTCGAGGCGCAACAGCAAATCCGAGAGGTCGCCCTTGATGTTCTCGGCGTTGGTGTCGAGTTCGCGCGACGCCATCACCATGAACTTCTGACGTTGTGAGACCTGGTAGAGGTCGATCGTGTCGACGAAGAACGCGCGACCGCGGTGCACCATCAGATTGACCTTGAGCACCGTGGGCGACGTGTTCGTCAGCAGGCCGCGCACGCGGTAGCGACGATCGCCCAGCGCGATCACGAGTTCATCCGACGGCTTCGCAGGGGTGCCAGGGGGTTCGTTCGTCGTCGTCATCGCGGGCACTTCCGTTGATGAAGGGGAAGCAGCTAAGGGGGTGGGTGTTGGCGTCTCGGCCTTCGTCGTCGTGCTCGTTGGTGCGACTGGCGCGCGTGGTTCAACGACGAAGCCGCGCGCCTTCAAGATCGATTCGCGGGCACGCTCGACGACGAGCGCGAGCGACCGCGCGCCGGGCTTCACCGTCAACGCGTACTCGTTGGCGTCCATGCCTTTGGGAAAGTGCACGCGCCCGATGACGAAGCCTTCGGCTTCGAGCTTGAGCGTCAACGACGCTGCGGCGCTGTTACCCGCGTCGTCGGCGTCGTAGGCAATGAGCACCGTGTGCACGCCGGCCCGCTTCAACGTCGACAACAGCTCATCGGTGAAGCCTTCGACGCCGTAGCTCGTCGTCACGTTCTCGATGCCAGCGCTCCAGAAGGTGAGCGCGTCGATCAGTGATTCGCACAGCACCACTTCCGTCGACGACGACAGCGCCGCGCCGTTGAACACGCCGCGATGCGGGCCGGGCAGGTAGAGGTGTTTGGCTGTGCCAGCGCGCAGGTTCGACAGAATCTTGCGGCCGTACATGCCGACGACGTGGCCCGCGTCGTCGAGCAGCGGCACGACGACGGAGCCGGCGAGATGTTCGTGGCCGCTCTCGCGGTACACGCCGAGATCGGTGAGCAGGCCGCGCAGTTTCTCGCCGTCGACGCGGTTCTTCGCCGGCAGGTGCAGGCCAAGCGAGCGGTTCGCGTAGCCCAGGCCGAAGCGCGCGATCGCCGTCGACGAGATGCCGCGTTTGTCGAGGTAGGCGAGCGCTTCGGACGAGTCGAGCAACGTTGAGTGGTAGAAGCTCGCGACGTCGTCGAGGGCTGCAGCGTGGTCGGCGCCGAGCGTGATCGGCGATGGCAGCTTGCGGGCCGAAGGTGTCGGCGTCGTCGACAAAGGTGCTCGAGCTTTGAGCAGCTCGACGGCGTGGCGAAAGCTCACGCGCTGGTGCTTCATCACGAACGCGAGCACGTCGCCGCCAGCACGACAGCCGAAGCAGTGCCAAAGGCCGTTGTGCGGCGTGACGTGAAACGACGGCGTGGCGTCATCGTGAAATGGGCAGCGGCCGACGAGGTCGGCGCCCTGCTTCTCGAGTTCGACCACCGCGCCGATGACAGCGGCCACGTCGACGGTGGCCTTCAACGCCTCGATGTCGTCTTTCGCGAATCGGCTCATTTCGAGTGCCCTCCGAAATTCCGTCAAGCACCTTGTACGGTCGGATTTCGGATCGTTGCAATCCGTTTTGCGAAACCATAGAACCGAACGCTGAAGACTGCCCCTTACGATGGAGGTGACGTTTGAGCTGGGAGCAGTCAGCCATGCACGACGAGAGCCTTCGCAAGGACCTGGGGCAGCGCATCAAGACGCTGCGGAAGCGGCGCGACCTCTCTCAAAAAGAGCTAGCTGCGAAAGTGGGAGTCAGTCTTTCGGTACTCAACCGATACGAGAGCGGAATTCATGCTCCGCCCGTCGAGGTCCTTCTCCTCCTCGGGCGCCACCTCGAAACAACAATCGATTTTCTGATCGGCGGGACCGAGGCGACGACCGGCCCGCTACACAGCAAGCGGCTCATCGAGCGCCTTGTCGACCTTCAAGAACTCGACGACAGGGAGCAAGACATGGTCGTTGAGCTGATCGACGCCGTCGTTGCAAAGAAGCGGGTGCAGTCGGCCGTTGGTCGACGTCGCTCCGCCTGAATTGGTAGGGTGCTTCTCATGGTCACGCTGTCACTCTCGATCGACGACGCTCGCTTCGCTGCGCTCGCCAAGAAGGCTGCTCAAGAGGGCAAGCCTGTCGAAGAGCTTGCCGCGGCAGTTGTCGACGAGTTCATCGACGAATTCGAGTATCTCGCTGCTGTCGACGCAGGCGCTGCCCAGCTCGATGCTGGCGAGGTCGTCGACGGAGATGTCGTTTTCGCAAAGCTCGACGCGCTGCTGGCGACTCTTCAGAAATGAAGCGCCTCGTCTTCTCAAAACTGGCTGAAAGCGACCTTCTCGCCCTCACCATCTACCTTGCTGAGAATGCCGGAGCTGACGTCGCTGTCAGGGTCGCTGTCGAACTCAAAGAGCGCATTCGCCTTCTGCAGCACTCGCCGCTGATGGGAGCCACGACAAGTCGCCGAAAGTCGATGAGGCAAGTGATCTTCGACGACTACATCGTCGTCTACGAAGTCCAAGCGAACCAGGTTCGAATCGCTCGCATTTGGCGCAGCAAGCAGAACCGCCCGGTGCGACAGAAGCCCACGACAACCCCTTAGCCAGCTTCATGCTCGGATGACGACGACGATCGGGGTTTGCTGATCCTCGAGCTTCGAACATCCCGCGCGCCGCCAATGAAGGTTTGCCGCACGGCTCGCGCTTTGCGCGAGTCACCGCGACGGTGCCGGCAAACCAGTCATTGGGCGGCGCTTCCAGCTCCAACAGCACCGCAACATCGACGACGTCGAGGTGCTCAAGGCGGGCACCGGCTGGCAGGCCGCGCCGGCGGCCGGTGCCCGAACAACCAGCAACAACACGGCTCGTAACGCCAACACCAACAACGCCAACACCGGGGAACACTTCGTCGGAGCCGGGCCTACGCGCTCCGCGCGTTTTATCGGCCGGCTCCGACGAAGCGCTCCCCTCACCGCCTGGGCGGCTCATTGCCCACACAGGGGCCACTACAGGCGGCGAGACGGGGCATCCGGGTGCACGATGCGAGGGCGCTGCCCTCGCGCTCCCGGGCCTCACCATCGAAGCCGCTCCGATCGTCGACCCCATCGC
>JBIKRQ010000549.1:0-3723 GCA_044349155.1 Myxococcota bacterium
CTGGTCACACAACGAAAACGACTCGGGCAACACGGTGGCGTCGCTGACGCCGAACATGAAGCGCTCGCGGATCTCGATGCGATCGGCGGTGACGACGATGCTCGGGCAGCCATCGCGCGTGGGTGCTGCTTCGGCGGGGCAGCGATCCAGATGGTCGGCGACGCGATCGCCATCGGTGTCGGGGGGGCGGCAGCCGCCAAACGCCGGGTCACCAGGCCGACGCGGGCAGCGATCGGCAGCGTCGAGCACGGTGTCGTCATCGTCATCGAGGTCGGGGCAGCCATCGGCGTCTTCGAAGCCGTCGTTGTCTTCGGCGTCGGCCGGGCAGCGATCGCTGCGGTCATCGATGCTGTCGCGGTCGGCGTCGTCTTCGGGGCAGCCGTCGCCGTCGGCGAGGCCGTCGACGTCTTCGCGCGCCGCAGGGCAGCGGTCGTGCTCGTTGTCGACGCCGTCGTTGTCGGCATCGAGCAGATCGGTCGAGAAGCGCGCACCAGCAACCACGCGCACGTCGGCCACACCAGGGGCTGCATGCAAGCCCGTGCCTGCGGCCGCGAGCAACGTGACGGGGCCAACAGCGGCTTGCAGCCCGAGCAGCGCCTCCAGCGGCGACGACGACAACGGCTGTGGCCACGTGGCAACGGCACCATTCAAGCTCGCGTCGATCGTGAGAGGGACGGCGATGTTGAACGTCGACAACGGCAACGCGAACGCCGCGCGGTAGAAGACCTCGTGCCCGCTGACGATGCCTGCGGTCGACGACGCCTCACGCACGCGGTAGCCCACGTCGCCGACGAAGCGCATGCCGAACACGTCGCGCGACACGGCGAGCTCGGGGGCGAAGGTGAAGGACTGCTCGCCGAGCCAGTCGGTCCGCGGGAACGCCGTCGGCAGTGTCAGCGTTGGCAGCAACGCAAGGTCGACGCCGGCGTCTTGCGCACGCAGCAGGCGCAGCTTGGGCGAGAGGCGCACGTCGCCAAAACCGGTGGCGGTGAGCTGTGAAACAACGACGTCCGACGGCAATGTTCCACGCGATTGCCATGCGATCACGGGCACTTCGAGGCCCACGCTCAGCCAGTCGAGCACGCCGAATGCCACGGCCACGCTGCTGCCAACCCGATGGCCCACCAGGGCACCACTGTTGTCGAGCACGTCGTCGGCGGTGCGGCGCGTGATGGTGAGCGGGTTGTGGGCGTAGCCAACGAACACGGCGACATCGAGCTGCAGTGGTTCAACGAGCTTGCCGCTCTCGGCGTCGAGCACGCCGTGGCGATCGAGGGACGGTCGCCATCGTTCGAGCTGAACGAGCGCTTGCGCGTTCGCTGCCGACGTCGTCATTGCGGCCACCACGATGGCCAGCGCCCCCAGGACACGCATCAGGGCTTGCCGAGGGAAACGCGGGTTGGCTCGGGTTGGTTGATCACCGCCCACGTGGTGATGCCCGCAGCAGCACCGCCAGCGACGAGGACCACGCCGCCCGCCGCGGCCCAGAACCACGGTTGATCGAACAGCGATTCCTCGACGAGCTCCACGCGGGCGAGGGTTGCCTCGTTGCGCGCCACGACGATATCGAGGTCGAGGGGGCGATAGCCGCTCTTCACGGCGCGCACGGTGTGCACGCCTGTAGCGATGTCGCGCAGCGGTGTGGCGAACGGGGCGGTGCCCAC
This sequence comes from Myxococcota bacterium, assembly GCA_044349155.1. GTDB lineage: Bacteria > Myxococcota > UBA727 > UBA727 > VGSZ01 > VGSZ01. The sequence continues at coordinate 1,665 of JBIKRQ010000549.1, forward strand.
CTCTTTGCCGTCGACAAACACGGCGGCGCCGTCGACGGTGAAGACCTCGATCGAGCCGACATGCTGCGAGGCATGCTCGGCGTCGAACAGGCGGTGCACGAGGGGCCGCGCCAGCAGCAACAGTTCATCGTCGGGGCCGCGCCACACCGCTTCTTGTCGGGCGGCGATGCGCGCTTCGCCATCGCTGGTGTCGACGAGGGTGAGGCTCAAGGCCACCGCACCTTCCAGCTGCGTGACTTCGCCAGTGAGCACGCGTTGCGCGCTGAGCAGGCGGCCAACGTCGCCACTGCAGGTCACGTCGGCGCACCCGGCGAGCTGGGCATCAGAGGCGTGCGACAGGATCGAGCGCAACTCGTTGCGACTGAGCGCGCGCCACCCGGGCAGGGCAGCGACCTCGGCGGTGAGCATCGCCGCGACGGCAGTGGCCTTCGCTTCTGCACCCTTCGACGCGGTGAGTTCGAGCACGGCGACAACGCCCTCCTCTGCAGGTGGTGGCGGCGCAGGCTCAGCGATCTGGGCGAGCACCGACGACGAACACAGCAGGGCTGCAAGCAGCAGCAGTCGCGCAGACATCACAGGCAGCCCCATCGATGGAGAAAAGCAGGTGGCGAGGTGTGGTGACGTCATCAGAACTTGTCTCCCACGTCGCAGATGAAGGCCGTGGCTGTCGGCTGGGCCGGGAAGTCGTTGAAGCTGACGAGGTTGCCTGCTCCGTCGTAGTTGTAGTCCATCGAGCAGTTCAGACAGTTGTCGCCACTCGGCTCGCCGAAGATGGTGGTGTTGTGGATGAAGAAGGCCTGTCCGTCGCGTGCACGCCAGGGGCATGTGCCTGTCACGCTGTTGAGGGGCTGGCCTCCGCACGACGCGCCGACGAAGTCGGGGAACACGCCGAAGATGCGCCCGTAGTCGAGCCCGGCGCTTGGGCCCACGCTGGCGTCGAGCGCCAGTTGCATCGTGCGTTGGAAATGCGCCTGCGTGCGGGGAATCAGCAGGTGCATGCCGCGGGCGGCGCAGAAGGCTTCAGCAGCGTCGCCTTGCAACGTCTGCAGCACCTTGAGGAACGTGTAACCACCGCCGTCGGTCACCATGTCGCAAAACACCGTCGACGACGGGATGGCGCCCGCACCGTCGGGGTCGATCACGTACAGCCCACTCGCGGTGACACCCGCCAGGCGGTGCGCGAGGCAGCTGGTGCGTACGGGCAGTGCCGAGCAGCGTGACGGTGAACCTTCGGTGCAGTCGAAGCCAGCTTCGACGGAGCACGATGCCGAGCAGCCATCGCCCGCGACGTTGTCGCCGTCGTCGCAGCCTTCACCGCCGTCGAGCGCCTGCGTCACGCTGGCACTGACGTTCTCGGTGAACTGCGCCACGCACAGTTCGGCCCTGTTGTTGATGCCATCGTCGCCGCCATTGAAGTCGAACACCGTGAACGTTGTCGCTCCTTCTGCAGTTGTCACCGTCGCTGTTGCCCACGCGGTGTGGGCATCGGCGCCTGGAACGCTGACGCTGAAGGTGTTGGTCCCTTCGACCAGCAGTGCCAGCTCTGCAGTCGATGTCACGACAGCCTGGTTGATGCCTGGCGTGCAGGTACACGTGCCACCGTCTGCCGTTGTCGTCAGCGCGACGGAGCCGTTGATGGAGAACGTGATCGGGGTCGCCCCGGAGCAGCTGGTGACGAGCCAGCGGAACGTGATCGACGTCGCCACTGCGCCGCCATTGACGATGCCGTCGCCGCAGAACTCGAGTTCACAACTGCCGTTGCAGCCATCACCGATGGCGTTGTTGCCGTCGTCGCAGTCTTCGCGCGTGGACTTCACGCCGTCGCCGCACACGTCGTTGCAGCTCGACGGACTGCCGTTGCACGTGAAGCCCGTCTCGACCGTGCAGCTTGCGGAGCAGCCGTCGTTGGCAACCAGGTTGCCGTCGTCGCACGCTTCGCCGCCGCGCTTGAAGCCGTCGCCGCACACGATGCACGTCGTGGCCGAGGGGTTGGGCACGCAGGCGTTGGTGTCGTTGCCGTCAAACGGGTTCGGCACGCCATCACCGTCGTCGTCGAGCG
>JBIKRQ010000548.1:0-3723 GCA_044349155.1 Myxococcota bacterium
CGTGCCCACGCGCACGTTGCTGCAGCGGGGGCACGCGTTCTCGGCGGGCGCAAGGGTGGTGGGTGGCAGCGCGCCGAATTGAGCCTCGGAGAGAAACCCGCTTTGGGGTTTGTCGATGAGGCGAGTCTCCTGAGGGGCGGGCGGGGAAACTTCCCCGCCGATCGATTGAGCCTCGGAGAGAAACCCGCTTTGGGGAGTCTCCTGAGGGGCGGCTTCCCCGCCGATCAATTGAGTGTCGCCGAGGCGAGCCTCTTGAGCGGCGGGCGGAGAAACTTCCCTGTCGGCACTCACCGACGGACTGCTGGCACTGTCGAGGGCGATGTGTGCAGGCGCCGCCTCGACGATTGCTGTCGTGGTGATGGGCGCTGGCGCAGCAGCCGGCAGCGGGACTGGTGCCGCGTCGAGGAGGTCTCCCCACGACGGCGCAGCCTCAGGGATCGGGAGCGCTGCGGCGATGGGCGCAGGCGGCTCCGCAGCGACGAGCTCGTGGAGCTGCTCGATGGGCGCCTCTTCGGCGTCGGTGAGTTCGAGTTCCACCGCGTCGAGGGCTGGTTCGAGGACGAGTGCCGGTGCGGTGGCCGGCGCAAACGCGGGCGCAGACATCGCGAACGGGTCGGGCGAAGGAGACGACGGAAACCCGCTCACCACGGGAGCCGCGGCAGTGAGCACGGCGGGGGCCGAGAACGCGGCGGCGAGTGCTGGATCTTCGTCGTCGTCGGCGCCAAGGAAGCTGCCCGTGGAACCGAAGACCGCCTTGGGTTGCTCGACGTGGCGGGCCCAGGCGTCGGCGTCGGTGACGGTGCTGAGGGGATCGAGCGAGGCCAGTGCGCCCGTGCCAGCAAAGGCCTGCGTGGCCACACCGCTGATGGCGACGGGACCGTTGCCGAAACGACCCGACGGCGTGGCCCCCGCGAGCGCTGCAGGTGCTGCTTGCGCCGGCGAGGCAAACCGCGCTGACGGCGTCGCGGCCGAGATGGCGGCAGTGGGAGCGAGCGCTGCAAACGGGTCGGCGAAGGCCGGGGCGACGGCCGCAGGTGCGCCCATCATTGCACCCGTGACGACGGGGATGTCGTCGTCGTCGTTGCTGCCGAGGTCGACGGTTTGGCCGCCGAACTGTACGCCCATCTGAGCACTCGCTTGCGCAACGGTGGATGCCAACCCCGACGACACCACCGGGCGTTCGCCCTGGTAGTGGCGACGGATCCAGCCCTCGATGGCCGCATCGCCTGCGAGGAACGGGATGACTTTCTTGCCCGACGTGAACTGCACCGCGTCGAGCGTGGCGATGTTGGTGGGATCGCTCATGGCGATCGCGAGCTGCTCGCCTTTTGCGTCTCGACGCAGCGCGAGCGGAAAGATGTTGTGCTGCGTGGCGAGCTCGAAGCTGATCTCGCCGAGCACACGCGCATGAAGGTCGTCGGGCGGTGGATCAGCGACGGGGATGCCGAGCTGCTGCGACAACATGCGGACCATGCGGTCTTCGCTGATGAGCTGCATGTGCACGAGCGCCTGGCCAAGACGACCACCCCACTGCCGCTGATGCCCGAGGGCCGCTTGCAGCTGGTGCTCGTCGAGGAGACCCGCGTCGATCAAGAGCTCGCCTAGTCGCTTCCGCATCTGCGAAACCTGACACAGCGATGTCTCGACATTCCAGCGGCGACGAGGAACGAGGCAGGTAGCGGACAGCACTGGACACTGCGACCGCCGCAGTGCCGAGGTGCTTCCTACAAGTGCATGAATATCAACGCGAATTCGACCGCACTGGGCGACTTCATCGCTGAGTGGTCGTGCGTCGACTGACTGAAAGCGGGGCGTTTTTCGTCGGCCGCCATGACACGGCTGTTACCGGCACTCGCGTCAACGATCTTCAGTGCTCCGCGCGGCGGGCGCCCGCGACAGCGCACGACCGTGGGCGTGCTCGTTGCGCAGGTAGCGAAAGACCGGTTCGCGCCAGTCGACGGCGGTTTCTTCGGGTTCGACGTCGACGAAGTGGTAGCGATCGCCGCCGCGAAACATGAAGTCGTTGATGATCACCTTGAAGCTGTCGTCGTCGTTGATCACCTTGCCTGCTGTCGTGGTGACCGCTCCGACAACGCGCGTACCGTCGGCAGCGGTGGTGTAGTGCCAGGTGACACCGGCGGCGATGCTCTCGGGGTTTGCCAACACCGAACGCAGCTCCTTGCCCGTCATGTCGACGACGAGGAGGTAGTTGTTGAAGGGCAACGCCGAGACGATGTCGCGGATGCGCAGCGGGCCGGCGTCGATGTCTTGCCGGATGCCGCCAGCGTTGGTGAGCGCCACCTGTGCGTAGGGCAGGGCGTCGAGCCAGGCGTCGACGACGACCTGACCCAGCGATCCGTCTTTGCCGCGCGTGAGCTTCTGTTCGTTGTCGATCAGGACCTCGCCACCAATTCGCGATGCGCTCGCTTCGGCGTCGCTGACGATCTTTGTGAGTGCTTCATCAAATGGCGGCGCGGGCGCATCGACGGCGTGCTCGACGAGCATGAGCTTTTCACGGTGGGCGGTGGCCTGACCGTTTTCGTAGTCGACATCGACGCGGCAAAAGCTGCGCAGGTACGGGCCGGGATTGCACACGACGATGTCGTCGCTGGCGGTCGCCGTACCGTTGTCGTCGACGAAGATGTTGCTCTTGTGCTCATGGCCAGCAGCGACCACCGCCACCTTGTGGGCGCGCAACAGCGGCAGCACCGGGCGGATCTTGGTGATGCTGTCGTGGGCGACGACGACGATGGCGTCGGGGTGCTCGGCTTCGACCTGCGGCAACACGCGCTCGAGGGCTGGTTGGTAGTCGCCGAAGTCGAGCCCCACCATGTTGCGCACATCGGCGGTGACCGGCGACTCGACACAGGCGAGGCCAATGATGGCAACGCGGGCCGTGCCACCGTCGTCGACGGGCTGCTCAACCATCACGTACGGCCTGGCCCACGCTGGCACAGCACCCGTCGCGGTTTCGGTGAGGTTTGCGGCAAGGAACGGAAACGTGGCGGCGCGCGCGCGCTCGATGACGACGCGCTGACCGAAGTCGAATTCGTGGTTGCCGACGGCTGCACCGTTGTAGCCGAGGTGGCTCATCGACGCCGTCATCGGCGCGCCTTCGAGGACGGTGGTCTCGTACGGACCGGTCCACATGTCGCCCGACGAGAGCAGCAACCACGACGGCGCATCGGCGCTGTAGCCCTCGCTGCGAAAGGCACCGGCGATGGCGTGAATACCGCCACGCTGAATGCCCGCCTTCTTGTCGGTGTGGGGCAACAACCAGCCATGCTCGTCGGACGTGAGCAGCACGCGCAGCGAAAACGGGGCGCGGGCAGCGGGCGATGCTGGTGGCGTCGTCGTCTCGGCGGGTGCTGACACCGGAGCCGTGCTGCACGCGAGTGCGGCAGCAAGAAGCGAGACGACGACGACGACGCGGGCTTGCGGCATGTGCATGCTCTCCGTGACTCAGCGGGTGCGCTGCAAGACGGCGCGAAAGATGGGGATGCCATCGGCGCGGCAACGCTTCTCGCGGTGGGACGACGCCGTGAGTGGCTTCTTCGTGGCGAGGCGGAAACGGCCCGCGAGGTTTTCCAGCTCGGGCTGCGCCTCGAGGCGTGCGAGGTACTCCTCGAGGAGCGAGGCCACGTCGGTCTGGATCAACAAGCGTCCACCGACCTCGAGGCGCGAGGCCATCAAGCGCGCGAACGTGTCGGAGACGATGCGACG
>JBIKRQ010000551.1:0-3707 GCA_044349155.1 Myxococcota bacterium
TGGAAGGGTGGCCTGCCGGCCGCGTCGCGCTTCACGGATGGGGCGATGTAGTTGTCGCTGACGGGGCGATGTAGTTGTCGCTCAGCACCCCATCGAACGACACCGTGAGCGTGCGTCGCCCAACTCCATCGTCGTCGTGCCGTCGTCGTTGAGGCCCAGGTCAGGCACGAGGCGGTCGGCGAGTTCGTCGACCGACAGATTCCGCGCGAGGGCCACCGCGTCGATCGCATCGGTGGCGGCGCGCGACAAACTCTTCGACGGCGCGCGTTTGCTGAAGCGAAACAACGCCAGCAGCGCAGCGTCGATGCGGCTCGCCATCGTGGTCAGCACCTGCACACCGGTCTTGGCGCGCGCGGTCAAGCCATCACCCGCCCACACCGTCATCTGCTCGACCAACGCGGCGGCGGCGCGCTCGTCGCCGACGTGACCAGGGGCCAACAGCGCCTGCGCATCAGCACTCGGCGCACCCGCCAACCACCACTGCCGAAACAGCGACCACGCCAACGCCGACACCGACGACGGCACGAGTGCAGCGGTCATTGCTTCCAGACCAGCGTACGGCACGTCCAGCGTGCTGACGAACAAGGCATCCACCAGAATGCCCACGGCGTCGTCGTCGAGGCGCGCACCGCTGGTGGTGAGCACCGGCGCCAACTCGCGCAGCACCACCCACGTCGGGCGCTTTGGTGCCTTGGCAAGCACCAGCGGATTCTCGTTTAACAACGCCTGCACAGCAGCGATCGCTTCAGCCCCGAAGTCGGCGGTGACGACGTCGATCGTGGCGCGGTGGCCGCGCTGCGCGAGCTGCTGAAGTGCCGTGCGTGCAGTGGCGCGCGAAGGCCCAGCACCCAACGCCACAGGCACAAGCCCCGCCACCGCGAGTGCTGGATGCGTGTCGAGCCATGCCACTGCATGTCGTCGCGCATCGCGATGACCCATGGCCACGAGCACCAACGGCAACACCTGCAGCGACGCCACGGGCAGCAACGCATCGAGGCTCTGCGCGACGAGCCGGGTGCGGCGCGGCTCAAGCCCGGCAGACGTGTGCGTGTGCGGGACGTCGCCCAGGCCAGCGCGGGCGAGCAACCCGTCGACGACACCGAGTTCCAGGCGCGCCACGAGTCGACGCGTGCTCGCGGTGTCGAGGTGCCACGCGGTGACGGGGAACGCGGCCCACATCCCGCGCAGCAGTGGCTCTGGCAACAGCGACAGCATCGGGTGTTCACCGTCGCTCGACCAGGCATACGAGCGGCGCTCGTGCACGTTGGCGATGGCGACGTCGACCGGTGCGTCGGGCGCAACACCGCAGATGTAGGCGACGGCGGTCTCGACGTCGGGCCACGCCGGTGCAGACGCCCACGCCTGCTGCTGCCCGGCGCGCCACACAAGGTTCGGTGCGATGTGTGGTGCAACAAGCCCCTCGATGACCACGCCCTTGCCGGGCTTCTTGCCAAGCCACGGTGCCTTCTGCAGTTCAAGTGGCAGCGACGACGTCGACGCCACGGGCACATCAGGCGGCAACAGGGCCGCAAGGGTGGCGCGCTGCAGCTCGGTGGTGGCGACGTCGATCAACGTCGGGTCGCGACGAATCACCATCGCAGCGAGGTCACGCGCCAGGCCCGGCCGTGCCGCCCCCGACACCAGTGCTGTGTGCAGAAGTGCACGCGGTTGGTGCTGCAGACCTCGCTCAAGGGCTGAACGCAAAATGCGCAGCTCACCATGCACCAGCAGCGGTTTGAGCACCTTCGTCGACGACGACAACGTCGCGAACACCTCGAGGTAGAGCGCCCACTCCTCGAGCGCGAACACGTTGTATTGGTGCGGGTCAAACCCCTCCGTCACGCGCACGAAGAGGTCCTCGAGCAACGGCAGCGCCTCGACACCGTGGCGGGCCAGCAGCGTCCACGGGTGAACGCCCACAGCGGTGAGTGCGGGCATGTTTCCCGCCACGGCGCGCAGCTCGTCGAGCGTGCGTGCAGCGGCGAGCGCGCGGCCCACGAACCAGCTGCCACTTTTGGTGAAGTCGACGTGCGGCAGACGTTGCATCACACCATCGACGAAGGCGGACTCCTCGGGAAACGTGAGCGCTGCATGCAAGCACATGCCGGGAACTTCGCCAGTGCGGTCCCAGGCTTCGAATCCAGCGTCGACGACGACACGCCACCGCTTCTTCGCGGCCGCGAGTGCTTCTGCTTCAACATCGACGAGTGCGGCGCGCCAGGCGATCGCGCGCGGTTCGTCCATGTACAGCTCGATCACCGCGGTGCGGGCGGCGATGCTCTCTGCCACCTGGGTGGTCATGGCCGGGTCGAGCACGCGGCCACCGGGATTCGCGCGGCTGCGCAGGGCCTCAGCGGCGACAATGGCGTTCAACGACGGCGAGAACTCAGTCTGCATGCGGCGCACGCTGACGAACGCGCGCGACCGGAGCAAGCGATCGCCGACACAGCGGCAGGAGGTCGGGAGGTCTGTGCCTGTGTCGGGAGGTCGGGAGTTTTTGGGAGGTCGTCACCTCCCGGCCATCTCAAAGCACTCGACAACGACGACGACGCAGTGCCAGCAAACCACAGAGGGCTCCTGCCGAAGATGCACTCCCGGTGGCGCACCCCGCAGCGGGTTCGGTGTCGTCGGTGTTGTCTTCGTCAGGGGTTGGCGCGGGTGTCGGCATCGTCGACGACGACACCAGGCGGATGCGCGCACGATCGCCGGTGGCACGGGCGAAGGCCGCGGCCTGTGCGGTGGCTCGTTGTCCGCCCAATGCCTGCAAGGCCACGATGTCTTCTGCACTCGCCGTCGACGCCGCCACGATGACAACGCCCACGGTGAACTCCGTTGGTGCCGCACCCACCGCCGGTCGGCGCGCACCGTTGGCTTCGATGATGTCGTCGATGGTCAGGGTCTCGGCGGTCCCCGTCACGGTAAGCGGCTCAGGCCCCTGCCACGGGAAGCTCACCGTCGAGACGGTGCGGTTGCGAAAGGGGTCGATCGCATCGGCAGGAGCCGCCACATCCCGGAGGAACACAAACGGCGGCACCTCCTCGGCGGAGGCCACACCCATCAGGTACAGGTCGAGGGGCGAGTACGTCAGCGACGGCAGATCGACGGCAGCGGTGGTGAACGTGCCGTCGCCGTTGTCGACCCACGGGTTGCCACCAGCGGGCGACACCTGGCGCATGAAGAACGACCAGTGAAAGTCAAAGCCGATCAAGCGATCGGCAGGAGTTCCCGTCACCCGCACCTGCGGCCCCCAGCGGTGCGAGAGCTCGAGCAGGAAGAGGTAGTCGGCGAACGCCGCTTGCTCAGCCGCCGTCGACACCGGCGCGCCTTGCACCTCGCCGCGCTCGACGAGGGCCGTGACGTCGTTGTGGACCAGCACCGCCTGCAACGGGGGCACGTCCGACGCAAACAATCCGGTGCCACCGTAGAGCGTCTCCAGACCAATGCCCGAGATCTCGTTGCCCACCGGCAGGTAGTTGGTCTGAACCGTGTTGCCGCTGAAGGGAAACGTGGTCCACACCGACAACACCTCGGGCACCTCGAGCCCGGTGGCGAGGTAGCCGTCGATCAGGACGCCGAGGATCCCCCTCTGCCAACAACCGTGGGAATCCTCGACCGCCTGAAATTACTGATGGGGCGTGAAAGTCTTGCCCATGACCAACCAGGTCGTCCCCCTCCCCTCGAACAAGCCTGACACCGAGGTCAGCGCT
>JBIKRQ010000552.1:0-3657 GCA_044349155.1 Myxococcota bacterium
CATTGCGGGTGTGCTTGCGGCGTTGCTCACGAAGGCCGCCAAAGAGGAAGAGGCGAACAACCTCACGGCCGCCATCGAGGCCCTGATCGAGGCCGTGCAGATCGATCCGGGCAGCGCCATCGGCCACAACCGCCTGGGCGTGCTGTACGCGCGCACCCGCCAGCTGCCCCTCGCCGTCGAGCACCTCACGCGGGCCCGTGATCTGCGTCCCGCCGACCCGACGATCCAGAGCAACTACAACAAGATCGTCAGCCTCGCCGAACACACCAAAAAGCGGCGCTGAGTCAAGGCCTGCGCGTCGTCGGGCAGGCTCGCCCGCTTTGGCGACAAAGGCGCAGGCAACGTTTTCGCTCCGCCGGTCACATTTCGCTGTGCCGGCCCTTGTCTGGCGGCGGGAAGTCCGCTCATGCTGCGCGCCATGCAGCATGTGATTTTGGGCCTCGCGTTGTTGGTGCAGCTTCAGGCCCCGGCAACGCCGCCAGCTTCCCCCGCGCCTCCAGCCGACGCCGCCGCGTCGACGACAACCGCAGCGCCTACGCCTGCGGCGTCGACAACGCCAGCACCGGCACCGGCGGCCCCCGCATCGCTGTTGCCGCCAAAGACGAAGCCGCGGCTCCTCGTCATGGACCTCGCCGACAAGGGCGCTGGCGCTGACATCACGAACGCCGTGAACCAGGCCGTGCAAGGGCAAGCCCTCACGAGCCACACCGGCGAGACCGTCACTGTCACGCAAATCCGCGTGCTCCTCGACGCGCAGGCCACGCAGCAGCTCGTCGGCTGCGACGCCGAAGCCTGCATGACCGACATCGGCAAGTCCGTCGAAGCCGACGTGATCATGGGCGGCAACGTCACAAAGGTCGGCGACGACATCGTCATCACCGTCATCACCGTCGACCCCACCACGGGCAAGCAGCTCAAGCTGCAGCAGCGCAAAACGCCGCTGAACCGCGACCTCTACTACTACGCCGCCAAGCAGGTCACCTCGCTGGCGCTCACCGGCAAAGCCGCCGACCCGCGCGTTCCCGTCGTCATCAACGTGCTCGACAAGGCCGCGGCCGCCGAAGGCTCGATCATGGTCGATGGCAAGCTGGTGGCCACGGCGTCGTCCACACGCCTCGACCTCGATCCCGGCCAGCACGAACTCGTCGTCAAGCGCGCTGGCTTCGCCGACTGGAAGAGCGTCATCGACGTGCAGGAAGCCTCGCCGCTGCAGGTCACCTCGAACCTCGTGCAGGAGCGCGTGTACTTGTGGCCGGTCGCCGTCGCCACGGGCATCGCTGCCGTTGCCACGGGTGTCACCGCCGCGATCATGTTCGACCACGCCCACAACCTCTACGACGGCCAGGGCGTGCTGTTTACGAACAAGAAGACCGGTGCTGAGGGCCCGTACACGACGGTGACGCCGACCGACACCGCCGAGCTCTGCAAGCGCGAGCGCGAAATCGCGTTCTTCAGCGGTCGCTTGCCGGCCACCGGCGAGTCCATCGGCACCGTCAACCAGTGCGAGGTTTCCGCTGGGCCGGGCCTTGGCGCTGGGCTCGGCCTCGCCAGCGGCGTGCTCGGCGCTGCCACCGTGATTTTGTTTGGCACCGACCTGATCATCGGAGCCGTGGCGAGCGAGTGAATCGAGCCTCGAAGAGAAGCCCGCTTTGGGGTTTGTCGCCGAGGCGAGTCTCTTGAGGGGTGGGCGGGGAAACTTCCCCGCCGATCGAAACGGCCCTCGCCGCGAGGCTTGCGATCCAACCGCAACCGCGCGACACTCCTCACCGACGCGGGCCTGATGGCCCGCGTTTTTCTCGCGATCGTTGACCCACTGGGCAGATCGCGCCGCACACGTCCGGTCACCTCGGTGGCCGGTTGGTGGTTTTGGGGCCGAAGTCCCCGAAACCTCGGAGACGTCGATGGCTGACACCGTTCCCATGACCGCCGCTGGACACGCCGCCCTCAAGGAGAAGCTGCGCCTGCTCAAGACCGTTGAGCGTCCTGCCGCCATCATCCAGCTCGCTGAAGCGCGTTCGCACGGCGACCTGTCCGAGAACGCCGAGTACGACGCTGCGCGCGACAAGCAGGGCTTCCTCGAGGCCCAGATTGCCGACGTCGAAGCCCGCCTCGCGCGCGCTCAGGTCATCGACACCTCGAAGCTCTCCGGCACCAAGGTCATCTTCGGCGCCACCGTCACCATCGAAGACGGCGACTCTGGCCAACGCCAGACCTGGACCATTGTGGGCGACGACGAGAGCAGCCTCGAAGACCGTAAGCTTGGCGTGTCGTCGCCCATCGCCCGCGGCTTGATGGGCAAATCGGCCGGCGACGACGTCGAAATCCGCACCCCCAAGGGCGTGCGCGAGTGCAACGTGGTCAAAGTCGAGTTCATCTGACCTGCCCGCCAGACCTGGATCTGCTCCACCAGCGCGCCTTCGGGCGCGCTTTTTTCTTGCTGCCGCCAGGAAAAGAGGTCGAATGACCTAGTCTAACTTGCCAAACATGGTCGAACGACCTAGTTTAAGGCATGAGCACACCAACCGCTTCTCCCTCGCTGGTTTTCGATCCTGCTGGCCCCATCGTTTTGGCAGGTGGCTCCGGCGTGGTGGGCCGGGCCCTGGCACCGCTTGTGGCGCGCCTGGAGGGCCGCGAAGTGGTGGTCGCGGCTCGGGACCCGGCCCGGGCGCACAACGTGGTGCAGCGGGTCATCAGCGACGGCGGACGCGCGCGGCACCTCCCCTGGCAGCGCGGCGACGTGCTGGCCACGGCTGCGAGCGTTGTTGTTGGCCTCGTGAACGACCCGGCCGACGTGCTGTTGCGGCAGGCGGTCGACGCTGGTGTGCCGTTCGTCGACGTCACGCGCTGGACCAGTCGGCTGCAGCAAACCCTGGGGCGCTTGCAGTCGTCGCCGCCGAGGTCGTCGGTGGTGTTGGCCTCGGGCTGGATGGGCGGCCTGCTGCCCCGGGTGGCCCGCACGTTGGCCCGCGGTCACGACGTCACGCGCGTGGTGGGCAGCATCCGCTTCTCGCTGGCGGATGCGTCGGGTGCCGACAGCATTGAGTACCTCGACCGGCTGTGGATTCCGTTCGATGTGCCGTCGCCGACGGGCAGCGACGTCGTCGAGCCGTTTGCCGAGCAGGGCTTCGTGACCATCGACGGCCAGCGCACGTGGGTGGGCCGCTTCGACACGCCCGAGCAGTGGACGCTGCCGCTGTCGGCGACGCTCTCGTCGACAACGGTGCCATCCACGTCGGTGTCGATCGGCTTCGACAACGTCTGGCTGTCGCGAGCGCTGGGGCTCCTCGTGCGTTCGGGCGTGTTTCGGCTCCTGCGCGGCGAGCGTTTTCGTCGTCTGCGCAGAGGCCTGCTGCGCGAACAAGGTGCCGAGCAACGAGCCCCCGCGCGCGCTGCGTTTCGCGTCGACGTCGTCACGCGCGATGCCGGCGTGCTCAGCCGCACCATTTCGCACGACGGTCAGGCGAATCTGACGGCGGTGGGCGCATGGATCGCGATCCAGCAAGCGAGACGCGTTGGTCCTGGCGTGTGGCTGCCCGAGCACGACGTCGACGACGAGCTGTGGGCCGCCCTGCTTGCCGCGGGTGTTTCGACCAGCGAAGACGCGCGCGATGGGTGAGCGCAAAAGCCAAAGCCGCGGCGATCACACGCGTGCACGAC
>JBIKRQ010000554.1:0-3620 GCA_044349155.1 Myxococcota bacterium
GCCGACGGCGCGCGGCGCGTTGTTGGCGCGCTCGAGGTGGGTGGCCAGGGTTTCGGCGACCGGTGCGAGGTTGCCTTGCGCACGTTCCTCGAGGACGGCTGCACAGGTTTCGTGCCACGCCGGCAAGCCGCCCTCGTCGCGCAGGTCGTCGATCAAGGCCTCGCGAATGTTGGGGTGACGAAACACCACACGCGGGCGGCCATCTTCGGCGTCGACGACGCGGATCAAGCCCTGCCCTTCGGCGGTGGCCAGAGCGCGACGCACCTGATCGATGTCGAGCCTGGCGATCGCCCCCAACAACTTCGGCCCCGATGGGCGGTTGAAGACGGCCAACGCCCGCAACGTGGCCTTCTCGGGCGCCGACAAACGCGCGAGCCGTTGCCGCAACGCCGTTGTCGACGGTGCGGTGACCACGCCACCGCGGTGGTGCTCGAGGTCCCAGCCCATCTCGCCACGCTTCAAATCCCCGCGCTGCATCATGAGCGCGAGCACTTCCTCGACGAGCAGCGGCGTGCCCCCCGAATGCGACAGCAACAGTTCCGCGAACGGCTCGGGCACGTGCTCGGGGGCAGGAATGCCCAACAGCGCCGCAATCAACTTGCGCACGTCGGCGAGGCCAAGGCCGCCCAGCGAGATGCGCTCGACGGAGCCGGCCGCTGCTTCGAGCAATTCGGCTGGCACCTGGCCTGCCGTGGGATCGACGGTGACGACGACGAGCACGCCGCCCGTGCTGCGCTTCAGCAACTGCGCAAGCACCGCCGTCGACGACGCGTCGGCATAGCCAACATCTTCGACGATGAGCACCAGGGCCACGCCAGGTGCAGCCATGTTGAGCAACAGCTGTGCGGCGTTTTGCTGGAAGCGCTGGTGGTCGACGCGGGCGCGGCGATCGTCGTCGACGCGACGCTCGGCGAGGTCGGGGCACAGCCGATCGATGACGAGCTGCTCGCCTTCGGCGAGCTCGGTGCGGCGTGGGGCCAGAAAGCGCACGAGATCGGCGATGGGCCGATACGCCCAACGACCGTCCTCGAGGCAGACGCCAATCGCGGCGCGCCCTCCAGACAACTGCGCGCTCGCCTTCAGCTCTGCAGCGAAGCGCGATTTGCCGACGCCGTTTTTGCCTTCCACCACCAACAGGCGCGGTGCTTCGGGGCGGCGTTCTTTGACGGCGTCGACGATCTTTTCGACGTGGGCCGTTTCGGCGTCGCGACCGACCAGGCGCGCACGGCCCATGGCCATCGGCATCGCGATGGTTTGGTTGGGAATCAACTGCCCAAGCGCTGCAGCCACTTCGGCGGCGGACTGCGGGCGGCGCGAGGCTTCCTCGTCGAGGAGACGCTCCAACAGGTCGGACAACGCGCGGCTGCCGTAGCCCAACTGCAACAGCGTGGGCGCTGGCGTTTTGCGCGCGGCCAACAACTCCTGCGGCGTGCCGCGCCCGTGCGGGAGCTTGCGCGTGATGACCTGAAACAGCGTGACGCCGACGGCGTACAAGTCGGCACAAATGGAGTGGCCGAAGCCGCGCAACACCTCGGATGCGAGGTACGGCGGCGTGCCCGCCCAACGCGCCCCACGCTGCGGTGTTGGATCGAGCTCGCGCCACAAACCGAAGTCGAGGACGTGCACGCGCTCGCCGGGGTCGCCGTGCAACTGCACGAGGATGTTCGCGGGCTTGAGATCGCGGTGCAGCACGCCGTGGCCGTGAATGAACTCGAGGGCGCGGCAGATCTCGACGAACAGGCCGAGCACCTCGTCGATCTTCTTGCCAGCGAGCGCGTCGAGCAGCGGTTTGCCGACGACGAGTTCCTGCGTGAAGTACCAGCTGCCGTCGTCGGGGGCGGGGCCGAAGTCGAACACCCGCACCAGGTTCTGGTGGTTCAGGCGGCTGAGAATCTCGAACTCCTTGCGAAAGAAGTTCTCCCAGCGCGGGTCTTTGGCGTGCAGCAGCTTGAGCGCGACGAAGGTGTTGCCGCGCCCGAGATCTTCACAGCGGAAGACCTTGCCGGCGGCGCCCTCACCAAGGACGTCGAGCAATCGATACCGACCATCGACGATGTCGCCGACCTGCACGGTTCGCACTTTGCTTCGTCGACGTCGGCGACGTCAACGTTGTTGTCGACGTCGTGCTGAAACGAACGGCGACCGCCGCACACACGCAACACCCGTTCATGTGGGCAGTTTCCCACCGCGCATCCCAATGCGAGACACGGCCAACCGCTCGAAAAAGCAGAGGATTCGCTGGTGTGCGGAAACCACGTTGGGTGACGGCGGTGGTTCTGCTAGGCGCCGGGGCGTGCTTTTGGCGATCGACGTCGGCAATACCAACACTGTCCTCGGGCTGTACGGCACGGGTCGCGACGAGCGCCCGGGGCTCTTGCACCACTTCCGCATCGCCACCAATCGCGCGGCCACCGCCGACGAGATGGGTGAGTTGATCCTGTCGCTCGTCGAGCGACGCAAGATCGACGTGAAGCAGATCGAGGGCTCGATCCTCGCGTCGGTGGTGCCGCAGCTGAACCGCATCTTCGCCGAGGCCTGCACCCGCAGCTTTGGCCTTGCCCCCATCGTCGTCGGGCCCGGCATCAAAACCGGCATGCCGATCCTCATCGACAACCCGAACGAAGTGGGTGCCGACCGCATCGTCAACGCCGTGGCCGGCTATGCGCGCTTCAAGCAGGCGTTGGTCATTGTCGACTTCGGCACCGGCACCACGTTCGACGCCGTCACGGAACGTGGCGAATACCTCGGTGGCGCCATCGCGCCGGGGATCGACATCTCGATGGACGCGCTGTTTTCGCGCGCCGCAAAACTCCCCCGGGTGGAGCTGAAACGACCGCCAAAGGTCATCGGCAAAAACACCATCCACGCCCTGCAATCCGGCCTGCTCTATGGCTACGCCGGACTTGTCGACGAGCTCGTTTCGCGCATGAAAGCCGAGCTCGCCGTAGACACCAAGGTCGTCGCCACCGGCGGCCTCGCCTTCTTGTTCGAAGGCGTTTCGCGCACCCTCGAGGTCGTGGACGAGTTCCTCACCCTCGATGGCTTGCGCCTTCTGTACGACCTCAACGCCCCGCGGAAGCCGGCCGACGCCGCCTGACCGCCTCCAGAAGTTTGCTCGACGACCCAGCGTTGGTCCTCGAGCTCCCTTGCGCCCCGCGCGCCCTACGAAACGACCTGCATGACCATCGACGACGAGACCTCGACCCCGACCACCCCCGCTGCGACGACGGAGCCCGCCGAAGCACACGCTTCCGCCGCCACCGACGCGCCTGCTGCCCCCGCACCTGCCCACGATGATGCCCCGCGTGTCGTCGACGAAGCCGCCTGGGCCGAGCAAAACGGCGACGACGAAGAAGACGACGAGCCCCTGCACTTTGGTGCGGTGGCCGATGCCGACGTCAGCGCCATCGACGGCGAAGAGGCGAGCGAAGACGGCGACGACGAAGGCGACGACGAACCCGCCAGCGAAGACGAAACCGCCTCGATGGCCCAGCGCCCCGACGTGGAAGTCACCCTCAACGAGAACGCCGAGATCCCACTGGCGCTCATCGACGAAGACGCGCTGTGGGTCGTGAAGCGCCTGCGTGCGAAGGGCTTTGAGGCCTACCTCACCGGTGGTT
>JBIKRQ010000555.1:0-3618 GCA_044349155.1 Myxococcota bacterium
CTGCGCCCGCTCATCGACAACGGCCCGATCGCCGACGATCGCCGCGTCGCCGAACGTGCCTTCGACCTCGCCGTCCGCGCCGACGACGTGGCAGGCATCGAGCAGACATCGGTCGCCTTGCTCACACGCAATGACCTTGACGCCGACGTCGTGGTGACGCTGCGGCAGCGCTTGCGTGGTGTGTGGGTGGCCCGCCGCGACCGCGCACGCGAACTCGCCGTGCTCAACACGTGGCTCGACCACAGCCCCGACGCGCTTGAGCCGCTCGACGCACTTGTGCAGCGCTCTGTCGAGGTCGACGCACCCACAGATGAAGCCGTGCAGGCCGTTGTTCGCTTCGATGCGGCCCCCATCAACGACGCTGTTCGCCAGCTTGTTGTCACCGTCGCCGACACGGCGCGCGAACGCGGACACGCGATTGAAGCACGCGCCCGTGAGCAGTTGCTCCGCTTCGAACTCGACGACACCACGCGTGAGCGCAATCAGCGTCGCCTCGTCGATTTGTGCATCCGCGATGAGCGTTTCGATCGCGCCATCGAGTTGCTGCATGCACTGCTTGGCCAGGCCCGCGAGCGCGGCGCGCCCGACGTCGTGCACGCCGGCCTCTGGCTCCGAATCGCCGACATCGAGGAGGAGCAGCGTCAGCAGCCTGCAGCGGCGATCGAAGCACTCCGCGCTTTGCTGCAGCACGCCCCCGCCGATGCCGACGCGAGCCGCCGCCTCCTCGCGTTGTTGCTTGAAGCCCACGACGACGACGGACTGGCCGCCGAGTGCTTGCGCCGCGCAAGCTGGATTCCGTCGTCGCCAGAGCGCACCGACCTGCTACTGCGTGCCGCACAAGTCGCGCGCACCGCGAGCCGCCTCGACGACGCACGCGCGATTGGTTTGCGTGCGCTGCGCGATCCGCCGTTTTCTCGGCGCGCCCTCGACGAGCTGCTCGACCTCGCCCGCGCGACGGGCAGTCGCCGCCTCGCTATCCGTGCGCGCCTGGCTGCCGCGGCCTGCCTCGAGCACGACGACGCTGCCGAAGCGTCGAAGCAAGCCGCCGAAGCTGGTGGCTTGTTGGCGGGTGTGTTGCGCCGCCTGCGCTACGGCATTGTCGCGTTCGAATTTGCCGAGCGCTGCCACGCCGCTGCGGGCACCACCGACATCACCACAACGCGGATGCTCGTCGAGCTCAACCGCGCGCTCGGCGACGGCCCTGCCACCATTCTGCATCTCGACCGGCTCATCGCTGCGGGTGTCGGCAAAGAGCAGGCGCGCTTGCTCGAAGCGCGTGCCGAAGTGCGCGCCGCACTCCTCGCCGACGACGACGGCGCCATCGCTGACCGCCGCGCAGCACTCGCCCTCGACCCAGCGTACTCCGCCGCTGCACGCGCCCTTGGCGCCCAGCTCACCGCACGCGGAGAACTGCGTCCGGCCCTCGATGTCGAACGCGCCTGGATCGACGCCTCGTGCGGCGGCAGCGCCCGCGGTGCCGCCTACGCCCAGCTCGCCGCCAGTGCTGATGCCGCCCTCGACGACGCTGCCCTCGTGGCGGAGCTGTGTGAAGTGGCACTTGCCGATGGCGAGTACGACAACCTGAGTGTTCGCCGTCGCCTCGTCGCGGCTCGCGAGCGCCTGGGCGACAACGCGGCCACCCTCGTCGCCGTCTCGGGATTGCACGGCCTGGCCCTCGATCCCCTCGAGCGCCTCGCCACCGGCAGCCGCCGCGCCGAACTCCTGTCGGCCCTTGGCAGCGACGACGCAGCAACCGCAACACTGCAGCTGCTGGTCGACGACGATGCGATTGAGTCGGCGGTGTCGGGTTCGGCGGATGGCGCCGGCTACGACCTCGTGGTGCGCAGGCTCGCCACCCTGCTGGCGGCACACGGCAACCTCGCCGACGCGGCGCAGGTCGTGCTTCATGGGTTGGCGCACCTGCCTCAGGCACCGGCGTTTCAGCCGAAGAACGCGTTGCTCGAACAAGCGGCAACATGGCTCGACGACGCCGATGTCGAGGGCCCCGCGCACACGGTGCTCGCGATTCAGGCACTGTCGGTGTTGGGCGATGCCGCTGCAGCGGGCGGCCTGACGGTCGACGGCGACGTGCGACGCGCGCGCCTGGCCGAAGAACTCGCACGTCCTGATATTGCGTGTCTGGCTCTCGATTCACTCATTTCTAAGAATGTCGAAGTGGGCCAAAACGCGCAGCGCCTTGCGGTGGCAGCCGAAGCCGTGGGCGACCTGCCGCGCGCGCTCGCCAGCTGGGGCCTGTCCCTCGCCGACGACGACCAACAGGTTGAGGCCTGGCTCGCCAGTGAGCGCCTTGCCGCCACCCTCGGTGATGCGGCACCGCTTCGCGAAGCGCGCGAAGCCCTCGTTCGCCTGCAGGTCGGCACCATCGGCGAGCAGTCGGCGCGCGCCGCTGCCTGCGCCGAAGACGTGCTTGCGCGGCAAAACGACGTCGCCGCGGCCATCGACTGGTTCGAGCGCGGGCGTGCGTTGTCGTCGACGCCACAGCTGCGCGAACGCCTCCTCACCCTCTGCCTCGGTGCCACCGCTCCCGAGACCGCCAGTGCGGTCGCCCTCGCGGTGCTCGACGAGATGCGTGCTTCGGGCGACGCGTTGTCGACCGAATGGCGGTTGCAGCGGGCATCGCTGCGGTTGCAGTTGGCGCCGGCTGTCGACGACGACGCAGCCGCCAGCGCCTTGCAGGACGTGCTCACGTCCGCCCGCGGGGGCCACGATGCGGCACAGCTTGCGCCGCTGGTCACAGCGATCGTCGCGCGTGCCCCCCACGTCGCTGCCGAAGCGCTGCGCGTCGATCCCACCGCGCCACTGCTGCGCGACGCACTCGTCATCGCCCTCGACGACGAGCGCATTGACCTGCCGCTGTTGAGCAGTCTCGCTGCCACGCGTCCCGACGACATCGTCGTTCACCGCGCAGCGGCACATCGCGAAAGTGCCGCCGGCCGTCACGACGAGGCCACACGTCGCCTCCTTGCTGCGGCTTCAGCTTCAAACACTTCCGACGTGACTGAGGCGAACAACGCCGTCGACGAGGCGGCCCGGTGTGCGATCGCCGGTGGCCGTGCGGTGCTCATCGAGCATCTCGACGGCGTGCGCTCGGGCCTGCAGCGCCGGGCCCCGTTGCGCGAGGCAGCCCTCGTTCTGCTCCGCGATGCAGAGCAGTGGCCTGCGGTGGCTTCCGTCCTCGCTGACGCCGTCGCGGTCACCGTGAACGGTGAGCAGCGCCGCTTGCGCCTCGAACTTGTCGCGGTGTTGCGTGACGGCGTGGCGACCACCGGTGCGCAGCGTGAGGCCGTTCACCACCTCGAAGCCCTCGTCGACGCTGACATCGCCGACCGCGAGGCCTGGGGCGAGTTGTTCGAATGCCTCGACGACCTCGACGACCAGGAAGCCCTCCAGGCTGCCCTGGGCCGCCGTGCCGCCGCGCTAGCGCCAGCCGAGCAGCTCGAGCTTCGGCAGCTGGTTCGACGTCGCAGCGAGCTGCTGCTCAGTGTCGGCCGCCCCGAGGAAGGCATCGCCGCACTCGCTGCGGTGCGCCCTGCCGGCGACGACGAAGAAGACCTCAGAGTGCTTGCTGCTGCCCTGCACCAGGCTGTCGATGGTGCC
>JBIKRQ010000556.1:0-3613 GCA_044349155.1 Myxococcota bacterium
CATGAGCAACTTCGACGACGACGTCGACGTTGCCGAGCGCGAGCAAGAAGCCAACGCCTTCGACCTCGAGAAGGCCGCCGAAGACGCCCCGGTCGTCAAGCTCGTGAACCTCATCCTCGTCGATGCCATCAAGAAGGGTGCTTCCGACATTCACATCGAGCCCTACGAGAAGGAGATGCGGGTTCGCTACCGCATCGACGGCATGCTCCACGAGGTCATGCGGCCCCCGCTCAAGCTCAAAAACGCCATCAGCTCGCGTATCAAGATCATGAGCGACCTCGACATCGCCGAGCGTCGCTTGCCCCAGGACGGCCGCATCAAGCTGCGCATCGGCGGCGGCAAGGAGATGGACTACCGCGTGTCCGTCTGCCCGATGCTCTTTGGCGAAAAGATCGTCATGCGCTTGTTGGACAAGTCCAACCTGCAGCTTGATATGACGAAGTTGGGCCTCGCCGACGACCAGATTGCAGTCTGGATGGAAGGCATCGAAAAGCCGTTCGGCATGTGTATTGTGACGGGCCCCACGGGTTCGGGCAAAACCACCACGCTGTACTCGGCACTTTCAGCGCTGAACCAGCCCGACGTGAACATCTGCACCGCCGAAGACCCGGTCGAATTCAACTTCGCCGGCATCAACCAGGTGCAGATGCATGAAGACATCGGCCTGAACTTCGCCGCCGCCCTTCGTTCGTTTCTTCGTCAAGACCCCGACACCATCATGGTCGGCGAGGTGCGTGACTTCGAAACGGCCGAAATCGCCGTCAAGGCAGCACTCACGGGCCACATGGTGCTCACAACGCTGCACACCAACGATGCCCCGGCCACGATCACGCGCATGCTCAACATGGGCATCGAGCCGTTCCTGCTCACAGCCGCGGTCAACGTGATCATCGCCCAGCGCCTTGGTCGTCGTATCTGCAAGCAGTGCAAAGCACCGTTCGACATCCCGAAGGACGCGCTCCTCGCTGCTCAGGTTCCAAAGGACATGATCGGCAAGTTCCAGCCGATGAAGGGCGCTGGCTGCGAAGTCTGCAACGGCACCGGCTGTAAGGGGCGCATCGCCTTTTACGAAGTGCTCAAGATGACCGACCCGCTGCGCGAGCTCATCCTCAATGGTGCTTCGACGGGCGAGATCAAAAACGAAGCGATCAAGCTCGGCTTCCGCACGCTGCGGATGTCAGCGATCGCGCACTTCATGGCGGGTACGGTGCCGATCGAAGTCGTCACCGACACGACGGCTCCCGACGAGTAGCCCCGAGCCCCTTCTTCGCCACGTCGATGTTCGGCGTGGCTTCTCGTCTCGCGCAGGATCGCCTTCATGAGTCAGCAACCGCAGCAGCCCGTCGGGCCCCCCGTCAATCTTCATCAGCTCTTGAAGGCGATGATCGAAAAGGGCGCGTCCGATCTGCACATCACCACGGGCTCGCCACCGCAGTTGCGGATCGACGGCGACCTCGTGCCTCTGCGGGTGCCACAGCTGTCGCCCGTCGACACGAAGCAGCTGTGCTACTCGATCCTCACCGACGCGCAGAAGCACAAGTTCGAAGAGGAGAACGAACTCGACCTCTCCTTCGGCGTGAAGTCGCTCGCGCGTTTTCGCTGCAACCTCTTCATGCAGCGCGGCGCTGTCGCGGCGGCGTTTCGCACCATCCCGTTCAAGATCTTGTCGTTTCAGGAACTCGGTTTGCCGCCGGTCGTTGCTGAGATTGCCAACCGTCCTCGCGGGCTTGTGCTTGTCACGGGCCCCACGGGCTCAGGCAAATCAACGACGCTGGCGAGCATCATCGACAAGGTGAACACCGAGGGCCACTACCACATCCTGACGATCGAAGACCCGATCGAGTACCTGCATCCGCACAAGTCGTCGCTCGTGAACCAGCGCGAGGTGGGTGCTGACACCGACAACTTCAAGAAGGCCTTGAAGTACGTGCTCCGCCAGGACCCCGACGTCGTCCTCATCGGCGAGATGCGCGACCTCGAGACCATCGAAGCGGCCCTCGTCATTGCCGAAACAGGCCACCTCGCCTTCGCCACGCTGCACACCAACGGTGCGGTGCAAACGATCAACCGCATCATCGACGTCTTCCCGCCGTACCAGCAGCCGCAAATCCGGGCGAACCTCTCCTTCGTGCTTGAAGGCGTGATGTCGCAGCAGCTCATCCCGAAGTTGGGCGGGTCTGGCCGCTGCCTTGCCCTCGAAGTCATGGTCCCGAACGTCGCCATTCGAAACCTCATCCGCGAAGACAAGGTCCACCAGATCTACTCGCAGATGCAGGTTGGTCAGAACAAGTACGGCATGATCACGCTCAACCAAACCCTGCTCAGCCTGGTGCAGAAGCGGCAGATCTCCGTCGACGAGGCCATTGGACGCACCGCCGAACTCGACGAGTTCCGCACCATGCTCGTCAACGCAGGCATCTCGATTGGGGGGCCGTCAGCGCCGCCCGCTCGTCGTCCCGGTTCGTAGCGGCGTCCGCCGAGAAGTTGTCACTGCTTCTCGCTGGCTGGTACTCTTGACCGCGTCCCAAATTTCGCTCGGAGGCAACGCGTGCCCGTTTTCACCTGGTCGGCCAAAACGAAAAGCGGCGAAGCCCGCAGCGGTGAGATGGACGCCGCAACGAAAGACGCCGTCGAGCAGCGGCTGCGCGCGCAACAACTGACCCCGCAGAAGGTCAAGAAGAAGTCGGCCGAGCTCGGCTTCAAAATGCCGGGCAGCTCAGGCGTCGCCACACGCGACCTGATGATCTTCACGCGTCAGTTCTCGACGATGATCGACGCGGGTCTTCCGCTCGTGCAGTGCCTCGACATCCTGCACAGCCAGCAGGAGAACCTGCATTTCAAGAAGGTCCTTGGCGCGGTCAAGACCGACGTCGAGTCGGGCAAAACCTTCGCCGATTCGCTGTCGAAGCACCCGAAGGTGTTCGACACCCTGATGGTGAACCTCGTCGCCGCCGGTGAGACGGGCGGTATTCTCGACACCATCATGACCCGTATCGCCATGCAGACCGAGAAGTCGGTGAAGCTGGCGAAGCAGATCAAGGGCGCGTTGTTCTACCCCGCCGCCGTCATGAGCGTTGCCCTTGGCGCCGTCGCGGTGCTGCTGCTGTTCGTGATCCCCGTGTTCGAGAAGATGTTCGCCGACTTCGGCGGTTCGCTGCCGGTGCCGACGCAGATCGTCATCGACATCTCGAACTGGTCGGTCGAGCACTGGTACCTGTTCTTCATCGTTCCGATTGCGTTGTTCTTTCTTGGCCGCGCCATTCGCAACAACCCGAAGAGCCGCCGCGCGACCGACGCGATTTTCTTGCAGATGCCGATCTTTGGACCGCTGCTGCGAAAGACGGCGACGGCGCGCTTCACGCGCACCATGGGCACCATGCTCACGTCGGGCGTGCCCATCCTCGACGCCCTCGACATCGTGGCGCGTGCCTCGGGCAACATCATCATCTCCGAGGGCATTCAGTACGCCCGCCGCAAGGTCTCCGAAGGTAAAACCCTCGCCGAGCCGCTCGCAGAAACGAAGCTGTTCCCGTCGATGGTGTGTCAGATGGTGTCGATCGGTGAGAGCGCTGGTGCGCTCGACACCATGCTCAACAAGATCGCCGACTTCTAC
>JBIKRQ010000557.1:0-3611 GCA_044349155.1 Myxococcota bacterium
GCGGGTGACGACGTCGACGGGGCTTGCTCCGCCGGCGTAGGCATTCACAAACGTGGCCACGCTTTCGCCATGCGCGTGGGTGCCGGAATCGGTGGCAACGGCCGTGGCGGCCAACGCCTCTGGCGTGTTCGTTGATGGCAGGGGCGATGGATGCGGCAGGTGCGGTGGCAGCGGTGACGCCGTGCCGGCATCCAATGCACGGAAGCGCAAAAAGCCAGAGTCGGCCGTGACCTTGTCGAGGAGCATGCCGCCGATCGGGCTCTCGAGGGCGGTGACAAACGCCTTCATGGCAACGCCGCTCACGCGCGGGGTTTTGATCGGATCACGTCGGTACGTCGTCGTCATCGGTGCGGCCTGTCAGTTGCGGGTGGAGGCAGTGCAGACGCCTTCGGTGTCGAGCGAGTCGCCGCCAAAAACGACGGTCGTACCGTCGATTGAGGCAACCGCAAGCCCCACAACCCGTGTCAAGGCGCCGAAGTCGAACTCGATGGCTTCGACGACGAGCGACCCATTGAAATCGACGATCCGCCGAACATCGCGGCTGCTGAATCGACGTTGTTGTGCGTCTTGCACTTCGCCGCCAATGACGAGGACACCCTCATCACTCGACGAGGCACCGGCAAATGCCGTTGCCGGAAGGCCGGCCAGCGCAAACGGAGGGCCCCAGCTGCGCGTTGCAACGTCGAACTCGACAATCTCGTTGGTGAGGCGCTCGCCGCCCGCCCGGTCGTCGACCACACCGCCGATCAGGAGGAAGTTGCTGCTCCCGGGACGCTGCACGAGCAGCGCGCCGGCACGGGGCAGAGGTGGCGTCCCCCCGACCGTTTCCGTCGACAGGTTGAGCTCGATGCTGGCAAAGCCGACAAGGGTGTCGCCGAGGAGCGCACCATCAGGGCCGCGACCACCAAACACCACCACATCGGCGCCGTTGCTTGCGGCAGCAGCATCGCGGCGTGGTGCAATCGCTGTGGCCTCAAGCACAACGCTGAGCTCGGGCTGTGCACGTACCGCACACACGCCACCGCTCACGGTGCCACCATCGAGCATTCCACCAACCAGCCAGGTGCTGCCAAAGACACCAACGCTCGCGAAGCCGTCGACGAGGCGACAACCGCTGTCGATGCTTGCCGCTTCTGCGGTCCAGCCCACCTGGCGGTCGAGCACGAACGCCCCTTCGTCGGCCGAAACGTCACCATCGAACTCGCGGCCGAAGAACATGCGCAGTGCGCCGTTGACTGGCACAAGCGCTGCGCTGCGCCGCGGGGGTGGCGCAAGGCCGACAACCTCGGCGACTCCACCGTCAATCAACTCGTACGTCGACGCCAGCACCGGGTCGCTGGCGTCACAGCGGCCGGTCAGGTCATTGCAGCATTCGTTTTCGGCGAAGCAGTACGCCCCAGGCAGGAACGGGCCACAGTGGGGAAGGCAGGCGCCACTGTCGGCCTCGAACACCTCGCCGGGCTGACACGGGCCAGCGGGCATGCACAGTCCGGTGCGACCATCGCAAACGCCAACGCAGTCGAGGTCGTCCACACACTGTGGGGTGCATGTCAACGTGCGGGGATCACACACGCCGTTGATTCCGCACTCGTCAAGTGCCGTGCATTCAGCGGTGTTTGCACGACCGGACGCGCGCGCAACGAAGCCACTTGAACCAACGCGGCCAAGACGGGCAAGTCCAACCGACGCAATGCCAAACACGTCGCCGGCAACGAGCGTGCCGCCAGTGGCGTCGGAGGCTGCATTCGCGATGGTCACGTCGCTGAAGCCGAGGGGGGCAACCTCGGTGGTCTGCGCCAGCACGAACCGATTGCCCACGGCTTCGAAGCGCAACCCGAAGCCGGTGCTGCCCAGGTCGCGCGACGCTTTCACGACTTCGACGATGCCGAACGTGTCGGAGCTGTCGTCGGTGACGGCGATCGTGTTCGTTCCAGAGCGTGTGAAGCGCAGCGTTCCGTTGGCTGAGCCACCGAGAAACAGTTCGTCGTCGTCGACCTTCACGCTCGCACAATCAGCAAACCGGTCAGGCGTCAACGCGCCGACGGAATCGATAGCGCCCGAGATGAGGTCGACCGCCAACAGGACGCACGACGGCGCCGACAGAAACAAGCCACTGTTGCCGAAGCTTTGGGACCCGTCGGCGTTGACGGCGATGAAGAGTTGCGCGGCCGGCGCGTTGCGGCTCTGCATTGCGCGCACGGCGATGCCGGGCGTGAACGGGTCGAAGCTGCCATCGGTGCCCAGGGTGTTTGACCACTGTGCCGTCAGTGTCGCGTCGAATTTCGCGAGGAACGTGGTCTGTGCGCCCGTCGCTTCTGTGGGAACACCGGCCACGCTGAACGCAGACAACGAGGCTCCCGATGCGCCGAGCGCGACAGAAACACCGTCGTCGTCGGCAGCGAGTACGACGGACTCTACGAACGCCGGATCGCCTGCAAGCTCAGCGCTCGCAACGTCGACAACCGGGCCCAGCGTGGTCGCCGTTGGCGTCCAGCGCGCAATGAACACCTGCTCGCGGGTGTCTTCGACCACGATGCCGTCCCAGATGAAATCTGCTCCCTCGGTGCGCGCTGCACCGGCGACGTACACGTTGCCGACGCCGTCGACGTCGATGTCGAGTGGCCCACCAATGGTCCGCTCAGAGGCTGTGTAGGTGAGCACTGGGCGCGACGCATCCGGAGCAATGCGTACGATGAAGAAGGCCTCGGCAACGTTGGCCACACCGACTGTTGACGCGACAGCGCCGTCCGGGTCGAGCACGTCGACAACGCCAGAGGCTGTGCCCGCGAGCCAGACTTCTTCACGAAGCACCTTGACGCGGTTGATCGTAAAGATGGACTCCGACCCGGCGCGAATCACAAAGGCACTCGTACAGCCGCCACTGACGTCGAGGGTGGCAACAAGCATGTTCGGCATCTCCAACGAGTCCGAAACAGTGGTGCACGCTGGGGCACCGATCGACGTCTCGCCGTTGCCGTCGGCCTCGGGCTCACCAGCGACGACGACCAGTGCGCGTCCGCCGCTGAGTCCAGCTGCACCGCGAATCGCTCCTGCGACGGGCCGGACGACCCAGTCTTCAGGCGGTCCTTCGCCCTCGCCCTCTCCCTCGCCCTCGCCCTCGCCCTCGCCCTCTCCTTCGCCCTCGCCCTCTCCGTCGCCCTCTCCTTCGCCCTCTCCTTCGCCCTCGCCCTCGCCCTCACCGCAGCCGGCGCGGTCGTCGCCGCCGAAACACACATCGCCAGCCGTGCGAGCCTCGACGACGATGCGCCACGTGACGGCGTCGAGGCCCGCACTCAACTGACGCGCCGAGGGAACGCCACCGAGGAAACCACGGCGCACGGGCGGTGTTTGCGTGTCGAAAACGACGACGTCGTACAGGTCGATGGGCAACGTGGTGCTGCTGTCGGCGCCGGCGCTGACCGACACGTTCGTGAACTCGATGTCCGGCGTTGCCGAGCGGCGCACCGAGGCCGTGAACGTCTCTGTGGCGTCGACCGCGCCGTCGACGATGAAGCGCATCTGCACGGTCGTTGGTTCGTCGGGCAGCGGCTGCGCAATCAACACGCCGAGGTCTTCCTCGACAGCAGATAACGACTGCACCAACTCGGCAG
>JBIKRQ010000163.1:0-13371 GCA_044349155.1 Myxococcota bacterium
TCATCGACTTCATCGACATGGAAGCCGAAGACCACCGCGACAAGGTGCTCGCAGCACTCAAGCAGGCGCTGCAGGCGGATCGGGCCCGCTGTAACGTCGTCAAGATGAGCGAGCTGGGGCTTGTCGAGATGACGCGCCAACGCACGCGCGAGAGCCTTGGTCGGCAGCTGCAGGAGACCTGCTGGTACTGCGAGGGGCGTGGGGCGCTGAAGAGCAAGCGGACCATCACGTACGACATCCTGCGGTCGCTGATGCGTCAGGCGCCGCGGTTGCTGGAGGAAGTGATCGTCGTGCAGGCCCACCCTGAGGTGGTGGACCTGATGGTGGGCGAGGAGCGCGAGACCCTCGATGCTGTTGAGGCGATGTGCGGACGCAAGTTGGTGGTGCGGCCCCGCGGCTCGTTTCACCAAGAGCAGTTCGACATCTTCGGCACGTCCCACGACGCGCTGGCGAAGAAAAAAGACAAGGGCTGACACCCGCTTGACAGGTGTTCAGGACTGGAAACACCCAGTCCCCACTTGACAGGTGTTCAGCAGATTCGGCAAAAAAGGCCCACCCAAAAGGGCGGGGGTGGAGGTGGCTCGAGAATGCCCCGACCACCCGGTCGAACACCTCGTTCATCCATGAGCGCGCCGAGCTTGCGGACGGCAGACGCGGTTGCCACAGGATGCGCCATGCGTGTTCTTGGCATCAGCGGCAGCCTGCAGCGGGCTTCGGGCAACCTCACGTTGCTGCACACCGCCATCGCGCTCGCGCCGTCGTCGATGACGATTGAGCTCATTGACGGCCTGCGCCACCTGCCGGCGTTCGACCCGGACCTCGCCAGCGCGGGTGTCCCAACCGTCGAAGCGTGGAGGCTCGCACTCCAACACAGCGATGCTGTGCTCATTGCGTCGCCCGAATACGGACACAGCCTGCCCGGAGCGCTCAAGAACGCGATCGATTGGGTCATCGGCACCGGCGAGTTCTCAAACAAAATCGTCGCCATCACCGCCGCCGTGCCAGCCATTGAACGGGGCCAGCGCGGCCTGGACGCCCTCCAGCAGACCCTGCGGGCGGCAGACGCGACCGTGCTGGGCGGCGTGCCCATCGCTCGTGGCGCGGCGTTTGATGCGCAGATTCGGGCGTTGCTTGAGGCGATTGCGGCGGCGTTTCAGCGCGCCGACCACGAAAGCGCGCAAGGCAGTTTCCAAACGCCACCGATGCCGTAGACGCATCGCGTGATTTCCCTCGACAACGTCAGCAAGCAATACGGCCGTCAAATCCTGTTCATGGAGGCTTCGGCCACCGTGCAGCGCGGAGAGAAGGTCGGCCTCGTCGGCCCCAACGGTGCCGGTAAAACCACCGTGTTTCGCCTGATCAACGGCGAAGAAGAAACCGACGGCGGGCAGGTCGCCGTCGAACGTGGCGTGACCGTCGGCTACTTCTCGCAAGACGTTGGCGAGATGAGCGGCATCACCGTGCTCGCTGCGGTCCTCGACGGCGTGGGCCCCGTGTCGAAGTGCCTGACCGAGCTCAAAGAGATCGAAGACGCCCTGGCCGACCCCGATCGCGCCGACGAAATGGAAGCGCTGTGCGACCGCCTTGGCGTCGTGCAAACGCAGTTCGACAGCCTCGGCGGCTACGCGCTGGAAGCCGCGGCCAAAGACATCCTGTACGGCCTGGGCTTCGCCGAAGCGGTCATCAACGACGACGTGGGCAAGCTCAGCGGCGGTTGGAAGATGCGCGTCGCACTCGCCAAGATCCTGCTGCAGAAGCCGTCGCTGATGATGCTCGACGAGCCGACCAACCATCTCGACGTCGAAAGCATCATCTGGCTCGAAGAGTTCTTGAAGAGCACCGACTCGGCGATCCTCATGACGTCGCACGATCGCGAGTTCATGAACCGCGTGATCAAGAAGGTCATCGAGATCGATGCGGGCGAGTTGACGACGTACTCGGGCAACCACGACTTCTACGAAGCGCAAAAAGCCATCCGCATGCGCGAGCAGCAGGCGCAGTTCGATCGCCAGCAGAAGATGCTCGAGAAGGAAGAGCGCTTCATCGCCCGCTTCAAGGCCCGCGCCTCGCACGCCGCTCAGGTGCAAAGCCGCATCAAGAAGCTCGACAAGATCGAGAAGCTCGAAGCGCCCCGCACCTTCGAGCGCGTCGTGTTCGAATTCAGAAAGCCCGAGCGCTCCGGCGACGACGTGGTGCACCTCTCGCATGTGAAGAAGTCGTACGGCGGCCGCACGGTCGTCGACGTCGATATGCGCATCCGCCGCAAAGAGCGCTGGTGCGTGATGGGACAAAACGGTGCCGGTAAGAGCACGCTGCTCAAGATGATCGCGGGCGACCTTGGCGCAGACGAGGGCGGCGTCACCATCGGCTCGAGCGTGAAGATGGGCTACTTCGCGCAGCACGCGATGGAGATCCTGAAGGAAGACCTCACGATCTTCGAAACGCTGCAGGGCGATTTCCCCACCGCGACCCAGGGCACGTTGCGCAGCCTGGCGGGCTCGTTCGGCTTCCCCGGTGACGACGTCGAAAAGCGCGTGCGTGTGTTGTCGGGTGGTGAGAAAGCGCGGCTCGTGTTGGCGCGCATGTTGTTCGATCCGCCAAACCTGCTGATCCTCGACGAGCCCACCAACCATCTCGATGTGGCCACGAAGGATTTGCTCGTGGAAGCGTTGTCGTCGTTTGAAGGCACGATGATTTTCGTGTCCCACGATCGTCGCTTCTTGAGTGCCTTGAGCAACCGCGTGCTCGAACTCGTGCCGGGGGAGGGGCCCAAGGTGTACGGCGGCGGCTACAGCGACTACGTCGTCGCCTCGGGCCACGAGGCCCCCGGCTTGCGCGCGGCCACGACGGCGAAGAAGAAGTAGACATGAGCGACCAAAAGCGCCGCGGTGCCGAACGTGTTCGTGTGAACCGCGAGTTCGACACGATGGACGAGTTCATCGCCGAGTACGTCAGCGACATCAGCAAGAGCGGCGTGTTCATCCGCTCCGACGATCCGTTGCCGCGCGGCACCAAGGTGGAGCTGCGCTTCACGGTGATCGACGAGGACATGGAGATCATCGAAGGCGTGGGCGAGGTCACCCGCGTCGTGCTGCCGTCGAGCGGTGCTACCCCCGGCATGGGCGTGGCCTTCGTCGAGCTCACGGCCGCCAGCAAAGCCCTCGTCGAGCGCGTGCTCAGCCGCCGCCTCAGCTGACGCCGACCAGCGCTCAGGTTCGCGCTTGGCGCTTTTGGAACTTCATCTTTTGCACCTGCTCGAACGTGACGCGGTCGCGGGGCGGGGCCGTGGTCACGAGTTCTTCGAGCAGCGTTTTGCTGCTGGCGTAGATGGCCTCGACGGCGCGCTCGAAGGCTTCGGCGTTCTTCTTCGACGGCGCGTTCGTGCCCGCGATCTTGCGGACGAACTGCAGTGCTGCGGCGCGAACGTCGTCGTCGGTGGCGGGCGGGGTGAAGTTGAAGAGCGGTTTGATGTTGCGGCACATGGGCCGATCGTAGCGCTGTTGGTCGTCGCCAGGCCTGCGGGTACAACGAGGCCATGTCGTTCGCTGTGCGCCTCGCCCTGTTCTTGTTGCTGTTCGCCAGCGCCGCGCGCGCCGAGCCCGACACGTTGCAGCCCCTGCGTGGCCTGGTGGGCCGGTGGAGCAGCAGCGGACCTTCGCCGATCACGCTCGAGTTCAAGCTCGTCGCCGCCGACACCACCCTGGTGGAGACCTACAAGACCGCCAGCGGCAAAGAGACCCTGACGCTCTTTCACGCCGACAAAGGCGTGCTCCTTGCGACGCACTACTGCGCACAGGGCAATCAACCAAGGCTGCAGCAGACGACGTCGACACCGGGCCACGTCGTCTTCGAGTTCAAAGACGCGACGAATCTTGCGAGCGCCGCCGCCTCGCACCTGCATCGCCTCGAGCTGCACCTCACCAGCGCGACGACGTTCACGATGATCGAGACCTATCGCGAAAACGGCGTCGACGACGTGAGCACCCTGGTGTTCACCCGTCGGTGACCTGCGCCGCACGTGGCAGCCGGGACAGAGTTGCGTTTCTCGCCGCACCTGTTGAGGTCAGCCAATGAAAAACGGCCCGCACGCGCGGGCCGTTCGTGTTCGCCAGAAAGGCGCGTTCAGGTGAGCAGGCTGGTGAGCTTCATGGCCATCGACATGTCGCCCTTGACCTCGATCTTGCGCCCCATGAACGCCGCGACGGGGTTCATGTTGCCCGTCGCGATAGCGATCCAGTCGTCGGGGTTCGGCACGCGGACGACGCACTTGGCTTCGGCTTCCTTCTTCTCGATGTAGGGGCCCTCGCTGCGCGTGAGGTCGACGAACCACTTGCCGCCCTCTTCGCCGCCGATGTCGAACAGGTAGGTGCTGTTGATCTTCTTCGCCTTCTCGTCGGTGATGCGGGCGTTCATTTCTTCGAAGATCTTGTTGAGCGTCGACATGGGCATCTCCGTGCTGGAAAGCGAAAGCGGGCCGTTGACACAAAAGTCAACGTATTCTCGAAAACCTAGGCATCGCCCCATGGGGTGTCAACTCTCGCCGCCGTGGATCGGGTGGGTGACCCACAGCGTCGTCGGACTTGCTACAGCGGTGCCATGTATCGCCTGCTGAGCCTCGCCCTGTCGCTGTCTGTGCCCGTCGTCGTCGCTGGCTGCGACCCCGTGAAGATGCCCTCAGAGATGCCCGGCCCCGTGGGCTGTGGTCGCCGCGATCCCCGCCAGAGCGGGCCGTCGACGATGTCGGTGGCGCAAAACACCGTGGTCAAAAACAACGGCATGCCCGGCAGTGTTGAGCCCAACGAACACGGCGGCATGTCGTGGATGTACCTGCGCTCGGCGGGCAGCGTGTTTGGCGAGAGCGAAACCGCCGACCTGTTCATCTTCAACGCCGAAGGCCTGCTCGTCGCCAACAAGACCGAGCTGCGTCGGCAAACGGGCAAAGGCGCTGGCTGAGCGCATGAACTACCTCGCGCACAGCCTGGCGTTCCTCGCGCCGTCGTCGACGTCGAGCACGGATGAGCTGTTGTTCTGGCGCGTCGCTGGCACGTCGTTGCCCGACTGGCTGCGCGTCGTCGACAAGCACGCGCGCTTGCGTCCCGAGGTGCTCGCGGCCGTGGTCACCGACGATGTGCGGTGGCTCGCGTTGCGCGAAGGTGCTCAGCGCCACCACGACGACGACCACACCTTCCACCTCGACGAAGCCTTCGATGCCCACGCCGCCGACCTCGCCATACGCATCCGTATGGTGGCTCCGGGCGTGCGGGCAAGCACGTTGGCGCACGTGCTGACCGAGATGCTCGTCGACGCCGAACTCATGCGCGCCGACACAACGCTGCTGGGGCGCTACCACGACGGCCTCGACGCGCTCGATGCCGACGTGATTGCCGATTTTTCGCGCAGCGCGACGGGCCGCCCGCTGGCAGAGCTGTCGACGTTGATCGAGCGCTTTCGGCACAGCCGTTTTCTGGGCAGCTACCTCGACGACGACGGCTTGTTCGACTGCCTGCAGGGCGTGTGTCGACGAGCGGGGCTGCAACCGCCACCGCGGGCCGCGATGCTGCCGTTGCTCGCGACAGCGCGCGTTGAGGTGGTGCCGTTGGTGCAGCGCTTCTTTGGCGTCGAGGTCAGCGCATGAAGGAGCGCTATCTGCAGGCGATGGCCGGACCGTTTCGGTTGGCGCTGCCGTTGTCGTCGGTGCGCCAGATCCTCGACGTGGGCGGCGGCGATACCTCGCTCGATCCGCGCGCGTTGGGCGTTGAACCCATCAGCCTCGCGGCGTTGCTGGGGGCCGAGCCGACGTCGACAAAGCCGGCGGTGTTGTTGTTCGACGGCACGGCCGACCCGGTGGTGCTCACGTGTTGTGCGTTGCGTGGCGTCGTCGATGCCGATGCCCCACGACCATTACCGCGCACGGTGGCGTGCCGCTGGCCGGGCTTGTTGCGCGGCACGATCGCGGCTGACGACGGCGTCATGTTGGCGATCGACGGGCGCGTGTTGATGGGCCTCGTGGAAGGCATGGGGCGCTGAGCGATGCAGGGCGTGTTGGTGTTTTCGGCGGCGGGCGAACGGTTGGCGGTGTCGGTGGCCGACGTGCTGCGCCTTGTTGTCGAGGAGGAAGTCGTCGCCGTGCCGTTTGGGCATCCTGCACTCGCGGGGGTGATGCTCCAGGCCGACGCCACAGGGGATGTGGTGCCGATCTTCGATCTGCGCGGCGACCTGGGCTCGGCGCGAACCGGCACCGTGGTGCCACGGCATGTGGTGGGCGCGACGGTGGCGGTGATTCCGACGTCGCGGGGACCCATTGGCCTGCGCCTCGATCGGCTGCTCGGCACCGCGGCCCGTTACGTGCGTGCCGACGTCGGGGTGCCCGAAGCGTTGGCCGGCGTGCTCGACGGTGCGGGCCGAGCTGACTCCGTGGGAGCGGCGAGTGTCGACGTGGGCGACGCGCCGTTTTTCTTTTTCAGCACCGACGCGTTCATCGCGGCCGTGGGCATCGACCGCGACCCCTGACGACGCGGTGAGCACGGCGTCGACGTGGCCAGCGACCTTGACCCTCCACGCGCTGTATCGATGGCGCCTGATGCTCATGTTTTTTGAGCCGCGTGGGACACATGTCCCACCTCGATTCGAATGTGCCGCGCATGGTGTTTCTCATTTGGAGGACCGATGCGCCTTGTCCACTTCGCTCTCGCCATCTTCGTCGTCACGATCGCCTGCACAGCATGCGACGCGGGGCCCTGCTCAGAAGGCACCCCATGCGGCGACGGCGACGCCTGTAGGCGCGGTTCCTGCGTCGACAAACAAGATGGTGAGGAAGGCGAAGGTGAAGGCGAAGGCGAAGGCGAGATCTGTGATGACGGCATCTCCAACGATGGAGATCGCTTCGTCGATTGCGACGACTTCGACTGCGACGACGACGTGGCGTGCGGGAGTGACGGCCCCGAAATCTGCAACGATGGCATCTCGAACGACGGTGACCGCTTCGTCGATTGCGACGACTTCGACTGCGACTTTGATCCTGCCTGCGACATCGGACCACCGATCGACCGCACGCGGTGCTTTGGGTACGCGCACGGTTCGAACATCCAGGGCGTCGATACGTCCACGGCGATCGTCGACGACGGCGTGCTCCACCTGCTCCTCAGCGACGCCCCCCTCGACACGCTGACCGAAGGGCGCGCGTACTTTCAGCTCGACGTGCGCATTGTCGACGGAATCCTCGACTACCCGTCGGGCAACGCCTCGTGCGCGATCGTGACGTTGAGCAACGGCTCGCTCGTCGTCGAGACGATGCTGCAGCTGTGCGAGATCGTGTTTGACGAGTTTTCGTATGCTTCAAGCACCTCGTCGTGTTCGGGCACGATTTCGGGCGCGGCCGCCGGCTACGACTTCGACTTCAACCCCTTTGGCGGCGGCTTCGAAACACCATGGCAAGGAACTGCGAGCGCGTTCGCTGGCAATCAGGGCCAGTGCCGTGGCCCCGATCAGGTCTGCTCGACCAGTGGCGACTGCTGCTCGCAGAGCTGTTCCCTCGCGCTCGGCCGCTGCAACTGAGCGACGGCCGACTCGGTCGGTGCGGCGAGTGTCGACGTGGGCGACGCGCCGTTTTCTTCTTCAGCACCGACGCGTTCATCGCGGCCGTGGGCATCGACCGCGACCCCTGACGACGCGCGCTACAGCGCCTCGAGTGCGGTGAGCACGGCGTCGACGTGGCCGGCGACCTTCACCTTCGTCCACGCGGCGCGCAGCACGCCTTTGCCGTCGATGAGGAAGGTGCTGCGGATCGTGCCTTCGACCTCTTTGCCGTACATGTTCTTGGTGCCCCACGCGTTGTAGGCGCGGTGCATGGCGAGGTCTTCGTCGGCGAGCAGCGGGAAGTTCAGGCTGTGCTTCGCCTTGAATTTCGCGTGGCTCTTGAGCGAATCGCGCGACACCCCAAGGACAACAGCACCCTTCGCGGTGAGGCGAGCCATGTTGTCGCGGAAGTCGCAAGCCTCGGTGGTGCAGCCGGGTGTGTCGTCGCGCGGGTAGAAGTACACAACGACGGGCGTGCCCGCGTACTCGGCGAGCGTGTGGGTTTTGCCGTCGTCACCCGGCAGCGAAAACGCCGGAGCAGCAGCGCCCACGGTTGGAGCGGTCGTCGTCGTCACGGTGGTCTCCTTCGCGGTCTTCTTCGCCGCAGGTTTCTTCGTCGCGGTCTTCTTTGCTGCTGGCTTTTTCACCGCGGCCGACTTTTTGGTCGCGGCCTTCTTCGTCGCGGGCTTCTTCGTCGCAGGTTTCTTCGCGATGGGCTTCTTCGCGACGGGTTTCTTCGCGACGGGCTTCTTCGCGACGGGCTTCTTCGTTGCGGTCTTCTTCGTTGCGGGCTTCTTCGTTGCTGTTTTCTTGGTGCTCATGGCGCGTTCGATGCTCCGGGGGCAGAAGCAGGTGCGAGATCTTCGCTGTCGTCGGGGTAGCTCAAGGCGAGGGCGTCTTTGGCGGCGGTGTCGACGTCGTCACGAACAGCGACCACGTCTTCGCGCGACATCACTTCTTCAACAAACGCGGTGGCCTCGGCGATGAACTTGAGCAGCTCATCTTGCTTGGCCCCCGCGGGCATCGCTTCAGCGAAGCTGCGGGCCTTCAGCGCGCACACAAAGCGGGTGCGCATCGGCGCGTCGCTTCGGGCCAGCAGGCCGCCGTAGTCGAGCCACGCACGTGACGCGATCTCGGGATTGACGACGGTGTCGGCCTCGGTGGCGATTCCCAACGCGCGCTGCAGCAGCCCCAGGGTTTTGCGCGCTTCGTCGCGTTCGGCACTCACGCGCGATTGCAACACCAGCGCTTCCATCGCGATGTCGGCGCGGTTCGCGCGCGCAGCACCCTCGACGACACGCTGCAACAGCAACACCGCCGGGTCGGCCTGCTTGATGCCGATTTCTGCTTCGCCCAACGCGAGTGCGAGCTCGAGCAGCTGACCACCGCCCACCACGTTGCCGCCCCCCAGCAGGAGTTCGCCGTCGTCGAGCGCACCGCGCAACAGCGGGCGTGCTTCGCCAAACTGACCGCGCCGCAACAGCACCGTGCCCAGCACGCGGCGGGCTTCAACGCCAATGGCGGTGGTGTCGTCGACGGTGCCGGCCAGGGCGCGCCGCGAGAGCGCTTCGGCGTCGTCGAGGCGGTTGGTGCGCAGGGCCACATCGGCGAAGGTGACGTCGCTTCCAGGCTCGTCGAGCAGGCCGGCGGGCACGGCACTCTTGCGCGACCAGGCCTCTTCGAGGCGACCGGCAACGACGTGCAAACGCACCAACGCGCGCTGCGCATCGGCGTTGAACGGCGACAACTCGATGGCCCGCGACAGGTCAGCACGCGCCCCAATCTCGTCGTTGTTGGCCACCGCGAGCTGTGCTTCTTGCACCCACAGGCGTGAGTCGTGGTCGTTCAGCACGGCCGCCATGCCACGTTGCTGCTCGCTCGCATCGCTGCGCGTCCCAGCCAGCTGCAGCACGTCGACGGCACCCAGCAGCACGAGCAACACGACGACGACGGTGGCAACACTCGCCTTGAGGTTCGACACCTGTTCCCGCTGTGGGGCGGCGCGCTCGTTGCCTGAAAACAACGGCTTCGCCAGCGCTGGGTTTCGCCACTTCCACACAAACGCGTCGACGACGAAGTGGTGCACGTTCACCACCGCTTGCACGATGAGCAGGCTGACGACGAGGTCGAAGCCAAACACCTTCGACGCGATCCACGGTCCCGCCTGAAACAGCACGACACCAAGCCCGATGACGACGGCGACCCACCCGAGCGGATCGAAGCGCCGGCCCTCGACGAACGCGAGGCGCCCCTCGACGAACCACGTGACCCACAGGTACTGCGCGCAGTGCAGGATCGCGGCCGCACCGCCGGCGTACACGAGGCTGCCCGTCATCGACATCGCGGCGGGCACCGCGAACCACACCGCACTCGTCGACACCAACGCGCCCACGGCGAACAAGCCCGCATTTGGCGCACCGCGCTTGTGCAGGCGGCCCAGCACCACGGCGACGACGACGATCGCGAACAGTGTCGCCACACCCGACGCCACAACCCCCGCGGCAAACGGCAACCCGAGGCGCAACACGAACGGCTCGCGCGGTCCGGCGTGGATGGCGGCCATCGCTGCAAGTGCCAGTGCGAGGTGTGCGGCTTTCAGCGCGCGACGTTCACCGCGGGTGGCCTCTGACGTCGACGAACCGCCGGCGCGGGCGAGCAACAAAATGCCGATGCCGTGGTTCTGCGTGGCGTAGTGCCAGGGGCTCCAGGTCAAAAACGCCGTGAACACGAGCGCGAGGACCAGGGGCTGCAGGTGTGCGGCCACGACGACGAACACGGCGGCGATGCTGGCGATGGCCAACACCTGCTGCGATCGCCGATCGTGCCGCGCGGCGCGCACAATGGTCGCGGCGTAGTGGGGCGCGTTGATGAACAACGACAGCACAGCAGCCGCCAGTACGACGACAGACGCGTGATCGGCGCTGCCCCACCACACGAGTGCCGTGAGCGGCACCGCGAGCAGGCCGCAGCCCACAAGCAGGTCGACGACGGGGTTTGTGAGCCAGGGGCGGGCAGGAGTGGACGACGCTTCGCTCATGGTGGGGCGATGTCGTATCAGCTTGCGGCACCCCGACGCGAACGCAGCCGCAGCGTCGTCACTGGAGGAACCATGAACGCCATCGCCGACCTGCAGCAGCGCTTTTCCATCGCCGGCACCTCGTGGCGCGAAGGCCCGGGCGGCCCGTTGCTCGACATCAAGACCGAGCAGTGTGAGGCGCTGGTGTCGGTGTACGGCGCACACGTCGCAGGATGGACGCCAACGCTACCGATGCTGCCGGGTGCGGGTCCGAACCGTCCGGTGCTGTTTTGCTCGCCAAAAACGCTCTGGGGCGGCGGCAAGGCCATCCGCGGCGGCATCCCTGTGTGCTGGCCCTGGTTTGGCGGGCGCACCGACGACCCGCGGCCCGATGGCAAGCCGTCGCCGGCCCACGGCTTTGCGCGCACGCGCCCGTGGTTTGTGGAGCACGTGGGTGTGAGCGACGGCGGCCGCATCGAGGTGGTGCTGCTGCTCGTCAGCGACGACGACACGCTCGCGCTGTGGCCCCACGCCTTCGAGGCGCGCCTGCGGGCGAGCTTCGGCACGACGCTGTCGGTCAGCCTCGAAGTGACCAACGTCGACGACAGCGCCTTTGTCATGGAAGGTGCGCTGCACACCTACCTCACCGTGGGCGACGTCGGTGCGGTGAACGTGACCGGCCTCGAAGGCACCCGCTACCTCGACAAGGTCGACGGCGGCGCTGAAAAAACCTGGGGCCGCGAACCGCTGACGTTTGCGGGCGAGACCGACAGCGTGTTTTTGAAAACCACGAGCGCTGTCGTCGTGGACGACCCGGTGTTCGCGCGCCGCATTCGCGTCGAGAAGAGCGGCTCGCAGGCGACCGTGGTGTGGAACCCGTGGCTGCAAAAAGCGACGACGATGACCGACCTCGGCGGCGATGCCTGGCGCTCGTTTGTGTGCGTGGAAGCCGCAAACGTGCAGCCACATCCGGTGCCGTTGTCGCCGGGGGCGGTGCACACCATGACGACCCGCATCAGCGTGACGCCGTCGCGCGCTCTCGACTGAGGGACAGCGTTTGTTGGCGGGGAGGTCCCCCGCCCAACAGCCGTCAGCCGCCGTTGCCCTTCACGAACAACGTGTAGTTGCCGCACTGGGGAGCCGCACCGGGCTCCCACTCGACCCACGCCGTGAAGTCGGTGGTGTCGCTGCCGCCAAAGACCTGGTTGCCGCCGTTGAAGAACAGCTCCGTGCCGCCGCAGCGGCGTTGGTCTTCGCCGCCGCACCCCGACGACGCCTGCCTCGCGCACACGCGCGCGCCGGCCGGGGCGTTCTCGAGGCGCAACAGCACACCGAACGAGTCGCTGCCGAAGTCGCAACCGAAGAACTCGAAGTCGTCGGTGGCGTGAAAGAAGTAGAGGTCGACGTCGGTCTCGTCGTGCAACGTGCCCGAACGGCGGACTTCAGTGACGTCGGCGCAGTCGTCGCCGAGCGGACCGATGTTGGTGACGGTGTCGCACGTGCCCGAGATGTCACGACGGGTGCCGCCGCCGCCGGGCACCAGGTCTTCGCCGCATTCGCAGCCGTCGCCGAAGGCGTTGTTCGAGTCGTGAAAACGGCTGTCGCAGGCACCGACCTGACACGAGCCGCTGCCGCACGACGGCTGGCCGTTTTGCACCGGGCAGCCCTGCTCGCAGGTGACGACGACGCCACCGGCCTGCAGGCGCGCGACGCCACCGTTGCCGAGCGCACCGTCGATGCTGTCGGAGCCGACGAGGACCGTGGCGAGCACGGTGCCGAGCGTTGAGGCTTCCATCGCCAGGCTGACGACGAGCGGTGGGTCGCCGGGTTGCAGCTTCACGGGCAAGGGCGGCACGTCGACGAAGCGGATTTGCGTCGAGCTGCCGACGTCGAAAGCGATCGAGTTGATGGTCAAGTCACCAAAGCCAGCGTTGCTGATCGAAAACGACTGCGCCCCGGTTTGCCAGCCAATCACCACGCTGCCGAAGTCGATCGACACCGGCGCGACCGCGATGAGCGGTGCATCGCAGAAGCCACTGAGACCAACCGTGAGCGTGGGCTCGGCGGGGTCGTTGGTGGCGAACACCACCTGGCCCGACGCAGCACCGCCGACGGGCGGTGTCCACACCACCTGAAACGTGGCGCGCTCAAGGGGGGCAACGACGACGGGCGTGGTGTCGACCGCGAAACCAGCACCGCTGATGGACGGCGACAACGTCAGCGGCGAGCCGCCGCGGTTCTCGACGGTGAGCGGCAACGTGCGCGCGCTGCCAAGGCGCAGGGCGAGAAAGTCGATGGCGGGCGTGAGCGCGACAGCGTCGGGAGACGACACAGCGGTGCCCGCAACCTCGACGCGGATGGCGGGCTGAGCGGCGTCGTTGGTCTGCACGAACACCGCACCGGTGAAGGTGCCAACGCTGTCGGGGCGGAAGTCGACGTTGATGACACCCTGCGCGTTCGGGTTCACAAACTGCTCGTCCCACGACGTGGGCACCGACGGCTGAAACACCGCAGCGGTGCCTTCTTCGAGGCTGACGGGGCCCATCGACAACACCCCAGCGGTGCCCGTGTTTGCGACGGTGAGCTGGCGCGTGGCGTAGCCGCCGACGGGGACGAAGCCGAAGTTCAAGCGGGGCGTGTCGATGACCGCGGCCACGTCGCCGAGCGCGCGGCTCGAGAGCGGCACCTCAACGGTGGTGAGCACGGCGTCGGCGAAGGCAGCCTTGCCGTCGTGCCAGTTGAACACCACCGCACCGCTGTCGGCCGAGCCATCACTCGGC
>JBIKRQ010000558.1:0-3602 GCA_044349155.1 Myxococcota bacterium
CGTGGTCCGAAACCGGGGCACGCGCCATTCTTCATCTGCGGTCGACGCTCCAGTCTGGGAGGTTTTCTGATGCCCTCGACTTTCACGCCGTCATGCAGGCAGCATGATCAGGAGCGGAGCTGCACCCTCGACACGAGGACCTGCGTGGGCGCCCCAACGCTCGGCGAAGCATGCGACTTCAAATGCGCCGCCGGACTCGTGTGCAACGACGCCGCCGTATGCGTGGTGGGCCCAGCGGTTGGTGACTCCTGCAGCTTCGGCGGATGTGGCGCGGGCGCATTTTGTGACGAGACAGACACGTGCGTCGCGCTCCGCGCGGTTGGCGAGCGCTGCGTCATCAACCGTCAGTGCGCGGGTGATGCGGTGTGCTCGTTTCAGCAACCGACCCACATCGACACCTGCGTCAGCCCAACGCGTGTTGGCTTGAATGAAGACTGCTCCGCCAACCTCTGTGATGAGGCTCTGGTGTGCTCGGCCGTCGACGGTGCGCAGCTGTGTCGCGCTCTCGTCGTTGGCCACGCCGAGGGGGAGACCTGCACCGTCGGGCACGTGATGTCGTGCCCGCCAGTACAAGCCTGTGTCGATGGCACCTGCCAGGCGCTCCCTCGGGTCGAGGAAGGTGCGTGCGCCACCAACTTCACCGAGGGTGCGACGTGTCGGGGCAGCTCTTTCGGCAACCGCATCTGCAACGACGTCGACGGCGACGGCCAAGGGCTGTGTGCCGATGCTCCGGCCGTCGGCGAGCCCTGTCCAAGCTGGCG
Organism: Myxococcota bacterium; assembly: GCA_044349155.1. Classification (GTDB taxonomy): domain Bacteria; phylum Myxococcota; class UBA727; order UBA727; family VGSZ01; genus VGSZ01. The sequence continues at coordinate 762 of JBIKRQ010000558.1, forward strand.
CTGCGAGCGCGGCGCGCAGTGCACGTACAACGAGGACGATGACGAAATGGTCTGCGTGGCCGAGGGCGTCGCAGGCGAGCGATGCGATGAGGTCTGCTGCGCCGTCGGCTTGATGTGCGAAAACTCGGTCTGCGTCACGCGCGCCGCATCGGTTGAGGGCATCGGCGACTACTGCTTCGAGGAGTGATCGCGGGCCGACGAGCGCTCCACCTGAAAGTCTGCAATGACTTCAGACTTTCGGCCTGACGCGCGACCGTGGCGCGTGCTGTTGCCACACCCTCAGCAATGACCGCGACGGGGCCGTCGACGTCGATGCGGCACATGTCGGTGGTTCGAGTGTTCATGGCGACACCCTGAATCTAGCAAAGTGCGTCGGCGTTTGGTGTATGAGGTTTGTATGGGGATCAAGGATTGGTTTCGACGCAAGGACCCGCCGGGGCCGCCCGACGCGGTGGACCAGGCGCAAGCACTCGCAGCGACGGACCCGCAGGGTGCATTTCGTCTGCTGCGTCCTGTGATTGCGTATCCGGCCACGCTCGATGACAACGCAGCTTTCTCGCGCGCCTTCAAGGTGTTCGCTGGTATTGCGAACGGCCTGGGCGAACCCTCGTTTGGCGCACTCGTGTCGGCGGCTGCGGCGCGCCCGAACAATGTTCAAGCGGTCTTCGATGCGGGCTATCAGGCGTACGAGTCGGGCGTCTTCGATGTCGCCGCGACACTGTTTCTGCGCGCCAACCGGCTGCAGCCCGGCGTGCCGCAGATCGTGTCGGAAGCGGCCGGAGCGCTCGAGAACCTGCTGCGATACCGCGAGGCGTACGACGTGCTCGAGGCGTCGGGGCTCGCCGACAGCGACCCCATCTGCGCCTACCTCGCCGGCTACTGCGCCCTGATGCGCGGCGACCGCGAGCGGACCCGACGGGCGCTGGCGGTGCTCGCTGACGCTGAGGACGCACCCGTCGTCGACATCCGCGACCGGCTGGCCTCGATGCTGGTGCGGTCAGATGCGCTCGCCGACGCAGGCCTGCTGGCGCCCGACGCGTTGACGGCGTGGCACATGGCGCTCAACGGCACGCTGCTCCTGCACGAGTCGCCCCACGGCTACCCGGCGCTACGCGTTTGTCAGCGACAGCGCCGGCCTGATGCACGAGGGCATCGAGCGTTTGCGGGCCGTGTTGGGCGACCAGCTGCCGCCGCGCGTGGTCCATGCGCCCGACCGCGCCAGCCGCATTCTGGGGCTCGCCGTGGCGCAGCGCTTTGGTCTGTCCGTGGTGGCGTGGTCGGAAGACGTGGGCGCGCTCGAGAACGCCCTCGTCGTGGTCTGGACGCTCGACGACGTGGACGACGCGGGCTCCCACCACGAGGAGAAGACGGCATGCGCTACTACATGCCCCTGGCCCGCGCCCCTTTCGGCACGACGTCCACAGCGTCGACGGGCACCAGCAGCTGCGCAGGGTCGACCTCCAAAGCCGCAGCCAGACGGCCCAGCGTATCGAGCGGGATGTTGACCTTCCGCCACTCGATGCGCTGCAGGTACGCCAGCGCCAGCCCAGCGGCCTCGGCCATCTTCTCCTGCGACCAGCCGCGCGCATGCCGCTCGAATCGCAGCCGCGCTGCAACGCGCTCGCGTAGCTCAAGAACCGGCTGGGACTCTGGCGTTCGCACGACGCAGTCATCGTGCGTGTGATACCTGTGAAGCTGTAGAACCTATGAGGTTCTACAAGGAGGCCTATGAACACCAGCAATGAGCCACAGACCAAGGTCATCGCCGTCGCCAACTCAAAAGGCGGCGTCGGCAAAACAACCATCGCGATGAACCTGGCAGGAGCGCTCGCAAACTCTGGATTCTCAGTCTGCGTCGTCGACGGTTGCCACACGGTGACCGCCCGCATCTGGAGCCGCATGGGCCCGTTTCCGGCGCAGGTGATGAGGCGCGATCAGCTCGACGAGTTCGACCCAAGGCGCGGGGGCTTTGACGTCGTGATCATCGACTGTCCGACGCGCGTCCCCGAGTTCACCCGCGCCGCAGTAGCGGACAGCGATCTCGCGCTCATCCCCTTCAAAGCCAGTGGCCTCGACATCTGGGCCACCAGGGATTTCGTCGCGGCGCTCAAGAACGAGGGTGTGCAGACGCCGATGCGCCTCGTTGCAAACGACGTCCCCAGAACAAAGTGCGCTCAGCTGCTGCTGAGTGTCTGTGACTTCCCGTGCCCGACGCTGAAAACCCGACTGGGGCAACGCCCGGCCTTCACCGAGTCGCCCGAGTACGGCTCAAGCGTCGACGTGACCTGCGACGACGACCACCCCGCAAAGACCGAGCTGCTCGCGCTCATGAGCGAGGTCTGTGGGCTGCTCGGCCTGCGCCCCACGTCAGCCAGGGCGTAGCGGCGAAAGTCTGAAGTCATTGCAGACTTTCAGGTCAGCGCGGATGGCAGCTCGGAGCGTGGCCGAGGGCGCAGCCCTCCCCGTAGGCGCGCCGAGCGAGGTCACCCTGCCCTCCCGTGCCGCGCTCGATCAGTGCGCCCAGGCTGTCGCAGGCAACGGCACTCAGGAGCTCGCAGCCCCGCGTGTAGAACTCGCGCGCCTTGTCTTTGCCCGCCGTGTCGGCCCGCCGGCCCGCTTCGAACGCGAGGCCGATGCGTGTGCACGCGTCTTTGTCGTCGTTGCGACAGCGCTCGTCGTCCTGGGTCTCATCAACGGATGGCGCCCAGACCTGTGCCAGCGCGAGCTTTTCCTGCTCGGTGAGTGTCACCCCGAAGGCGTGCACCACCGTGAGCACCGCCGGTGAAGCACGGGGCGCCACCCGCAGGCCAAGTACCGCTGTGCGGAGACAGTTGCGCAGCG
>JBIKRQ010000559.1:0-3601 GCA_044349155.1 Myxococcota bacterium
GTGTACAGCAGCGTGTTCTTCGCACTGCCATCGCCACCAAGCGACGTGAGCTGAGCGTTGATCCGCGGCGTGAGCGTGGCGTCGGTGGTGGCCGCCCACTGGGGGTTGCTCGTCGGGTTGAAGCGCTGCGCAGGAGGCGCACCAGCGGGAACAGCACCACCCATCACGATCAACTCCAGGCCGTTGACCATCGCGGCGCTGTGGCCCCACAGCGGTGCCAGCATGTCGGCGGCGGCGGTGCACGGCGTGCCTTCGATCGACTTCTGGCAGATCAACACGCTGGCGACGCCCGCTGCGTTGTCGTCGAGCACACCACCCGCGGCCGTGGTCTGGCCGCCGGTGATGATGAACTGGCGGTCGTTGTAGCGGGTCATCTGGTGGCGAACGAGGCCGGTGGGCAAGCTGCCCGCGTACACGTTGGCGAGCAGCGTGTTGTTCACCTGCAAGAACTCGAGCGAGTTCACCGTGCCGTTGGCATTCAAGCCACCAGCGACGACGATGACCCCCGTGCCTGCTGCCGGAAAGCCGATCGCGGTGTGCATCGCGCGCGGCGTGCTGAGCAGGCCCGCGGGCACATCGGTGCGGAACTTGAAGCTGTTGTTGATCTCGATGATCTCGACCGTGTTGGTGAACGCCGTCGTCGACGTGCCACTCGCGCTGTTCGAGGTGCAGCCATCAGCGGCGGTCCCCGTGCAACCGCCGATCAACACCAGCATCCCCACGTCTTCGAGCAACGTCGCCGTGTGGTGGGCGCGGGCGTCGCGCAACTCAATGTTCACGTAGGGCGCATCGAGCGTCGCCACGTTCACGATCACACCGCTCTTGATCGACGACGCGGCGCCGTTGATCGTCGACAAACCGCCGGCCAACACGACGCGGCCATCTTTGAGTGCGGTGGCGGTGTGATAGGCGCGCGGCAACGGCAGATCTGCCAACAACGTGGTCACGCCGGTGGCGGGGTCGAAGAGTTCGGCGCTGCGCAACAGCGTCTCGGAACCATCGACATTGTAGACGGCACCACCAACGATCAAGACCTTGTTCACCACCGGCAGCCACGTCGCCGTGTGCCCATGACGACCAGCGACGGTCTCGCCCGACTGCAGCGCTGCACAGGTGCCTTCGGCGCTCTTTGGACCACCAAAGCTGTCGACACGACCAAGCGTGAACAACGCGGTCACGTCTTGCGTGCTCTCGGTGATGGCCAGCGGCGCACTGCGGGCAATCGAGAACGGCAGTTCCGTTGGAGCCGTCGGATTCGCCGACAGCGAGATGTCGTTGAGAAACCCGGCGAGCGTAAACACGACCGAGTCGCCCAGCCCGACGGCGATACCGGCAGCGCTGCCCACCGGAAACGAGATGGCGTCCTCCTCGGCAGCGCCACCGCTCTTCAGCAGGTACGAGGCCACACCCGCTGTCGCGCGCCCCTCCTGTCCGCACGCCTCAACGACAGTGAAATCCAGACCAACAAGCTTGCTACAGCCGGTCGACGACAACGCCGCCGCCATCAAGAGCACCGAAGAAACGCGACGAACAACGCGCATGAAACACCCGAAAGACGAAAGTGACGAAGAAGGCGAAAGACGACAACGTCGTCGTCAGGGGGCAGCGGCCGGGAAGGTCACAGAGACCTGACCGCCCGACGCCGGGCGCGGATCGGGAATGATGCCCGTGCCGAACAACACACCGCCCGTAACGCCCACAACAACAACCGCGCCAACAGCAATGGCCGTCGGCATGAACCACGGCTGCGCGAAGATCGGCGCGTCTTCAGGCACGACCTCGCGGCCAATGGCGGGCATGTCGCGGCTCGCCTTCACCTGGAACTTCAGGTTCACTTCGGCGAGCGTCACGCCAGCACCCGCGCGAGCGCCTTCGATGAGCGCTTCAGCAGGGTCCGCGTCGGCGAGCGTAGGCGCTGCTTCGGCGGCCACCTCCTCGATGCGGGCGCGGGCCTTGAGCGACTCAATGCCGATGTCGAGCAGGTCGCCCTGCAACTTCATCTGCGACAGCGTGGCCACCTTGCCCGAAGCTGCATCGACGTAGAGCAGCTGCACGACCACACGACCGCTGGCTTTGCTCACCACGCCAACCACGCCGCCCTTCACGTTTGCCGCGCGTGCGGCCTCGGCCACCACAGCAGCCGAAGGAACAGAGAAGCGGTTTTGGGCGAGGTCGTCGCCAGGGCCGCTCTGGGAGGGATCAAAGAAGCCCGGGCTGACGTTGGCTTCGGCACCAGCAGCGACCGTCACAATTGCGCCCCACGGGGCGAGGCCTTCGCGCAACACGCGCACGAGGTGAGCACCCGGGTACAAGCCCTTCAACTTCGCGGGCGCCTGCGCGGTGGGTCGACCATCGATCACCACTTGAGCGCCGGTCGCGGTGGCGTCGACGAGGACCACTGCTTTGTCGCCCTTGAGCAAGCGATCGCGCACGCGGCGATGCGTGGTGATGAACAAGCCGGGGTACTGCTTGGGGTTGAGCTCGAACTCCGGAGCGTAGCCGACGACGACTTCGCGGATAGGACGAACAGGGCGCCTTTTCAAAGGGCGGCCTTGCAGCACCCCCGCCCAACTTGCTCTTTTGTTCGGACTCACGGCCCGCTGAACCCTCGGTGGCCGTCGGGGTGGCCGGGGTGGCACAGGAGCAGGCGACGACGGCCGCGAAGGTGATGGCGCGAAGCACGGACGTGTATAGCCAACGCGCATCGCGCCACGCCACCTCGCAATCCTGCCAGTGGTTGGATGTCGACGCCCTCGATCCTTCCAGTGGTTGGATTCGGTCAGCGCGGACCGAGCAGGTCTTCGAGGAAGAATGCCGACAGCTCGTTTCGGCCCGCGAGGCCCGACTTCTTGTAGACGGCACCCGCTTGTTGGCGCGCGGTGGCTTCGCTGACGTGGCGGATGTCGGCGATTTCCTTGTGGCTCAGGCCCTTGAGCAGCAGCAGCGCCACTTCCTTCTCGGTGGCGGTGAGCTGCCAGCGCTCAAGCTGCTCGTCGATGGCGTCGCTCAGGCCGCGCACCAACTGCGCGTTTTGCGCGCGGAAGCGCTCGGCGTCGGCATGGCTTTGCGTCAGACGCGCCTGGAGCTCCTCGGCTTCGGCGCGGGCCGCGGCGGTGTCTTGCACAGCGCGCGTGATGGCGTCGCGCAACAGGCGCAGCCTGCGGGCCGCAAACAGTGCTCCCACCGCGCCAATCGCCACCACACCGCCTTCGAGCAGCACGTGCAGGGGGCTCGTGCTATCGGCCATGTCGGTGCCCAGATCGATGGCCGCCAGCGACGCCACCACGACCGAGGCGGCCAGGATCCCCTGCAGCGGGCGTTTCACATCTGTGAAGGACTGGTGCAAGGGTTTGAAACTCCAGGACTTTTCGGCTTCTTCACATTCAGCGGATGGCTCACGAACCAGGCGGCGCGCACGGTGCGAACAGAAACGAGGTTCGCTCATGGACACATTCTTCTTTCATCCAAAGCTCGTCCACCTGCCCATCGCCCTTGCGGTGCTGATGCCCTTCGTGAGTGCGTCGCTGTGCCTCGCGTGGTGGCGGCAGTGGCTGCCAGCGCGTGCCTTTGTCATCGCGGTGGTGTTGCAGGGCGTGCTCGT
>JBIKRQ010000560.1:0-3579 GCA_044349155.1 Myxococcota bacterium
TGCACCACGTTTGTCGAGACGGCCTTTGCGCTCAGCATGGCCAGCTCCCTCGACGAGGGACAGCGCTTCCTCGACCTGCTGCGCTACCGCGGTGCGGTCGACTACACGAACCGCCGCCACTTCCCCGAGGCCGAGTGGATTCCCGACATGGTGGCCGCCGGCCTCCTCGTCGACATCACGCGCGACGTGGGCGGTGCCGACGTCGTCATCGAGCAGAAGCATCTCGATGTGTCGGTGTGGAAACGCACGCACCACAAAGGCCTGCCGCCGCTGCCCGACGACCGCATCCCCGTCGGCGACTTCGCCTTGCCGGTGTGGCCCCTCGACAAAGCGCTCGAACATCCCGAGCGCATCCCGATTGGCACGGTGCTGCATCTGGTGCGCGTCGACTTCAAAAACGTGCCGGTGCGCGTGAGCCACCAGGGCCTGGTGGTGAACGTGAAAGGCAAGCGCGTGTTGCGACACGCCGCCGATCGCATGCACCACCACGTCGTCGACGAGCCCCTCGACGCGTTTTTGCGGCGCATGTCGAAGTACGCGAAGTGGCCCGTCAGCGGCCTGCACCTCACGCGCTTCGAGCCTGCGGCCGATTGGCAAACCCGGCTCGCCGCCACGGCCATGCCTGCATCGTCGTCGTCGCCGTAGCCATCAGGCCGGGGGCAGCAGCAGCACCGGCACCGTCGACAGGTGGGCGGTTTTTTCGGCCACGCTGCCCAACAGGACACGCGCCAGGCCGCGTTTGCCGCGCGAGGCGAGCACCAACAGACCGGCGTGGTGCTCGGCGGCCGTCGAGGCCAGCAGCTCGGGCAGGGGACCGGGCGAGGTGATCACCGACGCGGTGACGTCGAGGCCGCGGGCGCGCGCGCGATCGGCCAACTGCAGCAGGTGCGCTTCGGCGAACACGACGTGCTCGCGCTGCGTCTCGGTCAAGCCACCAGGCGCCACCAGGTTCACGGCCGCCGCGATGCCCACGGGCGGCGGCGTGGCCGCGGTGAGAATGACCAGCCGCGCCCCCATCGACTCGGCCCAGGCGGCAGCGACGTCGACGATGTCGTCGGCGATCGACAAGTCGGCCTCGGGCGAGAGGTCGACAGCAGCGGCAACGACGGCAGGCAACAGATGGCGCATGCGCAGCGGTAGCAACGCCGTCGAGCAGCCGTCAAACGCTCACTCGGCCGCGCGCAGCTCGTCGTCGGCCGACACCGCAAGCGCGGGCACCAACACCGCGTGCGATTTGCAGCGGCGGCAGCGGATTTCGATCCCGCGGGCCGCGACATCGAACGACACGGCCACAGGCACCGACACCTTCGCCAGCAAGCACCCGCAGCGGCAGCGGCAATCAAGAGCGGTCGACGACGTGGACATGGGCAACCTCCGATGTTGTGAGGGTGATAATCGTTATCAGAATCAAAGTCAAGGGATCTCGTGGCGATCCGGTACGAGCGTGCCTGTCCGCCGGTTCGGCTTGGTTTGACGTCGAGGCGGCGGACGCGCGAACACGCACCCGCTTCGCTTACGCAAAGGATGCACCGATGACCCAGGCTTTGTGGCAACGCACCCGCGCCCAGTTCTTCCAAAACGCCGACCTCGGCTTCTCGCTCGACGTCAGCCGCATGGACCTCGACGACGCGTTCTTCGCCGCCCACGCCGCGGCCGTCACGAAGGCCACCACGGCGATGGCCGCACTCGAAGCGGGAGCGGTCGCCAACCCCGACGAGGGGCGCATGGTGGGCCACTACTGGTTGCGCGCGCCACAGCTGGCCCCATCCCTCGACGACCGTCGCGCCATCGAAGACACCCTGCAGCGCATGCTCCGCTTCGCGAAAGACACGCACACCGGCAAGGTGCGCGGCGAATTCGGCGAGACCATCGAAAACGTCCTCGTCGTCGGCATCGGCGGCTCGGCCCTTGGTCCGCAGTTCGTCGCCGACGCGCTCGGCAGCAGCAACGATCGCCTGCGCACGTTCTTCTTCGACAACACCGACCCCGACGGCATCGACCGCACCCTCGAGGCCATCGAAGGCAGCGGCGGCATGGGTAAAACCATCACCATCGTCATCTCGAAGTCGGGCGGCACCAAGGAAACGCGCAACGGCATGCTCGAAGCGCAGGCCGCCTACACCGCCGCTGGCCTCGAACCCGCCAAGCACATGGTCGCCGTCACGCAAGAAGGCTCGGCCCTCGACAAGGTCGCCGTCGGCGAAGGCTGGCTCGCGCGTTTCCCGATGTGGGACTGGGTCGGCGGTCGCACGTCGGAGCTGTCGGCAGTCGGCTTGTTGGCCGCAGCACTGCAGGGCATCGACGTCGTCGGCATGCTCGACGGTGCCGCGCGCATGGACAAGCTCACACGCGCGACGGACGTGAAGCAGAACCCCGCGTTGTTGCTCGCGCTGTCGTGGTTGAAGGCCACCAACGGCAAGGGCGAAAAAGACATGGTGGTCTTGCCCTACAAAGACCGCCTCTCGCTCGTGTCGAAGTACCTGCAGCAGCTCGTGATGGAGAGCCTCGGCAAGCAGCACGACCTCGACGGCAAGGTCGTTCACCAGGGCATCGCGGTGTACGGCAACAAGGGCTCCACCGACCAGCACGCCTACGTGCAGCAGCTGCGCGATGGTGTTGCCAACTTCTTCGTCACGTTCATCCAGGTGCTCAAGGAGCGCGGTGGCAGCTCGATCGACGTCGAGCCCGGCATCACGTCAGGCGACTACCTCTTTGGCTTTCTGCTCGGGACGCGCCGCGCGTTGTACGAGGGCGGTCGCAACTCGATCACCATCACCATCGACGACGTCACGCCCCAGAGCGTGGGCGCGTTGATCGCGTTGTACGAGCGCGCCGTCGGCTTTTACGCCTCGTTCGTGAACATCAACCCCTACCACCAGCCCGGTGTTGAAGCTGGCAAGAAGGCCGCACAAGCGGTGATCACGCTGCAGCAGAAAGTGGTTGCGGCGTTGCAGAAGCAGGGCAGCACCGCTTCCACTGCCGATGCGTTGGCGTCGTCGATTGGCGAGGCGGATGAGGCTGAAACGGTGTGGCGTGTGCTCGAGCATCTTGCTGCCAATGGGCGTGCCCGCCGCGTTGCTGGCGATGGTCCGTTTGGCACGAAGTACCTGTCCTGACGTCGTCGTTCGTCTGCTTTGTTGTTTCGCCTGGAGGCCCGCCGTCGGGGCCTTCTCTTTTTTCGCATCGCGCGTCGTCGCTTCTTCACGCGCGTGGCTGGTTCGCTTGTCATTGATTCGTCGTGCGCGTGACTGCTTCACGTCGTTGATTCGTCGTGCGCGTGAGTGCTTCACGTCGTCGTGGAAACCGCGTTGTCGGCGATCAGTGCACTCGAGCTTTGCGCTACGCCTTCGGCGCGAGTCAGGGGGCGCTCGCGCTGCGCCCCCTGACAACCCCCCGCGCTTTTTGTGGTCTGTGCGCTGCTCCCCGTGCACTTTGAGCGTCGGCGCCGGAGGCTGCTCTCGTCGTCGAACGGGCTGGTGGGCGACGTCAACTACAAGCTCCCGCCAACGACAACTACATCTCCCCTTGAACTGCCTACTTCTTCTGCTTCGTAGTTGTCGTCTGGGTAGTTGTCGTTGC
>JBIKRQ010000164.1:0-13254 GCA_044349155.1 Myxococcota bacterium
ACAACTGCCCTCTGCAGGGTGCTGCTGACTGCACCGACACGAACGCCGTCGTGCCCAACGAGTGCTTCGCCGACCAGGACGCCGACACCATCAACGACAACCGCGACAACTGCATTGCCGCGGTCAACCTCGGCCAGGAAGACTCCGACGCCGATGGCATCGGTGACGCTTGCGACCAGGACCTCGACAACGACACCGTCGACAACCGCGTCGACAACTGCCCGCAGGTTCCGAACCTCGACCAGGCCAACGACGACCGCGACAGCCTCGGCAACGCGTGCGATGGCGCCCTCTGCTACGTCGTCGACGGCAACGAGAGCGACTGCCTTGACCCCACCGCCCCGTTCAGCGTCTTCGCCAGCACGCAGCAGCGTCCTGATGAGTCCTACTCGACGGGCGACGGCATCCAGCTGCACGTCTTTGCCAACCGCGAGAACAAGGCCATCCGCTACCAGTGGACGATTGCTGAGCAGCCCGCCGGCGGCGACGCGGTCATCGTCAATCCGACGGGTGCGGTGAACTTCAGCAACGGCATCCAGTATGTCTTCGAGAACGACCGCCGCCCGGTGTTCACGGCAACCGCCCCCGGCGCCTACGTCCTCGAACTCCGCGGTGAGCTCGCCTTCGACGACGAGGAAGGCTACAGCGTCAAGTCCGACACCAGCCGCGTGACGGTCCAGGTTGGCGGCGAAACGCTCAGTGGCTGCAACCAGGGTATGCCTGCTCCGTTCTACGCAGTCAGCCTGCTCGGCCTCGTGGCACTCCGCCGCCGCCGTCGCTGAAAACCGCTCCATCGCGACGACGACAAGCGGGGCCGACAGCGGCCCCGCTTTCTTGCAAGGTCTGGTAGAGTTCCGCACCGACGACGACACGACACGGAGCAGATGATGAACGCACCATCGACGACACAGCGTTTCGTGCTGGGCTTGGTTGCAGCGCTCGCGCTCGCGGGCTGTAGCGAAAAGAAGCTCGTGCCCGTCGACGAAGAAGCGCCCACGGTGGTCGACGACCTCGTCGACGTCGAGGCCAACTTCTGCACCCGCCCCGTCGAAGATGTGACGTTCCCGGTGAAGCTGCTCCTTGTGCTCGACACCTCGGGCTCGCTGCAGTTCACCGACCAGGCAGGCATGCGTCGTGTGGCGATCCGTCGCCTGATGAGCCAGTTGTCGACGGAGAACGACCTGTCTGTCGCGACGTTCGGCTTCGGCAGCAACGTCAACGTCTACCCACAAGTTGAAGCTGATGCGCCGCTGTTCGTGCCGGCAAGTCAGTGGAGTGAGCCGAACTTCTTGCAACTTGCCGACGTGCAAACGAACTACTTCGGCGCACTTGCGGCGGTGAAGTCGCACATCATCAAGGACCTGCTCGCCAGCGATCCCGCTGAAATCGCGCGGACCAAATACGTGATCATCTTCTTCTCCGACGGCTCGCCAAGCCCACGGTGCTGCATCGACAGCGACGAGAGCACTGGTGCCGCTGCGCTGACGGACAACGCGTACGGGTGCGCGCCTGAGCCATGGGAGGTGGCCGCCAACAGCCCTACCGTTCGCTATTGCGAGGGTGAGTCAGAGATTGGTCTGTGCAACGCGTCCGACTTCCTCGAGAACTTCCGCAACAGGAACCCGGCGTCGGCTCCGCCCGACTACGGCGACGGCGTGCTCCAAGCGCTGGACGGACTCGAGGCAAACGACAACTACAACCGCAGCTACCAGATCGAAGACCTCGTCACCGACATCATGGACGTGGGCAAAGAGTTTGGTGTCGGCGAGATGCGCCTGCACACGGCGCTGCTGTTTGACTCGACGCTGCCCGACGATGTGCGGGCGATCTATCGCCTCAACCGGTGCCGGAGTGAATCGCTGGTGCGGCGCATGGCCGAGCTGGGCAACGGCGTGTACCGCGACTTTGAAGTTGGCGAAGACATCGACTTTTTGAGCTTCAACTTCACGTCGTTGAAAGAGAACTTCACGATGCTGCGCGCCTACGTGCAAAACGATTCGGCGCTGCCACCGGTGGTGCTTGGCAACATCGCAGAAGGCGTCCAGGACATCGACTTCCGCCCCGACACCGACGGCGATGGCCTCGACGACTCCGACGAACTGGCACTCGGCTCTGATCCGGCAGATGCCGACAGCGACAAACTCCTCACGCCACCCCAGGTGACCGAAGTGCCAACGCCCATCGCCGACCCCAATGCGTGGGGGGATGGCTGGTCGGATCGCTTCGAGAACGATCGCCTCTCGCTCGGATTCGACCCGCGTTACCAGAGCTTCCCCGTCGATGATTGCCCGCCCGAGGACGTCACCGGCCCTGACGCAGGTCGCGACCGTCGGGACATCGACGGCGACGGCTTGACGGGGTGCGAAGAAGGGTTGCTCGGCACCGACATTGAACGCGCCGACAGCGACGGCGACGGGTTCAGTGATGGCGTTGAAGTTCGCTTCGGGACCGACCCTGCGGTGAACGAAGGCTCCCGTGACGACGACTTCGATGGCGTACGCAACAGCGACGAGATGCAGCGCGGCAACGATCCACTGCTGGCCGACGGCTCGCTGCGCGATCGCACCTCGGCGCGCTATCAGGTCACGAACACCGGCTTCACCAGCGATGGTCGCACCTGCTACAACGTCATCGCCCGCGGCGTGCACCTGGCATCAACGGGGCCACGCTTTCTTGGCGGGCGCTCGGGATACAACGACGTCAAATTCTGGATCGCCGAGTCGCCGTCGGGAACCACGTCGCGCGTCGAGCTTCGTGTTGCCTGCCACCGTGCGCAGTTTCGCAAGCCTTCACTCAAAGACCCGGCCAACGGCATCATCACCTTCGAGGCCAGCGACTTCCTCGACCTTGCCAAAGACACCGACATCGAACGCTTGCGCAACGAAGACATCTGCAAGGGCCTGGAGGTCCGATGAGCCGCATCGCTATCGCCGCATTGCTCGTCGTGCTGGTTGGCTGCACCAACGCGCAGCTCGCGCCCATTCCGCCCCCCACCAAGGGCCGCGCCGACAACAAGCTCAAGGTCGACGGACGCTTCTGCACCACCGACCCTGATGACCTCGACTTTCCTGTGAAGGTCTTGTTCGTCATCGACAACTCGGCATCAATGAGCGCAACCGACCCCGAAGGGCTCCGAACCACCGCTTTGCTCGACGTCATCGACTCGGTCTTTGACGTGCCCGGCATTGAGATTGGCGTCGCAGCGTTTGGAGGCGGCATACAAGAGCGGACCGAGCCTTTGTTCGTGTCGCCCGCCCAGGCCATCGCCTTCGTCACCACTGCCGATGCAGCCTCTGGCACCACCGACTTCATCAGCACCCTTGACGGCATTGTGTCGTTGTTGGCGACCGACATGAGCGACGACGATCCCGAAACGCTCAAGAACGCGCGCTACGTGATTGTGTTCTTGTCAGACGGATTGCCCGACTCCGACGGCACCTTCAATCCGGTCGATACGTGCCGCGATGCGGCGATCTGGGAGGGTGAAGGCGAGACCATCGACAGCGCGGGCGTCGTCACCGCGACGGGCGAGCTCCTCGACCAAATCGAAGAGCTGGCGCGCCAATACGACGTGCGCGAGCTGACCTTCAACACGGCCTTCGCCGCTCGCCCCGAGACGCAGCCAGAAATCAAGGCGTGCGGCAGCAGCTACATGCGGGCGATGGCCAAGCAGGGGGGCGGCGTCTTTCGCGATTTCTCGTCGGGCGAAGCCATCAACTTCCTGTTCATCGACTTCACCAGCTTCAAGCGCGTCTTCGCGATGAAGAGCTTCCTCGCCACGAACCTCAACGCCGCGCCGTTCTCCGCTGCCCTCGATGTTGACCTGCGTGCGCTGTCTGACGACCCGACCGTAGCCGCAGGCATCATCGACAGCGATGCCGACGGCCTCCCCGACACTGTCGAGGAGCGTGTTGGTACCGACCCCCAGTCACAAGACACCGACAGCGACGGTTTCGGCGACCTGCTTGAGGTGAGGCTCGAGACCTCGGGGCTCGACCCGCTCGATCCCACCGACGCCGATTGCGCCGCCGAAGTCGATCGCCTCGACCAGGACGGCGACGGCTTGCGCGACTGCGAGGAACGCTTCTTCGGCACGAACGTCACCGAATACGACACCGACAACGACGGCTTTGGCGACGGCGTCGAGTCGATGTTCGCCCTGAACCCAGCCCTCGACGACACCGTGTTCGACATCGACTTCGACGGTGTACGCAACAACAACGAGCTTCGCGCCCACAGCCGCGTCGACACCGACGACGTCGTGCAGCTGTCTGAGCACGCCTACCGCTACAAGGTGATCGAAGACGGTCTTGATGGCAGCTCGCTCTGCTACTCGTTTCAAGTTGACAACATCTCGCTCGCCTCGACCGACGGCGCGCGCGGCCCCGACGACGGCGTTGCGGCGATCGGGCTTGGCGGTGGCGCCATGCTGTCGGGCGAGAACCGCATCCTCTTTGAGGTCACCGAGGAGCCCTTCGACGCCCCCGGCGAACGTGGTGTTGCGCGCCTGGCGTGTGCACGTGCCCGCTTCAACGCCGCAAACCAGCTGAAGGAGCCCGCCAACGGCATCATCAGCTTGCCCGCTGACGCGTTCGTCCCTGCCGACGAATTCGACCCCGCTGTGCATTGCGTCGACCCGTGAACGGGAACGGCTTGCTCGCAACGACCTGAATATTCAGCGCTTTTGGGCGAGTTTGCCCATGCCAAAAAAGGCCCACATGCGTACGCATTTGCAGTCTCGTTTTGTTGCCGCTCTCGCCCTTGCTGCCGTTGGCGTTGCGTGCGAGCCGCCGCTGCCGCCGCCGCCTGACGAGGTGCCAACGCCGCAATGTGCGCTCGACCTCAACGTCGACACGACGAAAGCCACGGTGCTCACGTTGGGCACGCCCGCCGACGGCATTTTGTGTCCGGCGTTCGACCAGGACTACTTCGCGTTTGACGTCGCTACGCCAGGGACAATCGCAACGGTGTCGCTGTCGGTGTCGACGCGCTTGAGCAACCTCGACCCGGCCTACCGCATCGTGCGCGACGACGGCACCGCGACGGGCGGGCCCACGCCCTTCTCCGCCGAAGACCCCGACAATGTGCCGCCCACCGACTTCTCGTCGTCACATCGCATCGACGAGCCCGGTCGCTACTACGTGCTCGTGTTTGATGCGCGCTCGGCCGACGATGGTTTCGACGTCGTGAATCCCTACAGCGTGAACGTTGAACTCGTCGCCGACCCCGACGCCAACGAACCCAACAACGACGACGCCACCGCCACGGTCGTGCCCACCGACGGCACACCGGCGAGCGGCCAGATCGCTACGAGCGGCGACGAAGACTGGTACGCGATCGATGCTCCAGCGGGCGCGCAGATCGCCGACATCGTCGTCACCGCCAATGCCGAGAGCAGTGTCGTGCACGAGGCCGTTCTGGTTGGCCCAGACGGCGCGAGCCAGCTCGTGGGTGGGCTGCTCGATGACGACAGCGTGGCGGGCAGCCTGAGCCGTCGCCTGCGGGTGCGCATCGAGGGTGGTGCGCGCTCGTTTCTGGTCGTGCGCGACAGCGCCGGTCTCAACGCTGACCTGAGTGCCGATGCGGCCTACAGCGTCGAGGTCACGGTGCTGACGAACCCTGACACCAACGAAGGTGCCCAGGGCAACGATACCGCCGCGACGGCAACGACCGTCACGTCGGGCGCTTCGTTCACCGGTGTGTTGGCCACCACGGGCGACCAGGATGCCTACCGCATTCGCGCTCCTGCCGGCACGACGCGCGCGAACCCAGGTGTGTTGATTGTTGAGGTCGATGCGCAGGGCGTGACGTCGTCGTTCCGTCCGCAGTTGACGATCCTCGGTGCCGACCCAGAGGCATCGGTGCTGACCTGCACCGCGACGTGTGCGGCGTGCGATCAAGACCTGTGCAAAGAACCGCGGCTGCAGCGCTTCATTCGCGGCACGGGTTTTCGCTCCGCCTACCCGCTGCGCGACACGCGCGACGTGATCGTCGTCGTCAACGAGTTCGGCGACGACGCGTTTCAAGACCCGAGCTACACCATCCGTTTCCGCGTGATCGACGATGCCGATGCGGGCGAAGTGGGCGACGACTACCTTGTGCCCAACCTGGAGTTTGCGGGCTTCTCCAACGACGGAACGTTGGCTCAGCAGTTTGAAGCAAGCATTGCGCGTGCGCGAACGCTGACCACGGCGTTTCCCGAGACACTGCCGACCATCGATGTTCCGACACCGCTCGAAGGTCTTCCCGACGCGTTCAAAACGACGGTTGACTGCAGCGCACCAGGTGCTGCCGACCAAACCGTCACCGCGACGGGGCGCCTGACCTACGACGGCGACCGCGACTACTTCAGCGTGAACGTGCCCGCCGAGGGCTACTGGGGCCTCGACTTCCGCTATTCAGCGAGCGGTCCGTCGACGACACCGGTTGAGCTCACGATGTTTGTGCACACGCCTGAGCGGTCGCCGTTTTCGTCGACGACGGTCATCAGCAACATCCTCGAGGCTGAGAAAACCAAAGACTTCTGCAACATCACCTCGATCGAAGATCAGCCCGACGTCGTTGGGCCGGTGCCATGCGACCCGGGCTCGATTTGCGTCGACGAGCAGTGTTGGGCGGAGAGCACCACGAACCCCACGTTCTCCAACCAGATTTTCCCGCAGGGCGATGAGTGCTCCTTCGTCAGCATCGTCGATCGCGGCAACCGCCCCATCATTCTCGAAGTCACCGACAACGGCGTGAACGACTTCGACTCCGACTTGACCTACACGTTCGAGCTCACCATCCGCTGCGGTTGCCCCACCGCGTGCAACGACGATCCGAGCAGCGACATCGAGCG
Source organism: Myxococcota bacterium (assembly GCA_044349155.1). Lineage (GTDB taxonomy): Bacteria > Myxococcota > UBA727 > UBA727 > VGSZ01 > VGSZ01. The sequence goes on from JBIKRQ010000164.1 coordinate 6,839, forward strand.
CTGTCAGGGCGTTGCGGCGCCCAACTGACGACGACGTGTGCTGCAGCGCAAGCTGTCACCCCCATTTTTTCTGCGTTTGCAAAGGAACCCATGAACAAGAAGATCATCTCGCTGTTTTCCGTTGTGCCGGCCTTGTTGATGTCGTGCGGCGAGCCCCGCGTGGCGTCCGAGTTGCGCCCTGGCTTTGATGCCATGACGAACCTGCCGTTCGACCTGTGCACCGAGGAAGGCACAGGCCCAGCGTCGCTGCTGATCCGCAACATTGGCGACGACGAAGTGAAGATCTCGGGCGTGGCCTTCGAAGCGGTTGCGGGCAAGGAGGCCGAGCTGTCGAGCTTCGACACGCCCACCGTGGACGTCGACTCGCTCCTCGCCGATGCAACCGCGTTCGTGCTGTTCAACTACCGCGTGCCTGGTGGCCTTGCACAGCATGCGACGTTGGTGATCACCTCCGACGCCGCGGTGAACCCGAAGCTCAAGGTGGATGTCACGACCCGGGAATTCGTGCCGGAGACGCCGCCGAACTGCGGTGAAGGCGAGGGCGAAGGCGAAGGCGAGGGTGAAGGCGAAGGCGAGGGTGAAGGCGAGGGTGAAGGCGAGGGTGAAGTCGAGGGTGAAGGCGAGGGCGAAGGCGAAGGCGAGGGTGAGGGTGAAGGCGAGGGTGAAGGCGAAGGCTGAACGTCGCTAGCGGCGTCGCCAAAACGATGGCGGCGCCAGCGCACGTGCTTCTCGTCGTGCTTGTTCACCGGCTGTTGGTTGGTCTGAGTCATCCTTCGAGAAGGTGTGAAAGTCGTCGTCGCGAAACGACGACGGACGCAGCTCGAAGGGCAAGACCTTCAACAGCAACGGCAGCAGCACAAATCCGCCGGGCAGGGCAACGACTGCAAGGCTCGGCACCGCCCGCACCACGTCCTTGAGCTGCTCCCACATGCGGCGCTGCTCGTCGTCGCTGAGGTGCTGCCCGCGGGCTCGGCGCGCAAGCAGCACGCCGAGGTCGCCGGTCTCGCGAATCTCACGCCACAGTGCATCTGTGTTTTCCGCGATGGTTCGTGCGAGTCGAACCTCGACGGGAGGGTCGGCCGCCGCGAAGTTTGCGGCGAGCGTGACAGCGTTGAAGGCCGGAGCGTCGCGTCGAACGATGCCGCGCAGGCGCTGCGTCAGACGTCGACGTTGCGCTTCTGTAAACCCGAGCGAAGCCCCCGCAGCGTTCAAGAAACGCCGCTCGTCGGGCGTGACACGACCATCGACCAGCGCCGCCAACACCAGGTGGCGAAACACGAGCCCACGTGCGCGCAGAGGCGTGCTCGCGACGAGTTCGTCGACGCTGCGTGGATGCTTGACCACGTCGATGAGCAGCGTCGTTTCTTTGCGCGACAGCCCCAGCTGCTTCAGCTGCCAGAGCGTGGCGCCGTTGAAAGCGTCGACATCGATTGGATCGCGAATCGTCGACATCGCAGCGATGGCGGCAACAACGGCGCGGCGATCTTCGGCGAGTTCGTGCCGGCGCGTCGCCAGCAGCGCCGGGGTGTGCTGTTCGCCATGAACCGCGTCCGCAGCAATGTTCACCAGGGCGCGTGCGTCGACGGCGACGAGGGCGTGGTGCAGGCTCAGCCCCACGATCGGATTGCCAAACAAGCCGCGCCGCGCCGCGAGCGTTTTCTCGATCGGTGCGAGCCGCGCTTCGGCCGCCGTGGTCGACGTCACGTCGTCGTAGACAACGGTGAGCGCCTGGGCGATCGCCGCGCGTGCCGGACGCTGCGCCGCGTTACCCGCCACGGCCTGGATCTGTGTGACCACGTCGGTGATCGTGGCCAACAAGCGGGCGATCGGCGCGACGTCGTCGATCTGTCGGGCCAGCGAGCGGCCGTCGGGTAACCGTGGCGCGCCAAGGTGCAGACCATGCGCCGCCGCCACCGAGGCCACCAACCGGTGCCGGCTCACCGACGGCGACGCCACCCGGAGCGCGCCCAGCGACATCGACGTCGTCTCGTCGAGAACCCGTGTCAGCCAGCCGCGTGGAATGCTCACCCGCCCTTCGTGCCTGAGGCAGTTGGAGCCGTCGAGGCCCGACAAACTTGACCGCGGACCGAAGGTGTGCGCGCGGCGCCTGACATCGGCCGTGCTTGCGGTCAAGCGCAATAAACTTGATTTCCGTCCGGCCTTTGTGCACCTTGCTGCACGTTCAGACCCCGTTGACCTGCGCTTGCGGCTGGTCCTGCGGGGGTCCATGGCCCCGGCAGTCAGCCGAGGCGTGGGCGCCTGGTTCGCGGTCAAGCGCCGTTTCTGGTGCAATATCGCGGATTTCGGGGCACAAGCCCTGCGGGCAGGCTCAACGGTGAGTGGTCTGTTGCCGCTTGCCAGGGCCCTGATCGATGGTTCAAGTCGCCATTTGTTGGCTGGCATTGAACGCGAGTGAGGGAGTCAGCGCCTGATGAAACACAAAGCGCATCTCGGAGCAACGACACAAAAACAGGTCGTTATCGAGCAGGGGTTGATACAGCGTTTCGTGGACGCCCTCGACCTGGGGGATCCCGTTTCGAAAGACCCCGAGGCCGCCAAGGCGGCCGGGTTGCCGGGCCTGCTGCTGCCACACAGCGCCGCTGCGAGCCTTGGCGACTACGCCCACATCCTCACGCTGCTCGAGCTGAAGCCAAAGCAGGTGCTGCACTCCAAGGAGCACGTTCAGGTCTTCGTGCCGGTCTGTGCGGGCGACGAACTGACCGTCACCACCGTCTTGCGCGACCTGTACGAGCAGCAGGTGGGCGGCAACCCGATGGGCTTTGTCACCATCGACGTCGTCGGCGCAGCCAAAAAGGGCGATGTCCGCTTCGAGGCGCAGCGGGTGCTCGCCATCCGCGGTGGCTTTCCTCGTCGTTGATCTCTTTTCGAGGCGGCCTGATGGCCGCCGCATGATTGTGAGGGGCCTATGCCTCGCCTGTATTGGGACACCATCGAACTCGGCGACCCCGTCGCACCTCTGTCGAAGCCTGCGGTCACCCGCGTGCAGATCGCCAAGTTTGCCGGCGCGGCACAAGACTGGAGCCCGCTGCACATCGACGACGACTTCGCCAAGTCGGCCGGCTACGGCTCGGTATTCGCCCACGGCGCGACCAGCATGGGCTTCGCGGTCGAGGCGGTGCAGAAGTGGCTTGAGAACGGTCGGGCGCTCACGTCGACCGCCACGTTTCAAAAGCTGGTGTGGCCGGGCGACATCCTGACGGCCAAGGGCGTCGTGGTGAACCGCTACGAGCACAACGGCGAAGCGCGCATTGACGTCGACGTCTGGGCTGAGAACCAGAACCACGACATCGTGATGAAGGGGCAGATCACCTGTCTGCTGTGGCGCAACGACAAGGAAGAGAAAAAGTCGAAGACGCTGTGGCCGCAGGTAGCGCCTGAGACGATCGCCGAGCGCCGCACCGCAAAGCCAGTGCCAAAGAACGAGTCCGACGCGCAGAAGGCCCGGCTTGAGGCGGCTGCTGCTCAGCAGGCTCAACAGGCGCACGCCGCTGAACTGAAGAAGGCACCCCGCGCCGCGAAGCCCGCGCCCGCACCACCGCCGCCGCCTGCCGCAAAGCCAGCGCCCGCTCCTCCGCCACCAAAGGCTGCGCCGGCCGCGAAGGCAGCTCCGGCCAAGCCAGCGGCGAAAGCGCCACCGCCCGCAAAGGCTCCGGCGAAGCCAGCCGCCAAGCCCGCAGCGAAGGCGCCTGCCAAGCCTGCCGCGAAGGCACCCGCCAAACCCGCAGCGAAGGCGCCCGCAAAGCCTGCGAAGCCTGCTCCGGCTGCCAAGAAGCCGGCCCCCAAGGCTCCGGCCAAGCCTGCCAAGAAGGCACCGGCCAAGCCCGCCAAGAAGAGATGAACGAGGCGCCTTCGGGCGCTTCTTTCATTCTGCAATAACCGCCCGTTGGGCCCTCCCCGTTGGGGAGTGACCCAAGCGGCGGCATGCGTGCGCCCTCCCCCGAGCACGCTCCGACGAGACCGGGCAGCATGGGCCCAATCCTGCGTCAGCGTCCGCCAGGTGCACCCACCATCGCCTGGGCGCACCCTTGCCAGACCCACCCCTGCACGGGGCGCTGGCCTCCCATCCGACTGGTACCGCAGCAGTCCGGTTCTCCCGCGGCGTCACCAACACTGCAGCACCCCTGCCACACGCAGCGTCCGGCTCGACCGCTCTGCAACGCGGCGCAGAGATCGCCCGTCGCGCACACAGATGGCTTTCGTTCCACCACCCATCTCGCAGGGGAGCGTCCGATCTCGCGGCGACGACGGCGTGCGCCGAGATCCAGCCTTGTCGGTCGACCGGGCAGGGCTATAAGCGGCTGGCACTCTGCAGCCGCGAGTGCCAACGCTTCTCCATACCGCCCATCTGGGAGCTGATCATGAAGTTCCGTCCCTTGAACGACCGCGTGCTCCTCAAGCGCATCGAGTCCGAGACCAAGACCGCCGGTGGCCTCTTCATCCCCGATTCCGCCAAGGAGAAGCCGCAGGAGGCGGTCGTCGTCGCCGTCGGCGGTGGCAAGCACCTCGAAAACGGCAAGGTCAAGACCCTCGACGTCAAAGAAGGCGACCGCGTCTTCTTCCGCAAGTACGCCGGCAACGACATCTCGCTCGATGGTGTTGAGCACGTGATCGTGCGCGAAGACGAGATCCTCGCGATCTTCGAAGGCTGAGCTGCCGGCGTCGTCGACGTCGCCTCTGCTTTCTGCCCGCCCCTCAAGAAACTCGCCACGGCGACAAACCCCAAAGCGGGTTTCTCCTCGCGGCTCAGTTCCCTCTGCTTTTCGGAGTTCTCCATGTCCGCCAAAGAAATCCACTACAGCCAAAACGCCCGCAACGAGATCGCTCGCGGCGTGAACACGCTCGCCAACGCCGTGAAGGTCACCCTCGGTCCCAAGGGCCGTAACGTGATCATCAACAAGAGCTTCGGCAGCCCCACGGTCACCAAGGACGGCGTCACCGTCGCCAAGGAGATCGAGCTCTCGAACCGCTTTGAGAACATGGGCGCGCAGATGGTCAAGGAAGTCGCTTCCAAGACCTCCGACAAGGCTGGCGACGGCACCACCACCGCCACCGTGCTCGCGCAGGCCATCTACAACGAGGGCATCAAGCTCGTGGCCGCTGGCCACAACCCGATGGACCTCAAGCGCGGCATCGACAAGGCCGTGATCCACGTCGTCGCCGAACTCAAGAAGATGACCAAGGCGACCAAGGATCACAAAGAGATCGCCCAGGTCGGCACCATCTCCGCCAACGGCGACGAGACCATCGGCGAGATCATCGCGTCGGCGATGGAGAAGGTCGGCAAAGAAGGTGTCATCACCGTCGAGGAAGCCAAGAGCCTCGAGACGACCCTCGAAGTCGTTGAAGGCATGCAGTTCGATCGCGGCTACCTCAGCGCGTACTTCGTCACCAACGCCGAGCGCATGGAAGTCTCGTTCGACGAGCCCTACATCCTCGTCTACGAGAAGAAGATCTCGAACCTCAAGGACTTCCTCCCCGTCCTCGAGGCCGTGCGTGGTGCCGGCAAGCCGTTGCTCGTGATCGCTGAAGACATCGAAGGTGAGGCCCTCGCCACCCTCGTCGTCAACAAGCTCCGTGGCACGCTCAACATCTGCGCGGTCAAGGCTCCTGGCTTCGGCGATCGCCGCAAGGCCATGCTCGAAGACATCGCGACCCTCACGGGCGGCAAGCTCATCTCCGAAGACCTCGGCGAGAAGCTTGAGAACGTCACCCTCGCCGACCTCGGCCGCGCGAAGAACGTCACCGTCGACAAGGACAACACCACGATCGTCGATGGTGCTGGCAAGACCGCCGACATCCAGGCCCGCATCAAGCAGATCCGCGCCCAGGTCGAAGAGACCACCTCGGACTACGACCGCGAGAAGCTCCAGGAGCGCCTGGCCAAGCTCGCCGGCGGCGTCGCCGTCATCAACGTCGGTGCCGCCACCGAAGCCGAGATGAAGGAAAAGAAGGCCCGCGTCGAAGACGCCCTGCACGCCACGCGCGCTGCGGTCGAAGAGGGCATCGTCGCTGGTGGTGGTGTCGCTCTCCTGCGCGCCTCGCGCACCCTCGACACCCTGAAGACCGGCAACACCGAGCAGGACTTCGGCATCAAGCTGATCAAGCGCGCCTGCGAAGAGCCGATGCGCCAGATCTCGCAGAACGCCGGCTGGGAAGGCTCTGTCGTCGTCAACACGGTCGCTGAGAACTCCAGCCCGACCTTCGGCTTCAACGCCCGCAGCGAGAAGTTTGAAGACCTCGTCGCCGCTGGCGTGATCGACCCGACCAAGGTGGCCCGTACGGCCCTCGAGAACTCGGCGTCGGTGGCTGGTCTGCTGCTCACCACCGAGGCGATGATCGCCAACAAGCCCGAAGACAAGAAGGCCGGCGGCGACGACCACGGTCACGACCACGGC
>JBIKRQ010000562.1:0-3564 GCA_044349155.1 Myxococcota bacterium
GCGGTTACCGAAGCGGTGTCCGCCGCAGAATATCGTAGTCTACCTTCGGCTGGTGCAGGGAATATTCCGGCTGCATTCAAAAACGGCTCAAGCTGTGGTCTGACGACAAGTGACTATGTGGCAGAACGACGCCCAGCTTCTCGTCCGACAGCGTTTTCCACGCCAACCTTCAGCGCGCCATGCATTCGAGCTGGTGCAACGCCGCTTGGGCCGGAAAACGCCGTGCGGCTGATTCGTGGTCAATCTGTGCCGGCTGGTGGATTCACGCTGGTCACGGACAACCGACTCTATGTTCATGGCGACGTCAATGTGCGCCAGGATTCTGCGGCGATTTCCGGCGGGTTCTCGGTGTTTCAGGGTATTCCAGGGAGCGTGTCGCTGGTTGCGGACTCAGTGTCTATTCTGTCGTCACGCTTTACCGAGATTCAGTATCAGGGGCCGCTGGATAGCTTTCATCGGCAGCCTTCTTCCTATACAAACACGGCACAATGGAGTGCAGTTCAGCCTGGTCGTGTTCCCTACGACGGAAGTGGTACAGCAGGAGCAGGTCCTACCAATTTCTGCTCGCTCACCGCCGCGCCGTTTGAGACCTTTATCAATGCAAGTTTGCTGATGGGCGATGTCCCGGCGTGCGTGGATGCAGGGTCATCTGCAGTAGGAAACCTGAGTGGTGGGGTTAACAACTTCCCTCGTTTTGTTGAGAATTGGGGCTCAACAGTTCCGTTGCACATCAATGGTTCGATGGTCTCATTGTTTCGAGCAGAGCGTGGGAATTCGCGGTTTGTCAATTCAGGGTATGGCGTATTTTCCACCGCTCGAGGTGACGCGTATCCCGATGTGAGTCCATGTATCTATACACCGCCAAGGCGGCGTTGGGTGTTTGACAATACCTTGCTCGACGACATCAACAACCTGCCGCCAGGCACGCCACGCGTTGTCGCCACCGATCGCATGCGCTGGGTTCGCCGCTGACCAGACTGGCCCTCACCATGGGTGGTTGGGGGCCGAGTACGCCGACAGTCGCCCGGGTTCCTCGGGCGACACCGCGAGGTCGAGGCGCATCACGAACGTCTTGTTCCACACCACGCGAAACGAGATTCCGCCGCCCACCAGCAGCCGCGGTGCTTCGTCGTTGAACACCGCAACGCCGCTGTCGACGAAGAAGGCCACCGGCAGCGCCAGGCTGTTGCCCCACACGTCGAGCACCAGAGGCGTGACCCGCAGCTCGTGTTGCAACGACAACCGCAGGCGACCCGGGTAGCGGCCCAGACGAATGCCGCGGCCGACGTCGAGTCCGCCGATGCCTACGCTCTCTGTGAGCCCGCCCAGCCGTACGCGCTCGCGCCACGGCGCATCGCCCCACACCCCGTCGACGATCAGGCGCTCTGCGACCACCACGGTGCGCGAGGGCACCACTGGCGCGTACAAGCGGGCCGTCAGGTTGGCGCCGCCGAACTCAAACGCCGAGCCCAGGGCCGGATGGCTGCCGCGCACGCTGGCGTCGACGAAGAAGCCGCGTGAGGGGTTGGGTTCGTTGTCGCGGGTGTCGAGAGCGATGCCTGCTTGCACCACACTCGCAAAGCCCGGCTCGCCCTGCGGAAACTGTGCGGCGTAGCGCGAGCCGGGGTAGGGAAACAGGTCGGGCGCGCCATCGCCGTCGTCGTCAAACAGCGTACCGGGGATGTAGTAGGTGCCGCGCCAGCCAACGAACGTTTCGAGTTTGAGCTGCTCACCGAAGAACGGTTGCCGCCACAGACGAAAGCGTGTGTTCAGCGATCCGTACGGTTCGGTGGAGCGCAGGCGCGTGTCGTTGCTGTCGACGCATGTGGCGGTGGGCGGGTCGCCGCAAAACGGCAGCGTCAACGTCGAGAACAGGCCCGCTTCGCCCTCGATGCGCAGCGGCAGTTGAAACGCATCGAGCGCATCGACGCGCACAAAGTGGTGCTGCACCAGCCGGGTGGTCGCCCACGCCTGAAACGTCAGCGCGGTCTTGTAGGGGCGCTGCTCGTGACGGTGCCAGTAGAAGGTTCCGCGCACGCCAAGGCCGATGCCCTCGTCGGAGTTCAGCGTCAGCCGCGGCACGCCCGCAAACGTCCACGCTCCGGGGGCCGGCTCCGTCGTCGACACTGCAGGCGTTGTAGGCGTTGCAGGCTGTGGAGTTGCAGGCGCTGCTGCCGCACGCAGCGACAGCAGTACGAGCACGAGGCAGCGAAGGCGAATCATTGCTCGACGATGGCCAGCTCGACGCGGCGGTTTTCGGCTTTGCCCGCCTTCGTCTTGTTGTCGGCGATGGGTTTCGTTTCGCCGTAGCCCTCGCTGTCGAGGCGTGCCGCTTCAACACCGCGCGTGACGAGGGCCGTGAGCACCGCCTTCGCGCGCCGCTTGCTGAGATCGAGGTTCTTGTCGTCAGCACCGTCGCTGTCGGTGTGCCCTTCGATGCGTACCTTTTTCACCTCGGGGTGCGCCTTCATCACGAGGGCGACTTGATCGAGCAACGAGAAGCTGCGCTTCTGGATCGTGTCTTTGCCCGAGTCGAAGAACACCGTTTCCTTCAACTCGATCTTGTCCTTCGTGACGACGACCAACACCTTGCCCTTGTCGGGGCAGCCGTCGGTATCATCGAGGCCGTTGATGGTCTCGGGCTCGGTCGGGCACTTGTCGGCGGGGTCGGCGATTCCATCGGCGTCGGTGTCTTTGCAGCCCGCGAGTGCAGGCACACCAGCGATGTCGATGCAGGCGTCGTCGAGGTCGGCCACGGTGTCGCCATCACGATCGGGGCAGCCCTTCAAGCTGGCGGCACCAGGCTGCTCCACGCAGCGGTCGTCGACGTCTTTGACACCGTCGTTGTCTTTGTCGTCTTGCGGGCAGCCCTTTTTCTCGACGATGCCGGGCACCGTGGGGCACACGTCGACGTCGTCGGTGAAGGTGTCGCCGTCGCTGTCGGGGGGCGGGCAGCCCTTGTAGCGCGCAAGACCCGCGAGGTCGCGACAGGCGTCGTCGCCATCGAGCACCGTGTCGCCGTCGTTGTCGGGGTCGATGCAGCCGTCGGCATCATCGAAGCCGTCGGTGTCTTCGGCCACCAGCGGACAGCGATCGCTGCCGTCGGGAATGCCATCGTTGTCGTTGTCGACGTCGGGGCAGCCATCAGCATCTTCGAAGGTGTCGACGTCTTCGGGCACATCGACGCAGGCGTCTTTGGCATCGACAATGCCGTCGTCGTCTTTGTCGTCGTCGACGATGCCCCAGCGTACGCCCGCGAACACGCGCAGGTCGGGGGCGCCGTAGCCCGCGCGCAGGCCGGTGCCCACGCCGCCCTCGACGGTGAAGCCCAGGGGCAGGGCGTAGCGCGCGCCCAGCAGGGCCTCGAGGTGGTTTTGAATGCGCACCGCGTCTGACGGTGCGCTGCCGTCGATGAGGCCGAAGGGGTTGCTGTCGGCGGTGGCACCAAACAGCTCACCAAACACGAGCAAACTGCTCAGGCCCGACACGAGCGTGGCGACGTCGTAGCCGAGGCCCACGCGGTAGACGAACTCGGGCTGGATCGAAAACGCGTTGAACAGCAAC
>JBIKRQ010000561.1:0-3564 GCA_044349155.1 Myxococcota bacterium
CCGGGCCCATGTCGACGAGGTGGTCGGCCGCGAGGATGGTGTCTTCGTCGTGCTCGACGACGAGGACGGTGTTTCCGAGGTCGCGCAGGTGCTGCAGCGTGTGCAGCAACTTCTCGTTGTCGCGCTGGTGCAGGCCGATGCTGGGTTCGTCGAGGACGTAGAGCACGCCGACAAGGGCCGAACCGATCTGGCTCGCCAAGCGAATGCGCTGCGCTTCACCGCCCGACAACGTGCCCGTCGAGCGATCGAGCGTGAGGTATTGCAGTCCCACGGCGACGAGGAAGTCGAGGCGCGCGAGGATCTCCTTGAGCACTGCGGCCGCAATCTGGGCGTCGCGCGCGTCGAGCTTCAACGTCGAGAAGTGGTGGCGGGCATCGGCGATGCTGCGACCCACAAGCATGTTCAGCGACATGTCGCCGACGCGGACGAAGCGGGCCTCTTTGCGCAGGCGCGCGCCGTCGCATTCTTCGCAGTGGCGCTTGCTCGTGTAGCGCTCGAGCTCAGAGCGCACGCCGTCGGATGTGGTCTCTTTGAAACGGCGCTCGAGGTTGGGGATGACCCCCTCAAAGGCCTTGTTGAAGTTGTACTCGTTGCCGCTGCTCTCGGCGGCGAGCTTGAAGCTGTAGACCTTGTCGGTGCCGTACAGAATCACGTCGCGCACGGGCTTGGGCAGCTGCTTCCACGGCGTGGACAGCTTGAACTTCATGTCCTTCGCCACCGCGGCGAGCATCTGGATGTAGTAGCTGGCCCAGGGGCCCGACCACGGCTTCACGCAGCCGTCGTCGAGGGAGAGCGCGCCATCGGGAACGAGCAGCGCTTCGTCGAACTTCTGGATCTCGCCGAGGCCACTGCAGGCCTGACACGCCCCCTGCGGCGCGTTGAACGAGAACATGCGGGGCTCAAGCTCGGGATAGCTGATGCCGCAGTCGACGCAGGCGAAGTTGGTGCTGTGCAGTTCCTCGACGTCGCCCTTGGCGTCGTGCCGGATGATGGCGACGAGGCCTTCGGCCTTCTTGACCGCGAGCTCAACGGCGTCGGCCACACGCGCACGTGCATCGGCTTTGACGACGACACGGTCGACCACGACGTCGATGGTGTGCTTCTTTTGCTTGTCGAGCTTGCCCCAGTCTTTGTTGGCGAGCTCGTCGAGCATCTCGGTGGCGCCGTCGATACGCACGCGCGAGAAGCCGTCTTTCATCAGCTCCTTCAGCTCGTTTTTGTACTCGCCCTTCCGACCGCGCACGATCGGCGAGAGGATGCTGAGCTTGGTGCCCTCGGGCAGCGTCATCAGCTCGTCGACGATCTGCGTCGACGACCGCGACACGATCGGCTTGCCGCACTGGTAGCAAAAGACCTTGCCGATGCGCGCGTACAGCAACCGCAGGTAGTCGTAGATCTCGGTGACCGTGGCGACGGTGGAGCGCGGATTCTTCGACGTCGTCTTCTGCTCGATCGAGATCGCTGGGCTGAGGCCCTCGATGTGCTCGACGTCGGGCTTGTCGGGCATCTGCAGGAACTGGCGCGCGTACGACGACAACGACTCGAGGTAGCGGCGCTGGCCCTCGGCGTAGATCGTGTCGAACGCCAGGCTCGACTTGCCCGAGCCCGACAGGCCGGTGAGCACCACCAGCTTGTTGCGCGGCAACGTGATGTCGACGTTCTTGAGGTTGTGAACCTTGGCGCCCTTGACGCGGATGTGCTGCAGCTCGGTCATGGGCGGCGATGTACGAAAGACCGCGCAATACGCAACAGGCGTTCAGGGAATCTGCCCAGGTTGTGTCGACAGACCCTTGTCGCCACCGGCGTCGCGCCGATGTGTGTGCGGATCGGTGTGCCGATGTCTCAGCGCGAGATGCAGCGGAATGCGGCGCCTGCGCAACGACAGACCAGATGGTGCATCTTCTGTTCGCATTCGATCTTTGCTGGTTTTTGCTGGTTTTCGAGTTTTTCCGAGGGAGCAGCCATGTTGTCCAAAGACGTCGAGATCGCGATCCGCGTCGCGCTGAACGACGCGCACCGACGTCGCCACGAGTACGCGACGGTCGAGCACCTCACATTCGCGCTGCTCCACGACGACGAAACCGCCAACGTGCTGAAGCATTGCGGCGCCAACGTGCCCGAGCTGAAGGCGGCGTTCGAGAAGTTCTTGAGCGAAGACGTCGAAGTGGTCGACGAGGACGAAGAAGCCGAAGTCGCGCCGAGCCGTGGCTTTCAGCGCGTGGTGCAGCGGGCGATCATGCACGTCGCTGGTGCGGGCAAGCCCGAGGTGAAGGGCTACAACGTCATCGTCGCCGTCTACGCCGAAGACGACAGCCATGCCGCGTTCTTGCTGAAGCAGGCCGGTGTCGATCGCCTCGACGTGGTCTCGTACATCTCGCACGGCGTGTCGAAGCTGCTGGGCTCCGACGGCAACGCCCCCGGCCGCAAAGAGGGCGCTGGCGCTGGTGGCGGCCCCATGGGCGGTGGTGACGACGAGGACAGTGCTGCGAGCGGCGATCCGCTGTCGGCGTTCTGCCTCAACCTGAACGTGGAAGCGAAGGAGAACCGCCTCGACCCCCTTGTGGGCCGCGAGAAGGAAATCCTGCGCACGATCCACGTGCTGTGTCGTCGTCGCAAGAACAACCCGATGTTTGTTGGCGAAAGCGGCGTTGGCAAAACAGCCCTCGCCGAGGGACTCGCGCGCAAGATCGTCGCTGGCGACGTGCCCGATGCGCTGAAAAACGCCGAGGTCTTCTCCCTCGACATGGGCGCACTGCTCGCTGGCACGCGCTACCGCGGCGACTTCGAGAACCGCTTGAAGGCGGTGGTGAAGGCGCTTGAGGCGAAGCCTGGTTCGATCCTGTTCATCGACGAGATCCACACCATCGTCGGTGCCGGCGCCACCTCGGGCGGCTCGATGGATGCGAGCAACCTGCTCAAGCCCGGCCTGCAAAGCGGCAAGCTGCGGTGCATGGGCAGCACCACCTACAAGGAGTACCGCCAGTACTTCGAAAAGGACCGCGCCCTCGCCCGTCGCTTTCAGAAGATCGACGTCGACGAGCCATCGGAAGCCGAGTGCATCCAGATCCTCGAAGGCTTGAAGAAGCAGTACGAAGAATTCCACGGCGTCGTCTACGACCAGGGCGCGCTCGAAGCGGCCGTGAAGCTGTCGGCGAAGCACCTGCACGATCGCAAGCTGCCCGACAAAGCGTTCGACCTCATCGACGAAGCCGCCGCGGGCCTCAAGCTCAAGCCGCGCGTTGAGGGGGACCCGACGCCGGTGGTCACCGAGAAGCACATCGAAGAGACCGTGGCGCGCATGGCGCAGATCCCGCCGAAGCAGGTCTCGGTCGACGACAAGCAGGCGCTCAAGGGCCTCGAGGGCGACCTGAAGAAGGTCGTGTTCGGGCAAGACAAAGCGATCGATCAAGTCGCGATGGCCATCAAGATGTCGCGCGCCGGCTTGCGCGAAGTGGAAAAACCCATCGGCAGCTTCTTGTTCACGGGCCCGACAGGCGTGGGCAAAACCGAGGTCGCCAAGCAGCTCGCCAAGACGCTGGGCATCGGGTTTCTGCGCATCGACAT
>JBIKRQ010000165.1:0-13235 GCA_044349155.1 Myxococcota bacterium
GGCAGCGCAGTTGCGGCACAACGCGCGCGACTGGTCCTTCGGGACGTAGGGGACGTGGTCTTCGCTGCCGCAACGACCGCACGCCACACGACGAGCGACGCGGGTGCCGTGTTCGTTGCGCGCGCCGCCGACGAAAACAGCACCGTGGGACGGACCATGCTGGTGGGCACGTTGCGGAGGACCAGCGGGAGCGGGCTTGACCTGGGGACGAACCACCTCGGGCGGCTTGCGACCGCGGGTGTTGACGCGCTTCTTGCCGGGGTCGTTTGTCGCCGTCATCGCTGTCCCTCTTCGGTTGTGGCCGTCGGGTCGCGGAGAAGCGGCCGTCGGGGTGAAAGTGTGCGCGGTGTTCGTCGCGCACGATCGATGTAGCAGGCCGATCGGGCAGAGCAAGCGGCAAAACCGGCGCGCACGTCGTCACGACGCGGACAGGTGGCCGACGCGAGACGCTTGTACGTTGACGTCGCATTTGCGCCGAAGCCCTCGTACAGTCGGCGCCGTCATGGTTGGTCCAGGTGTTCGCGTCTTCGGAAAATACGAGGTGGTCCGCCGCCTCGCCGTCGGCGGCATGGGCGAGATTTTCTTGTCTCGTCAGACCGGCGTCGTCGATCGCCTCGTGATCTTGAAAAGCCTGCTGCCGCAGCTGGCCGCCGACGACCAGGCCCTCGCGCAGTTCCTCGACGAAGCGCGCATTCTGGGCAGCATCAACCACCCCAACGTGTGCGCGCTCCTCGACGTCGGCGAGTACGAAGACCAGTACTTCATCGCGATGGAGTACATCAACGGCGTCGACGTCTCGCACCTGTTGAAGTTCTGCGAAGACAACAAGAAACGCCTGCCGCCGCTCACGTCAGCGCACATTGTGCGTGAAGCAGCCCTCGGCCTCGACGCCGCCCACGTCGCCACCGATGCCACCGGCAGCCCGCTGCGCGTCGTGCATCGCGACATCAGCCCGCACAACCTGATGGTCCGCTCTGACGGGCTCACCAAGGTCGTCGACTTCGGTGTCGCCGTCGCTGAGAACCGCCTGCAAAAGACCGAAGTGGGCCTGCTCAAGGGCAAGCTTGGCTACATGGCGCCCGAGCAGATCAAGGGTGCCCCCGTCGAGCCCAAGGCCGACCAGTTCTCTCTCGGTGTGCTGTTTTGGGAGATGCTCACGCAACGGCGCCTGTTCGTCGGCGAGAGCGCTGCGCAGGTCTTCATGCGCATCCTCAAGGAGAAAATCCCGGCCCCCTCAACGCTCGTCGGCGACGTGCCCAAAGAGCTCGACACGATCGTGTTGCGCATGACGGCGCAAGAGCCCGTCGAACGCTTCGCCCGCTTGAGCGACGCGGCCACAGCCCTGCGTCGGGTGCTCGAGCAGTACAAGTCGCCCGACAACGCCGCCCAGCAGCTGATCCGCGCCACCGTCGGCGGCGAGTTGCAGGCGCGCTTGAAGGAGCTGGCGTCAACACCGCGGGTCGAAGCCCCAGTCCGCAACCAACCATCGACGTCGACACCGCCGCAATCCGCCAACGGCAGCAACCCGCCTGGGTCGGCTTCGGGCACGCCTTCGGCGTCGAGCGCGAGCTTTTGTGGCTCGTGCGGCACGCCAGCGCAGGGTGGCGATCGCTTCTGCCGGGTGTGCGGCAGTGCCGTCACGCCGTTGGGCGCTACGGGCACCCCAGCGGCCACACCGGCACCGCAGGGCACGCCCGCCGCCACCACCCGGGTGCCCACGGGCGTTGTCCCCCGCGTCGACGTCATGGGGGCCACCTCGGTGCGCACCGGCGTCGTTCGCAAAGACGACAGCAACCCGGGTGCGGGCTCGGGCACCGGCCCTGCCGTCAACAACCCGTTCCTCGGTCCGAAGGGATCGCTGCCGCTCAACATGGGTGCGACACCCCTGGGCACGCCATCGAATGTGGTGCTGCCCACCGTCGAGCTCGCGGTGGTGTCGGGGCTCGTCGAGATGTTGAAAAACGGCCAGGTCGTGGCGGCCGACGAGGAAGCGCGCAAAGCGGCCTTCGCCGTCGTCGACGACCTCGCCGCACGCCACCACTCGGTCGCCGAAAAGCATGCCAGTGGTCGCTTCTCGCTGGCGTTTGTCGGCGACGGAGCCATCACCACCGCGGTCGCCCTCGCGCGCGCCAACGTCCGCGCCGCCGCCCGCGCCGGTCACGACGTGCTGCTGCGCCTTGGTGTGGCCGCCGACACCACCGCTGTTGAGCAGCTCAATCGCCTCAAGCAGATGGGCGAGGTCCTCGTCGACAACTGCGCGCCAGGTTCGGCGGTGATTGTCGACCTCGCCCGCGTCAAGGGTGGCGAGCCGCCCACGACGCGCTCGGCCAGCGTGCCCATGCGCGATGGCACCAGCGTCATCGCCCACGAACTCGCCCTGCCTCGTCGCCTGGTGGGGCGTGCCACCGAAGTGGCCGTGCTCGACACCGCGCTCGACGAGGTCGAACACCAAAAGCGCGCGCGCCAGGTGATGTTGTTGGGCGACGGCGGCATCGGCAAAACCGCGCTGCTCGAGGTGGGCCTCGCGTTTGCGCGCGACCGCGGCTTCTTGTGCGGGTTTGCCCGTGGCGCACGCGTGGCTGAACCCCTCGCCCTCGACGTGCTTCGCCAACTCGTGCGCACCGTGTCGCTCGAGCTGTTGGCGCGCGAACGCTTGTCGGGCGCCTGGACGCGTGCCGTCGATCTGTGCGGTTTGTCGCCGGCGTACGCGGCGCGCATCAAGGCGGTCATCGACGACGAAGGCGACAACGCCCTGCAGGATGTGCCGGCCCCACGCCGTCGGGCGGTGCTCAAAGCCAGCGTCCTGGCCTTCTTCGAGAAGCTCGCCGAGCGCGCGCCGATCGGCCTGTTCGTCGACGACCTGCACAAGGGCGACAGCCAAAGCTTCGAGCTGCTGGCCGAGCTTGCTGCACGTCTTGGCGAGCACCGCGTCGCCGTCATCACCGCGGGCCGACCCGTGCAGGGCGAGCGCGTGCTGCCCATGGCCAAGCGGGTCACACTGACCACGTTGTCGCCGGCCGACGTCGTCGCTGTGGGCGGTTTGCTGCTCGGTGCGCCGGTGCTCGAGCCGCTCGCGGGCTTTTTGGTGAGCCGTTCGCTGGGCAACCCGTTGGTGCTCACGTTGGTGCTGCGCCAGCTGGCCACGATGCGAGCACTCGCCGCGAACAGCATGGGCATGACCGTCAACGGCGACGTCGACAAGCTCGGGTTGCCGCCGAACCCGACCGTGCTCATCCACGCCAACCACGCCACGTTGCCCGCCGAGGCACAAACGTTGTTGTTGGCGGCGGCACATCTCGGCCAGGTGTTTGAGCCCGCGCAGTTGTTCCGCATTGCCGACGGCGTGCGCGACATCGCTGGCACCCTGCGTGGTCTCGCCGAGATGGGCATCATCGAGCCGCTCGCCAACGATCAGTGGGCGTTTCGGTCCACCGTCGAGCTCGAGACGATTCCCGCGCGCATCGAAGCGATGCAGGGTCGTCGGTTGCAGCAGCGTGTCGCCGACGCCCTCGGCAAAGACATCGAAGGCCGCTTCACCATCGAAGCTGGCGAGCGCCTTGTCGTGCATCTCACCGCCGCTGAAGCACGCCCGCGTGCTGCAGAAGTGTCTGCGCTGGTGGCGGCCCGCGCGTCGGGGCTGGGGCTGTTCGAGCTTGCTGCCGATCACCACAAGCGCGCGCTCGCCCACGACTGGAAGCTGCTGTCGTCGCAGCCCGGCGACGAAGACAAGGCAGCGCGCGTGCTGCGTTCGGCCGCGGCAGCCACCGCGGCCATGGCTGAGGTGGATGCAGCGGCAGCCATCGACATCGCCGCGCCCGTGCTCAAAAGCGTGCCGCCGTTGCTGGCCATTCACGCGCGGGTCGAGGCCCTTCGTCAGCGTGGCCTCGCCTTCGCGCGCGCCAAGCGGTTCTCCGAGGCCGAAAACTGCCTCGACGAAGCCCTGGAAACCCTGCAGAGCCAGGCCGACGAGGCCGTCGCCGGTGGGGTGCTCATCGACCTCGCCTCGGTGCTCGAACAGCGCGGCGATGCCGACAGTGCCCTCTCGCAGCTCCAGGAGGCCCTCAGGCTCTTGTCGCGTGTGCCCGGCATCAGGGAGCGGGCCTACGACGGCTTGCTCCTCCTGGGCCGTCTGGGGCTGCGACAGCGGCAATTCGAGCCGGCGCGTCAGGCGTTCGCTGCCGCCATCGAAGAAGCCCGCCGTGCCGGGCGTGTGGCGGCCGAGGCCGAAGCGCGTGCACTGATGGGGGCGTTGCAGCAGGCGCAGGGCAACCTCGACGCCGCCGTCGTCGACACCGAAGGCGCCATCAGCCTGGCCGAGCAGGTCGGTGACCCGGTGCTCGAAGCGCGGCTGCACCAGCAGCTGGGGCGCACCCTGGTGGCCCTGGGTCGTCGTGGCGACGCCGCCGCTGCGCTCAGCAAGGCGCTCGATCGCGCCCGTCGCGGCCAGTGGGACGAAGGCGTCAGCGCGGCCCAGCAGCTCCTCGCTGTCGTTGGCGGCTGACTACAGCTCGCACAAGCGCTGCAGGTCATCAGCGGCGGTGGAGACCACGAACTCGATGACGTCGTAGGTCGCGACGTTGGCGCGGGCGAACGGATCGCGCTGCAGCATGGCGTCGAGCGCCGCCCGCTCGCCAGTGGCCAGGATGCCGCCCACGCGCGGCACCGCCGGCCCGAGGCGGCGAAGAGGCCCGCTGCGGAGGCCTCGCTGAGCCAGCTGCGGTGCGCGTCGAGGTGCGCATCGATTGAGCCTCGAAGAGAACGGGGAAACCTCCCCGCCAATCAATGGGCGAGTGGGGCGGTGTAGGTCAGTGTCACGACAAACATGACACGACGGTAGCCGCCCCCGGTGGCGTCAGTCGACGCCCGGCACGTCGCCCAGCGCGTCGAGGCCGGCGATGGCCAGGCGGGCGATCTCGCCGTTGTCGTCGTTGCTGCAGCGGGTGAGCGCGCGGCGGAAGGCGCCGTCTTGCACCTGGACCATCGCCATCACGGCAAGCAGACGCACCTGCAGGTCCTGGTCGCGGCTGTCTTCGAGCCACTTGCGGCCGATGCGCTCTTTGGTCTTTTTGTCGCCGCCCTTGTAGCGCGCCACCGCAGATTCCATCTCGGCGTGGGGGCCCACCAACAGCGAATCAACGACGGCAGTACCCGGTGGCTCGCCCTCCATCGTGCGCTCGCCGACCTGCGGCACGCCGGGCGACAGGCCCGGGATGCTCGAGTTGTCGAGGCCCGGCGGTGGCAGCAGCGCGCCGGGCTCGAGCAGCGATGGCAACCGGCTTACGTCGACGTCGACAACCGACAACAGCTCGGTGGGGGCTGGGGCTCGCCGCGGCATCGACGGCACTGCTTCGCGCGTGGCTGTGACGGGCAACGGCGTGTCGAGCATGGAGGGAGCAGGCGCTCTCACCGGCATGGGCGGCAGCGACGTGTTCGCGGCCATCGACGACGTGGCAGGCATGGGCGGCAACGACCCGGCACCACGGCTGCCGCGAAACAGCGACAAGCCATCGAGCACGCCCACGTCGAGCACGGGCACATCGCGGGCGATTTTTTTGGCGAGGGCTGCACCATCGGCGGCCGCGCGCTCAACCAGCTGCAGCACGCGCCGTGGCATGCCCAACGACGACAGCAGCACCCAACAGCGCAGGGGTTGGTCGTCGCCGCTGACGTACAGGCCGTCGAACGCGGCACCGCCGTTGGTGCGCTTTTTCAGCTCGACCGCGAGGTCTTCGAACACCTGCATCGGCGTGGTTTTGAGCACCTTTTCCGGGCCGCTGACGAGGACGGCGGCGTAGGCGACGGTGTCGATGCTGCTGCCTTTGGCAAACAGGTCGCCGCCGTCGACGGCCTTGTCGACCACTTCGAGCAGGTCGGACGCCGCGAGCACGCCTTCGCGCAACCGCGCCGTGTGCACGAGCAGCGAGCCCGACGACAACAGCACCTTGCGCAGGTCTTCGCCGTCGAAGGTTTTCAGGCTCTTGAAGTCAGCGCGCGCGTTGAGCCGGTTGAGCTCGTCGAGGGGTTGCAGCACCCGCGCGTTGACCTTTTGAAAGTAGCTGACGACGTCGACACCCGGAAACGCCTCGAGCAACCGGCCGTTGTCGACGAAGATGTGGCCCGCGACGTTGGCGCGCACGATGCCGTCGATGGCCCGCGCCGCGTTCACCTGCGCGATGCCGCTTTCGCCCGCCGACGGCAGCGTGGCGACGACGATCATGGGCAGATCCAGCACCTGCAGCACGTCGATCAGGTCGACCACGGCGCTGCCTGTGCCACCGCCAAGGCCCGCCATCAGCACGAGCGCATCGGCCCCCGCAGACCGGGCGCGCACGAGGGCAACGATCGCGTCGGCGTGGGTGCGCACGCAGCGTCCGCCGAAGGAGGGATCGCGGCCCGCACCGTCGGCACCGTCGAGGCCAATGTCGAGCAGGTCGGCGGCGTCGACGTCGATGCCGTTGCCTTCGAGGCCGCGCAGATCGCTGGCGGCGGTGTTGAGCACCACACCGGCATAGCCACGTCGACGCCACTCAGCGGCGAGCCAACCACCGGCCTGCCCAAGGCCCACAGCCACAAGGTTCAACGACGGTGTGCTGCTCATGCGGCTGCTCACGAGGCGATGCCGGCATCAAGCAACGACTGCTGCACCGCGGGCGTTGCGGGAGCAGCAATGGGGGCGGGCGAAGAAGAGGCAGCGACCGCGGGCACTTCAACGGGCGACGACGTCACGGTGTGCACGGGAAACAGCGGCATCTGCAACGGCAGCTCGAGCTGAAAGGGACCCTTGTGGGGCTTGATGCGCACACGACGACGACGGACCGACGGGAGTCGGACGTTTTTGTGCTTCTTGGCGGTCCGCTTCTTCTGTTTCGTCATGGCCGCGACCCGGCGCTCGCGCGTATCGCCGCGGCGGGTTCGTCAACCGTATACCGGGTTTGTCGAGATCGTCAGTTCTTCGACCACGGTCCACAGTGCTGGGAAGAACGGCTTGAGCACGCCCTGCTCCATGTTGCGCGCCGGTACGCCCTTGAGCGACTTGACGGCGAGGCCGATTTCTCGACGAGCGAGCTGCAGGTGCATGTAGCGGAAGTGCTGGAAGCGCTCGTCGAGTTCGAGCAGGCCCTGGCACAGCTGAAACAGGCCCTGGTGGGTGTTGCTGTGCGGATCTTTGAACAGCGGCAGCAGCTGCACGCTGTGGCGCTCGAGGGCGCGTTCGGCGGGGGCCCACAGGTTTGGCAGCTCGGCGAGGAGTTGGTTGAAGCCAGGGCTGTCCTGGCCGCTGCCACGGCCCAGCGACAGGCGGATCACGTGGTAGTCGGCGGGCGCCATCGTCTCGAGGACGGGCAGCGCGTGGCTGAGGTGGTCGACGATCATCGCGGTGCGGCGCAGATGATGCGCAGCGCGGAAGAAGTCGTCGCCGTCGATGAAGCGCGCGATCTTCACGAGCTCGTGGCCCGCGACTTTCATCCAGATTTCCATCGACTGGTGGATGCCCTGAAACAGCAGCTCGTCGTCGTTCGCCAGCGCACTTGTGTGCTTCTGCAGCTGCAGCAGTTCCGCGGTGCGGATGTAGCGCTCGTAGTCGGTCTCGCCGGTGCCTGGCTTTGCAAACGACATCTGGTGCTCCTTGGACTTGGGGTCGGGTAGCACGCGTCATCGTCGTCGACAGCGACCATCCAGCGATGCCGCGGTGTGTTACGCGCGTTCGCCGCAGGCCCTCAGTCGGCGCGGTCGACCTCGACGCGGGGCGTGCCATCGCGTCGCCGACGAACGATCACGCGCCATGGGTTACAGCACACCGCACAGTCGTGAACGAGCTCGCCCACGGTTTGGGGATCGAGCTCCATCTCGACGGACTCGAAGCAATACGGACAGGTGACGGTGACGAACTCCATGACGTCGTCGTAGCCACCTGCCCGCCGTGCGCCACGGCGAACGCGCAAAAAGCAAACGCCCGCGAAACGCGGGCGTTGTGCCGTCAGCGACGACGCTCAATGTATTCGGCGGGGACGTTTCCCCGCGCACCCCTCAAGAGACTCGCCTCGGCGACAAACCCCAAAGCGGGTTTCTCTTCGAGGCTCGGCGCTCACTGCGGGCCGGCGAAACGGAACGTGTTGATGCCCGGCACGACGGGGTTGTCGGTGTCGGCCAACACGGTCTCGACGGTGGGGCGGGGCGCGCCCTGCCCGTCGACGCCACGCAGCGAAATGAGCACGGTGGAGCCTTCGGTTCCGCGCGGCATGGCGATGACCGACGTGCCCTGCGCGCACGGCACGTTGATGCCCGCCTCGGTCACACCATTGGCCTTCACCTGCACGTCGACGGTGGCAGCGTTGGCGGCCCCGCAGTCGCCGTTCCAGACCACGCGCGCAAACACGATGCTGGGCGCAAGCACCGCCGTGTCGAGCGTGCGCGCGTTCGCCAGGTTCACCGTGCGTGTGACCTCGAAGATCGAATCGCCTTCTTGTTCGCGCAGGCCTTCGTACTTCACCGTCACCGGGCCACCCGTGATCGGCAGGGCGGGGATCTCAACGCGGCGGTCGTCGCACGTCGTGACGACGGCATCGAGCAGTGTGGTGCCGCGCGACACCGACACGAGCACATTGTCGATATCGGCATCGCGGCACGACGTGGTGGGCGTGTCGATCGGGGCAACACCAGCGGCCACGTCGTTTTGCTCGACGAGGTTGAAGCTCCAGCTGACGTCGAGCACCGTGAGCACGGGCGTGAGCACGAGGGTGACTTCGTTTTCGCCGGGATCGAGGCTGACCTGCTGCGAGGCCGTGAGCACGACGTCTTCGCCAACCTGCCCCTCGATGGAGATGGTGGCACCACCAGGTGCGGGGCCCGTGAGGATGGCCTGGCCCTGGATGCAGGCAACACCAGTACCGGTGGTGGCGCCGTCTTCGTCGGTGATCTGCACGTCGACGTTGGTGATGCCGAGGCTGGCGCAGCTCTCGTTGGCAGGCAGTGAGAAGCGCACTTCGACCTGCGACGACAACGCCACGAGGTCGATGATGCCGAGGTCTTTGGTGGCCCCCGCGAACTCGATGTCGCGCAGGTCTTTGGTGAACTGCACTTCATCGTTGCCGTCGATGCCGTCGAGATGGAGGTCGTAGGTGCCGGCCGGCACGTTCAAGAACTCGATGCGGCCCGCGACACACTCAACGTTTTGACCGTCGATGACGACGTCGGTGGCGCTGTCGATCAACTGCGCCTGCACATTGGCCACGCCAGCCGCAGCACAGAAGCGCACGCCGCCAAACGTGTAGCGGACGGTGGCGTCGACGACGGCGGCGGTGAGGTTGATCGGGTCGAGGCGCAGGGTTTCACCAGCCTGCAACCCCGTGAGCGCGCGGCGATCGGCGGGCGAGACGAACAAGACGTTGCCGTCGCCGTCGAGGGCTTGCACCTCGAGGGTGTGGCTGCCGATGCGGATGCCCTCAACAGCGGCAAGGCCCGCGACGCAGTCGGTGTCGCTGCCAGCGATGCCAATGCCGTTTTCGTCGATGACCTGCGCGCGAATGGTGGCCACGCCGGCAGCGCTGCACAGGGCCTCGCCGTCGAAGCGGTACTGAAACTCGATGCGGCTGACGACCTCGCCATTGGCCAGCTTGAGCGGGGCCTCGACGGCGGTTTCGTCGTTGGCGAGCACCTCGACCACAGCGCCAACACCGTTGTTGAACACCGCGACTTCGCCCTCGCCCACGGCGGTCATCGTGTACTTGCCGGCGACGACGTCGGGGATGACCATCGAGCCCGCAATACACTCGGCGGTGAGGCCAAAGGCGCGTGCCCCTTCGCCTTCTTTGCCTTCTTCGATGAGCTGGACGGTGACGTTGTCGACGCCAACTTCAGCGCAGCGCTGCGACCCGTCAAACGACCAGGTGACGCGCAGGTCGCCGACTTCGGCACCGCCAATCGGCACCACGCAGGCGCTCACGCTCAATGGCAACAGGCACAGCGGCAACAGACGTGATGCAAAAGTCATGGGCAGCCCTCGGTCGAAAACAGGTTGAGAATCAAGGAGTTGGGTCAGCAGCCGCGGCCGCGGCTTTCTTCTTCTTTTTCTTGCGCGCTTCTTCTTCGAGCGCCTTCTTCTTCTCTTCGGCTTCGCGCGTTTCAGAGGCCTTGGCCTTCTGGTCTTTTTTGCGCTTCTCGTCGTCGAGCTTCTTCTGCGCTTCGGCAGCCTTCTTCTTGCGCTCGCCGAGCTCTTTCTTCAGCGCCTTGCGGTCGGCTTCACCAAGGAGCTTGTCGTCTTGCAGCAGCGATTGAAGCTGGCTGTCGTTGAGCGCATCGATCTTCTTTTTGTCGGCGGCAAACCCGCCCTTCTTGGCCTTCTTCTTGGCCTTCGCGTCGTCGTCACGCGTGCCTTTGAACGCCTTGGCGCTGCCCGGCAAACTCACCGGGCGCGTGCCCACCGCACGACCCGGACGGGGGTCGGTACCGGCGGGGCGCTCGCCCTCGTGAAACAGATTGATGGCGCCGGTCAGGCCGATGACGAAGGTGACCTCGGGGCGCAGCTCGGCGAGGCGGCCGAACTTGTCGACGACGACACGGTTGGTGCCCAGCGTTTCGGCGGTGACCGCAATCCACTCGGTGATGTTGTAGCCAACGCCGACGCTGCCACCGAGGGCGGTGCTGGATTCGAGGGCGATCTGCGCGTTGCCACCGACGGCGTACAGCGTGGAAAACGCCGACATCGACGTCGTGAAACTCAGGTTGCGATCGACGCGCCACGCACCCTGCACGCCACCACTGATGCGCTCTTCGAGCAGACCGCCGAGGGGATCGGAAAACGGCGACACGCCAAACAGCACCGTGCCCTCGATGGCCGACTCGCCACCGAGTTGCACGCTGGCCTGCAGGCGCGTGTCGAGCAGCGGCAGGCCGTGCAGCAGCAGGTCGCGCTGGGTGCCCTCGTCGACGATCGCGGTGGCCCAGCCGGCGCGCGTGGTGCTGACAACGCCGTTGGCGATGGTGCGGTTGTAGGCGACCGACGGCATCGCGTTCACGTAGCCGCCGCCGTTGCCAATGGTGCCGTATTTGTCGGCGAGAAACGCCGAACGCAGCGAGAAGTCGGCCGTGAGCGAATCGGTGGGCGTGAGCAGGTACGTGCCCCCAACATCGACCTGCGGACGCACCTGCATGGGCAGCAGCGCTTGCTCGCCGGGCGACGTGGTGGGCGAGCCCGTGACCTCGTTGCGCAGGCTCACGTTGAGCGTGAGGCGCGGGTCGAGGCGATAGCCGACGGTGCCACCGGTGATCACACTCGCGAACGGAAACTGCGTGAGCTGGCCACCACCAAGCAGGGCCGACGCGCGCGAGTTGCCGAGGTCGCGGATGGCGGCACCAGCGTCGAGATCGCCGATGGCCCCCGTGAGGTCGAAGCCTAGGCGCAACCGCGGCGAGACCGTGAAGCTCGCCTGTCCACCGAAGCGGTGCATGACGAGAAACAGCTCGGACGATGGGTAGATGACCGAGACGTTGGGCGCGTAGTTCGCGTCGAGAAACAGCCCTTCACCCTGGTGCGATGCACGCAGCGTGGGCGTGACGCCGACGACGGTGAGGTTGTTCGAAAAGCCGTCGGCCACCGGTGCTGACAGAAACGACGTGCGCGCCTCGGTGCGTGCAGTGGCATCAACGGCGGTGCCGGCAGCAAGGGCTGCGCCGGCGACGAGGGTGAGGGCCACAACGGACATTGGCGGGGAGTCTAAGGCATTGCAGCCCACATCGGGCAACCCGCACACCACTGCCCGAAGTGGACGGTGGCGTCGTCAGGTTGGCGTGACGTCTTTGGCGTTTTTCTGCTCATTCTTTTTCTCGTGGGCCGCAGCACGGGCTTCGCGGGACAGCGGATTGCCAGCGATGGTGACCGCGAGCCGCGACACCAGCACGCCCACCTCGAACAACACGATGATCGGGCCGGCCAACAGCATCTGGCTGAACCAGTCGGGCGTGGGCGTGAGCACCGCACCAATGATCAAGGCGATGACGACGACGTAGCGGCGGTACTGGCCCAACGTGCGCGGGTCGACGATGCCCGCCATCGACAGCACAAAGATGAACACTGGCGTCTCAAACACCACGGCAAACGCCAGCAGCATCTTGAGCGTGAACGAGAAGTGCTCCTCGAGACTCGGCATCATCGCGATGTCGGGCGGGATGCTCTTCACGAGAAATTCAAACATCGAGGGGAAGACGGCGAGGTAGCAAAAGGCCCCGCCGGCGCAGAAAAACAACGCGCCCGCCCAGATGAACGCCAGGGCGTAGCGGCGCTCGTGGTCGAACAAGCCCGGGGCGACGAACTGCCAGATTTGGTAGAGAATCCAAGGGCTTGCGATGAAGATCGCCGCCACCAACGCCGCCTTCATCTGGCAGATGATGTACTCGGCGGCCCCGGTGACCATGAACTTTGCCGTGTCGCCATGCACGGCACGCAACGCGGTTTCCATCGGGTCGCGCAGGAGGTGCAGCAGCTGCTCCGAGACGACGAAGGCCGCCACCGTGGCGACGAGCACGCCCGCCACCGCATAGCCCAGCCGCTTGCGCAGCTCGGCGAGGTGCTCGACGAGGGTGTACTCCTTGTCATCCACGGGCCACCTCAGCAGGCGAGACCGCGGGCTCATCGTCGTCGAGGTTGTGCGCACCAATGGGCTGAGCCGATTGCAGCACCGGTACGTGCTCCTCGGTGTTGCGCTCGTCGCGCTGACCGGCGGTGGCGGCAATCACGGGGCGCACGCGCAGGCGGCCGAATTCGTCGTGGTCGTCGTCGGCGGGGGTGTCGAATGCGTCGACCGCGTCGAGGCCGTCGGCGTTTTGCGTGAGCACGGAGCCGGTGATCGCTGGCGCGAGCTCGCGGTCGGCACGCTCGGGTTCGCTGCGCAGCGGGGGCGGCTTGGGCCGACGTGGCGGCTCGTCGTCGAGGTCGATGCTCTTGCGCAGGTCGTCGGAGGCCTTTCTGACTTCGCGCACGCCGCGGGCAATTTTCTTCGCGATCTCGGGCAGCTCCTTTGGCCCAAAGACCAACAAGGCCACGCCGCAGATGATCAGCATTTCGCTCATTCCGATGCCGAACACGTCGCTGCCTCCGTCGAACTCTTCGCGTGCAAGCTGTGGTCATAACAGGCCGGGCTGGCAATGGCTGGCAATCCCGGCCCACCCGCGGCGGCAAAGCGAAACGGCCGGCAGACGCCGACCGTTTCTGTGCCGCAGTGGACGTCGTCGCGTGCTGCAAC
>JBIKRQ010000563.1:0-3563 GCA_044349155.1 Myxococcota bacterium
GGCGAGAAGCGCTCGTGGATCGCTTCGAGGGCAACGCCCAGCTCGTGCAACTGGCTGTTGGTGAGCACGGTGCTGCCCGCGGCGATCAGGCTCGAGTGCGAGATGTACGTTGTCGGCTGGTTTGGCTGCGTGAAGTAGAGCAGCAGCAGGTCGCTGCTCACCCCCGCCGGCGGGTGCACCACCTCGGCGTCACCACCGAACTGCACGTTCACTGTGAACGCGGGATCGAGGCCGCTGTCGTCGAAGATGTTGCTGGTGATGGCCACGCCGTTTGCTTCTTCGTCGGGGAAGTTCTCGTGCACCATCAGCGCCATGCCCACCGTGTTGTGGTCAACGCCGTAGTAGGTGCGCTCCTCGTAGGTGCGAAACAACCACGCGCTCGACCACGTTTCGCGGATCGCATCGAGCACGTCGTCGAAGTCGGTGACATCGCCGCTGTGCGATTCGTAGCAGCCGGCACAGGGGAAGCCTTCGAGGTCTTCGCTGTTGGTGCTGGTGCGAAAGCGCACCTTGCCTGTGGGAAATTCGGCGGCGAGTTTTGCCTGCAGCGCAACCTGGAAATCGGCATCGATTCGGCCAATCATCATATCATTGCGCATTTCGGCCAGCGCCGCATCGCGAACGGCCGGATCGGCCCTGAAATCGGGATCTTCGCCCAGGTCGGTGGCGCGGTCGTAGAAGCCGTTGTCGCGCATGAACTTGTCATAATAATACACTGGAATTGCGAAGCCGTTTTTGATCGGCACATCGGCCGTCCGCAGCAGCACCGAGTAGTGCGCGGCCTTGCCACAAAACGCGAGCACCGCGGTTTTGATCCTGTCGCGCAGGGTTTCGCCGTCGCCGGGTTCGGCGGTGACCTCGTCGAGGGGCACAAGCTCGGTGACGCTCACGTCGTTGACCGGCAACGTCACAGCAGCAGGCGCGTGGGCGATCCAGAAGGCTTCGGCTTCTTCGATGGTCGCTGCGCGCACGGTGTAACTCGACGACGTCACCGACAACTCGACGAGCTGGCCTTCGAGCGCGCGCAGCTCGGCGTTCGTCATCGCGCCGCGCAGGCCCATGTTGGGTGTGCGCCGGTTCTGCGAGAGCACGTTGATGTGCGACAGCGGCGTTTGAAACTCCTCGGTGATCAAGCCCTGCACCACCGAGATGTCGTTGGGCGCCTGGTCGAGGACGACGATGTCTTCGTACGAGAGGTACAAGCCCGCATCGATCTCGTCGGCCGTTTGAAAACGCAGGCGACCGATGGCGGTGCCAAGCGAGAGCGGCTGGTAGTCAATGCCGTTGTAGAGTTCGTTGGTGGTGACCGTTTCCACGTCGTCACTCAACTGGGCAGCGACCGTTTCGAGCGCGCTCGATGTTGGATGAAATCGCAACGCCGGACCGAAGAACGCTGCATCGCTCACGGTGTTGAACAGCACCTCGATCAGGTCGGCCGACGCGGTGTCGTACGGCGAGAGTTCCAGCGCCCAGGCGCCAATGGCCTCGTAGAAGGTGACCGCGCCGAGGACGAAGCGGCGTTCGGGACTGAAATACTCGGTGGTGTTGAAGGTCTCGAGGTCTGGCACCACGGGTAAACCATTGCCCGACAGATGCGTCGACACGAAGTCGTGGTGAATCTGAAAGCGCACGCTGTTTTGGAAATACAGCGCGTTGTTGTCGGCGCGATCGAGCACCACCTTCACGGAGCGCGCGCCAGGCAACGTCTCGTCGATCGGTGTCGAGGCCAGGGCCTGGAAGTCGGCGGTGCAGGCCACCTCGGCGAGGAAGTCGGGAGCGTTGTCGACGTCGACGACGCACGCGCCCTCGACGGCCGCTTCGTTTTCGCCTTCGCCTTCTCCTTCGCCTTCGGCGCTTTCGCCTTCGCCTTCGCCGTCAGCACGCCCGACGCAGCCAACGAACGCCAACGCAAACACAAGAAGCAACGGGCGCATGCAGGTCTCCAGACGGTGCGACGTGCGGTCGCGCCCGTGTGCGTTCAGCGCGGCGAGCCGCGGCAATCGTCGTCGACGTCGTTGTCGATCAGGGAATCAGCGCGAAGCAGTAAAAGCCGCCATAGCCACCACCCGAACCGACGGTGTCCTGGCTGTAGTCGGGTGGGCCGTTCTCGATGAGGGCGACCCCTGGCGCGCAGCCCGACTCGTCGAGCGACGAAATCCAACTGTTGATCGTTCCGCCACCAGGACCGCCGGGGCCGCCGCCTCCCCCGCTGCGTGGCCAGGAGTGACCCACGCGCGGACGACCATCGAACGTCGTGCTGGTCCAGTCGTCGCACGTCGCCGTCGAGCTGTAGACGCCGCCGTCGGTGCCCGTACCCGTGAGCATGTCGTGGTTGTCCACCTCGCCCTGCACCGGGTCGGGCGCGTGGTTCGGCACGCCATCTTCGTTGGGAAAGTCGTTCTTGATCGCCGCGTCAGCGTTGGGCGGCCGGATCGCGAGCAGCTCGTCGGGCGTGTTGCCAAACAGGCGGCCCAGGCGGTCGTACCAGGGGCCGCTGCCGATGCGATCGATCGCGCGCACTTCGTCGCCGTTCTCGTCGGCGCTGGCGCTCAAGAACGCACGCCACTGTTTCGCCGATGCACCGGGCATGCTGCGCTCGGCGATGGTCGCGCAGATGAGGTCTGCACCACGCAGCCCCGAACCAACGCCGGTCTCGCCGAAGCGCAGGTCGCCACCAAAGCCTTCGGCACTTCCCGAGAGGTCTTGCAGGGCGGCAAGGCTCGTCACGAAGAAGCTGAAGTGGTCGAGGGTGGCGGGGTCGACTTCGCCCTCACCTTCGCCCTCGCCTTCGGCTGCTTCGCCTTCGCCTTCTGCTGCTTCGCCCTCGCCTTCTGCAGCTTCGCCTTCGCCTTCGCCCTCACCGTCCGCGGCCACGGGGTCGACGACACAGGAGCTAGCGACAAGGGCGACGGCGAACGCACCAACGAGCTTCGTCTTCATCATTTCAGTGCCTCATCATGAATCGGAATAAACGCGATCAGCAGCTCAGCCAGAGCACACGAGGTCGTTGCCGCAGGTTTGCCCCGCGGCGCATTCCTCGTCGGCCGTGCAGGACACCAGCCCATCGATGGCGACGGCGGTCTCGACGGTGGACGTGATGTTCAAGTCGACGCGACCAGCAGCCAGCACGGTTGAGCCGGTCGACACGCGGTTGACGATCACCGTCGGAAAACCGGCGACGCCGAGGTCGAGCAGCGCCGACACGAGCCCCGCGTCGATGACCAGGCTGCCAATGTCGTCGGTGGTGCAGTTGATGACGCCGCGCGTGCCGCCGTGGTGGCTGATGTCGAGCTTGACCGTGACCAGGGCACCGTCGTCGCCGCCGGCCCACACCAACACGAAGTCCTGGCCGCGCACCAGCGACAAGCCCGACGACGCGAGCACGAGGGGATCGATGCCCGTCGCGGTGATGGTGAACGGCCGCGTAAACGGCGATCCCTGCGCCGACACGGTGACATCGCCACCGTCGACGAATGGCGGGTACGGCAGCGTGGTGCTCACGGGCGGCTGATACGTGTTCGAGACGGCACTGAGCGCAAACGTGTCGCCCAGGCCATCAACGC
>JBIKRQ010000166.1:0-13184 GCA_044349155.1 Myxococcota bacterium
ATCGGCCAAGGCTCAAGCCAAACCGACGGACTGGACAGAAAGCGAGCAAATGAACAGGCTCAACCGGTCGCGAAGGGTGGAAAGCTGGTGAGAAACCAGCGGTCCCATGCTCGTGAGAATCGACAACCGTCGGAGCCGATGTGGACGTCTGGCCAGGAACCAGACCACTCGCTCATGCTGCAGACCACGGCAGCGCGTGCCGCGCGGTCGAACACGAGGCGTGCGTCTGTCGCGAGCCGCCACGGACGTCGAAGCGGCGGATGGGTCTGCACGAGGAGTTCGCCGGTCGCGAGCGTGACGACCCGTCGTCGTGAAAACGGCAGGAGGGCCTCGGCGAGCCGTCGGCGTCCGCCATGAAGTGCTCGAGTGGGTCAACGGCCACCGGCGCACCGGTGTTGAGGTCGTAGACGATGCCCGAGTCCAGCAGCGCGAGCCCACCATCGCCACTGATGGCAGCAAGCGACTGCGGCAGGACCCTGGGCGCACCTCTGTCGGCACCAGTGACGGCGTCGATGAGCTGCACCACCGTGTCACTATCCGTTGTTTCGAGAGCGATGACGTCGCACGTCGGGCTCAGGGTGATCCTGGATCGGTTCGGACGTGACCACAGCGTGGCGCCCTCGCTGTCGACCGCGACGAGCGTCTGCCAGTCGTCGCGGCGAATCCACACGAAGGGCGCGCCCGCACGCGGACGACCGCAGGGCGTGAGGGTGGCGTCGATCGCGGTGACAGATCCGTCGGGGTGGACACGCTCTACCACCTGATCGGGCACGCGCTTCTTGTGTGCCGCGAACACATCGTTCTGCCGCCGCACGATCAGGTTGTCGTTGTCGATCGCGACGACCTCGGTCGACCGCAGGTCTTCGTGCCATGTGGGCGGCGCGCGCACCGGGACGCAGGGCTCTTGCGCTTTGCTCGGACACGTGAGCTGCGGCGCAGCCACTGCCCTCACCGACGTGGGTTCAATGACGGAGCGCTGGCCACCCACGACGATGACGCCACGGTGGTCTTCCACCACCTGCGGACGGCGCGACTGCAGACCTGGTCGCGCGACCTCGACGAAGCAGCCCTGACCGCCGTTGACTGCAAACGTGCCGTCGACGTTGACGGCGGAGACCTCACACGGAATTCAAACCCTTGGCGTCCCGCCAAGGGTTTGAATAATCAATACTATTCGGGCGCGGAGCGCCCGAAATCCAGAGCGGACCACCCCGGTCTGCGCGTCGAGAATCGCCGACGAATCTTCGGCAAGGGCCACCACGCCCCCTCGCGAGAAGCGGAGGGAGTCAACGCTCGCAAGAGACCGTTGCCACCGAATCGAGCCGGGTGTGCCGACTGTGTTCACCACGGTCACGCTGGAGCCCGTCTCGTCATCGCGCAGCACGGCGATGGCATCGTTGTCCATCGACACCGACGCGAAGCGAAAGGGCCTGGCGATCGCTTGTCGCCAGCGCTCATGCCCCTCGCGATCGAGGCTGATCACGCCACCGTCGTCGTCGACACACACGACACCATCGATCCGTGCACGCGCCGAAAGGCACGAGAGGGTGAGGGCGTGTGGCGCCGTCGTGTTCCACACGAGGCCACCCTGGGGCGAGGCGAGCACGACGCCGCCGTCGTCATCGACCGCGAGCGTCGTGCCCGAAGCCAGCAACGTCTGATCGATGGTGACGCCATCTCTCATCCCGGTCGCCAGCGACACGCGCTCGAGGCGTGACACGCCGGTCTTCGGGATGATCCTCGTGAACGCGACGACGGTGCCACGCGGCGAGATGGCGACGTCGCGCACCCCCGGCGCGTCGAGGGCCACAGGCTCAGCGCCAAGAGCATCAAAGACCACAGCCCCCGTTTCGTCGCTGACGACAAACGTGTGTTCCGCTACCGCGACCTTGCTGAAGAAGCCGGTGACGTGGGCCCCAAAGGGTGTTGCTCGAAATGAGCGAAGGGTCGCCGCTTCCCAGGGGGTTGCGGTCGGCGCGGGCGATACGGCTGCGAGGGCGGCGACAACAGCAACAACGAGCATGTGCGCCGCTACCTCGACGCACCAACCGTTGAAACCGCCTCCAATCTGCTCAGAGTCGCCGCAGCAGCGCGTGAAACTGCTCGGGCACGCCGTCGTCGTTGCCGTTGGAACCGATGCGCACGAGCACGGCCTGCCGCCCTGGCACCACCGTGATCATGTGGCCGCTGGCACCGCGGGCTTCGACGATGTCGAACTGCAGCGCGTTGTCGGTGCGGTGGTGCATGAACCAGCCAAGGCCGAAGCCGCGGGCGTATTGGCCGTGGGCACGGGTGACCTCGTCGAGGGTGCGGGCGCGCAACACTTCACCCTTCTTTGTGAAGCCACCGTTGAGCATGAGCTTGCCCAGCACAGCGAGGTCGTCGATCGTGATGTGCGCGCCGTAGCTGGCGATGGCCACGCCGTCTTTGTCCTTGAGCCACGAGATGCCTTTACCGCCCGCGGGCTTGAGCAGGTGCTCGTCGACGAACTGCGGAAACGGCACACCGCTGCGCGCGGCGACCACACCGGGAACAACGTCGTACGCCGCGTAGTGGTAGCTCGGCGGACCACCGGCAGGCCCCGTCGTCGTCGACAAATCCGACGAGAGCCCGCTCGTGTGCGAGAGCAGATCGCGCACGCGGATCTTCGCGCGGTCATCGGCACGCCACGCGACGATGGTGTCGGCGAGGTGGTCGTCGAAGCCGATGCCGCCTTCGTCGACGAGACGGGCCACGGCCAGGGCGCTGATGGCCTTGCTGATCGAGGCCACCGCGAACGGCCCGCGACCTTCTGGTGCGTCGTCGATCACCACGTCGTCGCCGTGCAGCAGGTACAGGCCGCGGCTGTTCGTCGACGTCGCGAGGGCGCGGATCTCCTCAACCACCGCAGGGTCCCACGTCGTTGACGGCAGCGTGAGTTCTCGGCCCACAGGCGAGCTGATGTACGGCGAGTGCGCCTCGGGTGCAGCCAACGATCGCGCGGTGCTCGCGAGCACGCCGGCCGTGGCAGCGCGGGCTTCGTCGTCGTGTACGACGAGCGCACCGATGAGCGCCAGGATCGAAGCAACGGCGAGAGCGATGCGGACAACAGACATGGAAGCCTCCGACAGAGGGAGAACAACGAAGCAGGCGTTGGCAGAGGACCTACGCGTGCTCTTCAAAAGCTGGCTGGCTGCAGACGGCGGCGAGCAGGAGACCGACAGCGACCACGACGTCGACGGCGGCGGGGAGGGCCCGGGCCAAACGTTCCGCTGCACTGTGAGGCACGAGCGCTGAGAAGTTCACGAAAGACACGGCGAGCATGGCGATGGCGTTGATGCCGACGAGCCAGTCGAGGTCCACGCAGCGGAGCGCAATGGTGGAGAGTTCATGCCCACAGGGTGTGCGGCGGCGATCGTTCCTTACAGATCTGCGTGCTGCTTGAAGGCGGGCCAGCTGCAAACGGCCGCGAGCAAGAGTCCGACACCGAGCACGACGTTGGCGGCCAGCAGCAGGCTCGTCATCACGCCGAAGTCGCCGAGATGTCCAAGAACGCAGACGACCCACGCGAGCCACGCGATCGCGTCGGCGCCAACGAGGACACCGATCGCGTGGCGCCAGGCGCCGAGACCGACGAGGCGGCGCAGGCCACCGGCGACAACGCCGATCGGGATCAGACGCAACAGGTACGCTGGCGGTCCGACCACAAAGAGGGGCAAAAGGTCCTCGTCGAAGGCCATCATCAACGCCACCGCCCAAACGGCGTAAAGGACCGACGACGAGATCAGCCACGCCGAAC
Organism: Myxococcota bacterium; assembly: GCA_044349155.1. Classification (GTDB taxonomy): domain Bacteria; phylum Myxococcota; class UBA727; order UBA727; family VGSZ01; genus VGSZ01. The sequence goes on from JBIKRQ010000166.1 coordinate 3,779, forward strand.
AGCCGAAGCGGTGATCGATCTGCCCACGAAGCACAAACAGGGCGATCGGCGCGGCGACAGCGACGATTCCGTTGATACCGATCATCAGGGTCGTGACGCGGTCCACGTCGTGTTGGCGCAAGCCCGGCATTGTCAGGCAACAGACGACCTCGACGAGCAGCGGCAGAATGAACAACGCCGTGAGAAAAATGACGACCCACCAGCGATGGCGTTCATGGGGCCTCAACGTGCGATCGACGACGAAAGCTGCACGCCGCATGCCGGCAGTCGAGGTCGACGGAGCAGAGCGGAACGGGTGCGAACGCATGCCCACCAGGTGCGGCGAAGGTCGTTCCTTACAGATCTGCTGCTGCGAACGACTGACAACGATCAGGATGGTGACGAGGGCGCCACACGACGACTCAGGTCTGCTCTTCAAAAGCGGGCTGGCTGCAGACGGCGGCGAGCAGCAGACCGACGGTGAGCACGACGTCGACGGCGAGGCGCATCGCCAAAGCCGGGTTCCAGAACCAAAGGGCGATGTGCAAGCTCGCGTCGACGACGACGAGCACGCCGATCGCGTGGCACCATGGACCGGGACCAACGAGCCGATACAGGCCGCGGGCGACAACGATGATCGGGACCACGCGCAGCACGTACGCCGTCAGCACGACGACCACCCCAAGCCACTCCATGGAGCGGCCCCCCCACTCTATGGAGCGGTACATTGACATCGGCGTCAGCACCGCCAGTGGCAAGATGCCGAAGAAGACTGTCGACGACACCAGCCATGCAAAGCGGCCGAAGCGACGATCGAGGTGCCGACGAAGCACCACCAAGGCGATCGGCGAAGCGACAGCAACGAGTCCATAGAGACCGAGGTTCAGTCGCGACACGACAGTGGCATGCATCAGGCTGGAGAGGCCCTCGATGAGCAGTGGCAGAATGAACAACGCCGTGATGAACACGCCCGCACGCCAGCGACGACGTTCATGGGGCCTCAGCGTGTGGTCGCGGACGACGAAGGCCGCACGCCGTATGCTGGCAGCTGATGTCGATGGAGCAGAGCGGAACGCGCGAGAACTCATGCCCCAGGTGTGTTCGGCGACGAGCGTTCCTTACAGATCTGCGCGAGGCTCAGCGTGTGCGCGGCTTGGGCGTCATCTGCACCAGCACCTGCAGCCACATGGCGAAGGCCACCTCTGCATGCTCGATCCTGAGTGCTGACACGAGTGTCGGCAGCTTCGCGCGAAGGCACGCTTCCACGAGGTGTCCGGAGCAAGGTCCGGCACACCAGCACGTCGACGACCAGGGCAGCACCTCGACAACGATGGCCGTGGTCTGCTGCGATGTCGCGGCGAGGCGTACGACGAACACGACGGACAGCACCAGCCACGCGACGCGCCCGATGATGCGTCGCTTGCACTGCCAACGAAGCGCGACCAACGCGATCGGCGACGCGACAGCAACAAGGCCAACGACGACCATGGCCAGCATCGGGCGCGCATCTGAACCACGACCGAGCAGCAGCAGCCAGGACTCGTCCCAGTACGGCGTCGCCACGGCCACGCAGAGGGCGTCGATGAGCAGCGGCAACAGCAGCAACGCCACGACGACAGCGACGGCGCCTCGACGTTCGGCGGGGCTTAACGGGCCTTCGGGCACGACGAAGGCAGCACGCCTCATGCTGGCGGTCGAGGTCGACACGATGGAGCGGAACGCTGAACCCATGCCTCACAAGGTGTGCAGCGTTGCCTGTTTCTTACAAATCTGCTTCGAACGCGGGCTGACTGAGCACGGCGATCGACACCAGCACCACGCCGACCACGACGTCGACGAGGCCGCGCCAGCCAGCGGGCGAGGGCAACCACGATGTCGCCATCCACGCGAGCACCTGCAGCGCGAGTACCGTCGACACCGCGGTGCGCAACCGACCAGCACCAACGAGCCGACGCAGACCAACAGCCACAACGACGACAGCGAAGAAGCGCAGCAGTCGACCCACGCTGGCGATGCAGGTGAAGACGAAGAACGTCGCGCACACGTCGTTGCAGGTGCCGTCGACGAAGCCGACCACCGACGACGACGTCAACGAATAGCCCCACAGGTGGGCGTTGAGCTCATCGCCGAGGGCCAGGCCGAGCGCGCTGAGCACCGCGGGCACGCCGAGCAACGGCACGAGCCACAGCCACGTAAGGCGACCGGCAAAGCGGCGATCGACGACGTCACGGCCAACCAGGAACGCCAACGGCGCAAGCAACGATGCGAGCAGCGCGACCGCGATCGGCAGGTACGGCAACACGCGGTGCAGCAGCGGCACAACCGTGAGCCCTGTGCTCGACACCGTCGGCTGCGGTCCCCACTGCAGGCCCAGCACCGCAAGCGCATCGATGAGCAACGGCACGACGGCGATGGCGACGAGGCCAACGACGACGCGCCACGAGCGGCGCTCACTGTCGCTGAGCACGCCGAGGCTGTGGCCAGGTGATCCGAAGGAGCGGCTCGGTGCTGCTGATGAGCCGGGAACGGTGGCGAGGATGACGGGCGACGACGACGACGACGACGACGACGACGGCCTGGTCGTGCGCGGCAGCTCGGTCTTCGTGCTCACCGCTGCGGGACGGTTGAGTGGTGTTGGGAGCTGGCGATCGTCGTTGCGGGTCGTGTCGTGCGCGGTGTCGGCGACGAGACGCGTGATGGGCATCGACAGGTGTTCGAGCTGCCACCAACCGAGGCCGAGAACCACGACGACGCCCACGGCGATGACGATGAAGTCGAGGCTGCCACCGAACGCGAGCAACAACAGCGACAACACCGCGAGCTGGACGGCGACCAGCAACGTGAAGGCCGTGCCCCATTGCGTGCGCCGCAGGCTCGACAACAGCGGTGCGAAATGGTGGCTGACGACGTCGCCGATCGCACTGCTGGCCTGCAGCACGCGTGCGGCCAGCCGGTGCGTACGCACGCTGAAGGCTGCTGCAGCGAGCGCGCAAGCGAGTACGGCGTGGGCGCTGGCAATCAACAGCGGTGGTGCTTCGAGCAGGCCGGTGCTCATCGCTGCGGCGTACCAGGCGATCGCGAGCACGAGCACGACGCTGTTGACGAACACCGGCCACCAGCCACGACGGCGACGCGCGTGTGCAGCAGCAACGAGCACGTCGACCGATGGCGACGGGAGGGCGCTGACGACGTCATCGTCGTCTTGTGATTGCCACAGGCGCTGCAGGTCGTCGGGCGTCATGCGCTGCTCCGGGCCGAGGGATCGAGGGCGTGCATCGCGGTGGTGAGGGCCGCACGCGCGCGGTGCAGGCGCACGCCGACGGCGTTGGCCGAAGCGCCCACGACCTCGCCGATGTCGTCGTGGCTTAAACCCTCAAAACTGAGCACGAGGACGGCGCGGTGGTCTTCGCTGAGCGAGCGCAGAGCGGTCTGCAACAGACGCGCACGCTGGCCCTGCTCGAGTTGTGCTTCGGGCGAGCGCTGCGGTGAGGCGTGTTCGTCGGTGAGCGCGACATGGGCCTGCCCCGCGGGTCGACGTCGCTGGCGGGCCACCAGCAGGCACCGGTTGTGGGCGATGCGCCAGACGAACGCGCGCTGCGGGCACTCGTTGCGAAACGTGGGCAGCGCCACGAGGAGCGCGAGGGCGATGTCCTGCAGCAGGTCGTCGCGCTCGGCCGCATCGCGCGTCCACGCCGAGGCCATGCGGCGCAGCGAGGCCCCCTGCTCGAGCAACACCCGCCGCAACTGCTCCGCCGCAGTCAGCTTCTCCGTCGACGCGACCATGCTCGGAGCCGAGGCTTCGATCGTGAGCGCAGTGGAGGGCGAAGACGCAGCCATGCAGACCAGAGTGTCGCGGATCTGCAGATCCTTACAGGCGGAACGAAAGTCGTCAGGCGCGTCGTTTGCGCGTGACCCGGCGCAACAACGCCAACAGCGCCCCGGCGGCCACAACCGGTGCCGGCGTTGAGGCGCAGCCGCCGCAGCCCGCCGTCGTCTGCAACTCGAGGTTGGGCCGGCCGTCGTTCTCGGTCTCGTCGTCCACCTCGGGCTCGGGATCGGGCTCGGGCTCCACGTCGGCAGGCGGGAGCACGACGACAAAGCCGCGCACCACGCCGAGCTCGGGCGGTCCGATCCAGGCGTTGCCGGCGACCACGAGGCCGTCAGCACTCACGGCCGTTGCCTGCGACAGCAGTCCACCGTCGAGGGCCGACAGGTTAACGCCGCGTGCGGTGGCCACGTCGGACAAGCGCTGAAATCCGTCGGCGTTTTGGTAGGTGGCTTCTTCGGAGTACGGATCGTCGACGAGCACCCCCGATGCCGAGCGGCCCACGACCACGGTGCCATCAACGTTCACCGCAATCGCCTCGCTCGACACCACCCCGCCTGGCAGCTCGCCCAGCTCTTCAACCTGCGCCGGCGTGGCGACGTTGACGCGCACCGCGATGATGTCTTCGCCCCGCTGCAGCGCACCCACGACGACGCGGCCGTCGCCGGAGACGTCGTAGGGGGAGAAGGAAAGGTCAGCGCCGAGGTCCCACGCGTCGCCCTTGTGCTCAACGAGGTAGCCGCGTGCGAGCCCCTGCGTGACGACGTCGTCGCCGCAGACCACGATGCGGCCGTCGTCGCTCACGGCGCGTGCATCACCGCGGGTGGCTGTGGCGCGCAGGGGCAATGCTTGTGCTGTGCCCGACGGACCACCGAGGGAGACGAACGGCAGGAAGTCGCCGTCGATCCGCGGGTACGAGGCGCCCACGACGACGAGGCCGTCGGCACTCACGTCGGTCACGTTGGTGGTGCCTTCGCCGCCGGTGAGATCCGGCAAGACCTCGAAGACACCATTGAAGAAGCGAAACGCGAGCTGCACGCCATCGACGTCGCCGGGCTCGACGACATTGGCGCCAAACGCGGTGCCGAACGGAGTGCCGTCGGCGGCGAGTGCATCGACGCTGGTGTAGTCAAGACCACCGGCGAGCTCGCCGATGTCGACGACGACGATGGCGTTGTTCGCGCGCGTGGCCGTCATGCCCGTGGTGCGCCCGTCGGGGAACGACAGCTGACCACCCACCACCGTGCCGTCGGCAGACATCGCCTGAACGCCGGTGCTTTGTGCTGCTGAGCCCGCGGGGGGCTCGAGCACGAACAACTGCGCAGCAACGAGGGGGGCCAGGGTCAGCAGCATGCGACGTCCTTAGCGCGCGCGTGCAGACCCTGCAGCCACGCTGCGGCAACAGCACGACAACGGCAGTGTGACGAGGACGCACAACGACGTGCAGGTCGTGAAGTGTCGCACCCGCGGCTCAAGCGGGATCTGCTTGAGCGAGATCTGCGCGACAGAGTTTTGACGAGGCTTCAGGTCGTTCTGACGGTGCCGATGAAACCTGACACGGAGGCTTCTATGGCCGACAGCATGTACGTGGGGATGAACGCCGCGGCCGCCCGGCTGCGCGACCTCGACGCGGTGGCCGACAACCTCGCCAACGTCGAGACACCTGGCTTTCGCGCGGCGCGCCCGGTGTTTCAAAGCGTGATGGCCGAGGCGAGCCCGGGCATGACCCCATCGCAGATTCACGTCACCGCCACGCAAGACGGGGTCGCCAGCGGCAGCGGTGCCGCGATTGATACCGGCTCCCCCCTCGACATCCGCCTGCAGGACGACGCCTGGCTCGCTGTGAGCCTCGAAGACGGCACCACTGGCTACACGCGCGACGGACGCTTGAGCGTGGGCGCAGACGGCGCTTTACGCGCAGGCAAGTACCCCGTGCTCAACGATGTGGGTCAGGGCATCACCGTGCCTTCGGGCAGTGCGGTGCGCATTGGCGAACACGGCGAAGTGATCGTCGACGGCGAAAGAGACCAAACCATCGGCCGCTTCTCGATCAACGGCCCCCTCACACGCCTGCGCCCCACCGTTGTTGTAGGCAACACCGCCGCCGACATCGCGCCCATGGATGCGAGTGTGCAGGTCGGCGTGCGCGACGGCAGCACCGTGAGTGCGCTCGATACCGCGGTGCGCATGGTCAACGTGCAACGCGCCTACGACCAGGCGATGCAGGCCATCACCACCGCGCGCGGCTTCGACCAGAAAGCGTCAGAGATTGGTCGCCTGCGCGGCTAGCCGCGCCCAAAAACGCTGGCACAGCAAGTGCAATCTCAGGCTGTGTTGACGTCGTCGCTGTCAGACTTTTGTCAGGCTCTTTGGTGAAAAACCGAAGCGGCTGAACCATGTGCAAAGGACCTCGCCATGATGCGTGCTCTCTACACCGCTGCCACCGGCATGAATGCGCAAGAGCTGAAGATGCAGGTCACGGCGAACAACCTGTCGAACGCCTCGACCACGGGCTTCAAGCGCGCACGTGCCGAGTTCGAAGACCTGCTCGTCGAAACCCTGCGCCCCGCCGATGCGGGTGAAGGTGGTCGACCGATTCCCCTCGAGGTGGGCCTTGGTGTGCGGGCGGCGGGCACGTCGCGCGAGTTCAGTCAGGGCGACATGATCGGCACGCAGAATCCCCTCGACCTCGCCATCTCAGGCGACGGTTTTCTGCCGGTTCGACAACTCGACGGCACCATGGCGCTGTCGCGTGCGGGCAACCTGCGCCTCGACAGCACCGGGCAGATCGTCACGCAGCAGGGCCTCGTCGTCGAGCCTGGCTTGTCGATCCCGTCGGACGCCACCGAGATCACCATCAACGAACAAGGACTCGTCAAAGCCACCGTCCCTGGTCGCATCGCCCCCGTCGAGGTCGGCCAGCTCGAGCTCGTGATGCCCGAGAACCCCGGCGCGCTCACGGCCCTCGGTGGCAACCTGTACGTGCCCACCGAAGCGAGCGGCCGCAGCGAACTCGTGAAGCCCGGCGAACGCGGCTCGGGCACGATCCTGCAGGGCTTTGTCGAAGGCTCCAACGTCAGCACCGTCAACGAGATGATCGACCTCATCACCACGCAGCGCGCCTACGAGATGAACAGCAAGGTCATCCAAACGGCCGACCAGATGCTGCAAAAACTCACCACCCTCCGCTGAGGTCAGCGCCATGATCACTGCTGCCTTCACACTGCTGCTCGCCACCTCACCGTCGTCATCGTCGACGTCATCGACACCTGCAGAGCGCCTCGCCTGGGAGCTGTCGGCCACCGATGTGGCGGTGCAGATCGACGACGCGCACGACGACACCGACCGCTGTCATGCCAACCGACTGGTGCTCACCCCCGAGGCGCACAAGGCGTTTCGCGCGGCCCTCGCCGCTGCTGAGTCGCCTGCCTCGCTGCCTGATTCGATGCCGCTCGCCGTTGTGCGCCATGGCGTCGACGCGCAGAAGCGCCGCTGCCGCTCCACGTCGAGCGTGCTGGCCCATTTTCGTCCACGCCGTGCGCTGCCCGCAGCCGGCACTCCGATCACGATGAGCGTGGTGGGCGAAGGATTCGTTGTCGACGTCGGGGCCGTGGTGGTGTCCTGTCGTCGCAACGAACTGGCGGGCAACGCCGACCTGGTCTGCGCGCGCACCAGCACCGGGCGCGTGTTGCACGGCGTTGTTGATGACACCGGTGCTGTTCTCGTTGCCGCAGGTGCACCATGAACCGTCGTTGTGCCTTCGCTGTCGTCGTCGCTGCTGCCGCGTGCGGCACCGGTTGCGGCCCTGCTCACATCAGCAGCTACACGCCCAAAGAGCGCACGCCGCCAAAGATGGCCGAAGCGCCACCGACAACACCTGCTGCAGGCAGCGGTTCGCTGTACCAGCCAGGTGTGGTGGGGTCGGGCTTGTTTGTCGACGCGCGCGCCTACCGCATCAACGACATCGTCGTCGTGCGCGTGGAAGAAGTCGCCGATGCCGAGCGCAGTGCTGAAACCGACACCACGCACAACACGCGCAACGGTGGTGGCTTGTGGGGCCTGCCGGTGTTGGGGCCGTTGTTGCAAACGTTGTTGCCTGGCGCACCGATTCCCACGGTCGACTTTGAAGCGGGCGCGTCGACGACGAACAGCTTTGAAGGCAAGGGTCAAACGGGGCGCACCGAGCGGCTCGTGGCCACGGTGTCGACGGTGGTGAAGTCGGTGATGCCCAACGGCAATCTGTTTGTTGAGGGGCACCGCGTCGTGCTGGTGAACCGCGAAGAACAACACCTGTATGTCTCGGGCGTGGTGCGGCCCATCGACATCGACGACCAAAACGCCATCGACAGCTCCCGCATCGCCGAAGCCCACATCGAATTCGTGGGCCAGGGCGTTGTCTCCGACGCGGAATCTCCCGGTGTCGTCTCTCGCGCGGTGGGGTCGGTATGGCCGCTTTGAGAACCCTCAGCGTCGTTGTTGCGTTGCTGCTGCTCAGCACGGGCACCGTGCACGCGCAGGCGCGCACCACGCGCGTGAAAGACCTCGTCGACGTCGACGGCCACCGCAAAAACGCCCTCGTTGGCTACGGCCTCGTGGTGGGCTTGCAGGGGCAGGGCGACAGCAGCCGCGTTGGTTTCACCGCGCAAAGCATCAGCGGGATGCTGGGTCGGTTGGGGGTGCGCGTTGACCCCGCCGATATTGCGGCGCGCAACGTTGCTGCCGTCACGGTCACCACCGATCTGCCGGCGTTTGTGCGGCCGGGCAGTCGCCTGGATGTGTTGGTGTCGTCGTTGGGTGATGCACGCAGCCTTGAAGGCGGCACGTTGATCATGACGCCGCTGCAGGCCGTCGACGGCAACGTGTATGCGATTGCGCAAGGCCCGCTGCAGGTGGGCGGCTACGTCGTCGAGGGTGCTGGCAGTCGCGTGCAGAAGAATCCGCCGACCACCGCCCGCGTGCCTTCGGGGGCTGTGGTTGAACGCGCCGTGTTGCCGCCCAAAGGCGAGGCGTTGGTGTTGGCCCTTCGTCGACCCGATGCGACGACCGCGGGGCGTTTGGCCGACGCCATCAACCTCGCGTTGAAGGCGCCTGTCGATGCCCCCGTCGCTGTCGCTGAAGACTCTGCAGCCGTGCGCGTGAAGAGTGCCGATGGCGACCTGCTGCGTCTGCTCGCGAGCATTGAGCCCGTCGAGGTCGAGGTCGACCAACCAGCCCGCGTCGTCATCTCGGAGCGCACGGGCACCGTGGTGATTGGCGAGCAGGTGCGCCTGCGACCCGTCGCGATTGCCCACGGTGGACTCAAGGTGCGCGTGCAGCGCTCGCCGGTGATCTCACAACCCGGACCGTTCGCGTCGGGAAACACCACGCGCGCAGCCATCGCCAACCTCGATGCCCGCGAGGTCCGAAACGAACTCAAGGTGCTGCCCGCCGGCGCCACCGTTGAAGCGCTCGTGGCAGCCCTCAACACGCTCGGGGTTTCGCCCCGTGATTTGATCGCGATCTTGCAGGCGCTCAAGGCCGCAGGCGCACTCGATGCCGAGCTCGAAGTGATGTGACGCCGGAGACGTCGACGTCGACGAGTGGCGCAACACCGTCGACGTC
>JBIKRQ010000007.1:0-47053 GCA_044349155.1 Myxococcota bacterium
TGCGCTCCCCGCTTCCTTCACGCCGGCCTCGCGGTCCGACGCTCTGCGGTTCGCTTCGCTCGCTGTGACCAGCTCACGGGTGGACTTTCACCTCCAAGATCGCGCCCATGCCGGGCGCACAAACGAACACGGGTCGACCGTAGCCGACCCGTGCAGAAGAAGCAGTGGACGACGGCTACTTCGCGGCCGTGACCTTGACGGTGGTCTTCATCTGCTTGCCGGTGTCTTTGTCTTGCGCCGACATCGTCAGAATACCTTCGACGTTGCAGTCGAAGATGACCTCGACCTTCACGGCCCCGCGCGGACCCTTGCGAATGCCCGAGAACGTGAACTCACCGAGCAGGTCGTTGCTGGTGGCACGGTCGTGGGTGTCGCCCTGGTAGATGCGCATGACCAGTTCTTCCTGGTTGTCTTCACCCGTGGTGAACACCAGCGACTTCTGGTTGGGCACGCTCGCGTTGCGCTTGAAGATCTCGTGCAGGCGGCCATCGGCGCGCTCGATACCAATCGCCATCGGGATGACGTCGAGGAGCTGCACCTTCTGGTCGACGTTTTCGGTCTCGAGCGAGTGCGCGTACAGGGCTGCGCCCACAGCAACCGCTTCGTCGGGATGGACACTCTTGGCGGGCGGCTTGCCGAAGTATTCGAGCACGGCCTTCTGCACCGCGGGCCAGCGCGTTTGACCACCAACGAGCAGAATCTCGTCGAGCTGGCCGACGGTGATGCCCGCATCCTTGATCACCATGTCGGCGATCTCGATGGTGCGCTTGACCATCGCGTCGGTGAGCTCTTCGTAGAGCTTGCGCGTGATGACCATGTTGATGTCGAGGGGCGTGCCCTCGGGCGTCATCGTCACAAACGGAATGCTGAAGGGTGCTTCGGTGCGCGCGCTCAAGTCGATCTTGGTGCGCTCAGCGAGGTCCTTGATGCGCTGCATGGCGATGGGGTCGGTGCTCAAGTCGAGCCCGTGCTTCGCCTTGAAGTCGTCGATCACGTAGGTGATCAGCGCGTTGTCCCAGTCGATGCCGCCGAGGAAAATGTCGCCGCCCGTGGCGCGCACTTCGAACGTGCGACCGCGGATGTCGATGACGCTGACGTCGAACGTGCCGCCGCCGAGGTCGTAGATGGCAACGGTCTGGTTGAGGTTGCGCTTGATGCCGTAGGCCATCGCCGCTGCGGTGGGCTCGTTGACGACGCGCACGACCTCGAGGCCGATGAGATCGCCGGCCTCTTTCACAGTCTGGCGCTGCTTGTCGTTGAAGTAGGCGGGTACGGTGACGACGGCGCGGTTGATCGGCCGACGCAGGTAGTCAGACGCGACGGTGCGGCAGGTGTTGAGGATCTTGGAGCTGACCTGCTGGAGGTTGAACTCCTGGTTGCCGAGGCCAATTTTGACATTGCCCTCGTCGCCAGACTTCATCTCGTAGGCGAAGTACTCCGACATCTTCTTCACGAAGCCCGACTGGTAGTCGCGGCCCACGAGACGCTTCGCGCCGTAGACGGTGCGGCGCGGGTTCAACAACCACTGCCGCTTGGCCTCGTAGCCGACGAGCTCGTTGCCCTTGTCGTCGATGGCGAAGATCGAAGGGATGGTGGTCTCGCCACCGCGGTAGGGGATGACCTTGACGTTGCCATCGTCCTCGACGACGGCAGCACAGGAGTTCGTCGTTCCAAGGTCGATGCCGATGATGGTGCCGGCCATCGTGTCTCCCATCCATGCGCTCGACGTCGGCGTCGAGCCAGATCGTAGCTGCAGCGTCGGGTACCTCCCGGCCGCGTCGAGGCTGGGAAGTAGCACCCGGCGCACGACGCCGACAAGAAAGACGTCGAGCCGCCCAGGACGTGACGACGGAGTGTGGTGTTTACGCCACATATCTCGTGCAAAGGCCACGTCCCGAATCAGCCGGCAGCACGGCCGTTTCGGCGAAGGTGTGGCATGAGCACCACACCACGTGTCCGTCGCTGGCGCTGGGCAGCGGTGGCAGTGGTGGCACGAAACGTGTTGAGCAGAAGTGCTTAGACCCCGTGGCCAGCAGCAACGAACGACGACGACAACGCTCACGTGACGCACACAACGCCTGCCCCACCGCGTGGCCGGCCATGTGGCAGCAGGACAACACTCGATGGCGGTTGAACGTGCACGGGTCGACGGGACCGAGATCGCCACGCTGGCCCGACGGCACGGCGCGCTGCCACCTCCGGTCGCCCTTGGGGTGTTGATCGAGCTGCTTCGGCTGCTTCAGGCCGAGCATGCGCAGGGCAAGATCGTCGGCACGGTGGCGGCGCACACGGTGCTGCTCACCGCCGATGGCGTCGTGGTGGTGGTCGAAGGTCCTGATGGGCTGTCGGCGTACCGCGCGCCCGAGATGCTCGCGTCCGCGGTGCCGACGACGGGAAGCGACTTGTACGCCGCGGGTGCTTTGTTCATCGAGATGTTGTCGGGCCTGGTGTTCGTGGGGGGCGAGGTCCTGCCGTCGCTGTTCGAGCTCGACCCGACCGTGCCCGGTATCATCGAGCATGTCTTCGAGTCGCTCACCGCGCGCAACCCTGCACGTCGCTGCAGCAGCGCGACCGACGCCCTCGCCGCCTTGATGCCGATCGACGAACTGCTGAAGCGCGAACACCCGCACCTCCTGCGCGACTTCATCCGCGAGCCCACATCGGCGATGGAGCGCATGCGCCGCATGGTCGCTGGCCTCGAGGTCGCGCGTGCCGATGCGCTGTTGGCGGCGTCGACGAGCAACGTGCCCGCGGCAGCGTTCGCGCTCTATCGCGCACAGCGACTCGAGCCGCGCGCGGCCATCGCGGTGCGACTGCAGCGCTTGTGTGACGACGCGCGCCTCGCCTTCGATCTGCCCGACGACGACATCGTTGTTGGCCTGAAAGCACAGGTCGCCAAAGACCCCTACAACACCACCGCGATGCGTCAGCTGGCGTCGTACCAGCGCGAGCGTGGCGACGTGTACCAGGCCGCCATCTGGTGGCGTCGCGTGCTGCGCCTCACCCCTGCAGACACGCTGCTGTTGCGCCAGTTGGAGCTGCTGCTCGTCGGTGTCGTCGATGTGCCGTTGCCCGCACGAGACTGGTTCGGCGTCCGCGTCGACCGCTCGGCGTTGCGCAAACAGGCCAGCCTCGCGTTGTTGGAGACGCGGGCATCGGTCGCACCGCCGCGTGTGGTGGATGCTCCTGCCGTCGTCACGCCGACGGTGTGGCAGCGCGTGCGCGACCTGCTGCGCTGAATTCGGGCGCGGAGCGCCCGAATTCATGAATACATTCAAACCCTTGGCGGGACGCCAAGGGTTTGAATTCGACCGCAAGCGATCGAATCCCATCTCCATGATCGCTCATGAGCGATCGGGATCAGTGCGCGGCGGGTTGCTTCAACAGTTTTTCGAAGCGCGCCTTCTCGAGGGCCTTCATGTAGGCGTCTTCGGGCTTGATGCGGCCCTCCTGCACGAGCTTCATGAGCGCGTCGTCCATGAGCTGCATGCCTTGCGCTGAGCCCGCCTGCATCAACGACACCATCATCGGCGTGTTTCCTTCGCGGATCAGGTTCGGCAGCCCCGACGTGCGCACCAGCACTTCGTTCACCGCACAGCGCCCCGTGCCGTCGGCCGTCTTGAGCAGCAACTGCGAAACAATGCCCGCCAACGACTCCGACAACGTCAGACGCGCCTGCTGTTGCTCCTCGGCGGGGAAGGTGTCGATCAAGCGATCGATGGTCTTGGCCGCACTGTTGGTGTGCAGCGTGCCGAACACGAGCGCCCCCATTTCAGCAGCGGTGAGTGCCAGCGAGATGGTCTCGTAGTCGCGCATTTCACCGACGAGGATGACGTCGGCGTCTTGCCGAATGGCCGAGCGGAGGGCCGCACCAAAGCTGTTGGTGTCGCGACGAACTTCGCGCTGCGAGATGACGCACTTCTTGCTGGGATGCACAAACTCGATCGGGTCTTCGATCGTAACGATGTGCTTGGCGTAGGTGGTGTTCACCTTGTCGATGATGCCCGCCAGCGTCGTTGATTTACCCGAGCCCGTTGGCCCCGTGACGAGCACCAGCCCCTGGTTCAAGTGCGCGAAGCTCTCGATGACCGGCGGCACCTTCAAGTCCTCGAGGGGAATGATCTTCTCGGGGATGATGCGGAACACCGCCGCCGCGCCGTTTTCCTGCTCGAAGTAGTTCGCACGAAAGCGGGCGATGCCCGGCAAGGCGTAGGCGAAGTCGAGGTCGGAGGTCTTTTTGTACTCCTGCCATTGGTGCACCGGCGGGAGTTCTTCGAGCATGTCGAGCAGCGTTTGCTGGCTGAGCACCGGCCAGCCCTCGACGGCAATGATGCCGCCGCGCGCGCGCATCTTTGGCACCGCCCCCGCGACGAGGTGCAAGTCGCTGCCCTTTTGTTCCTTCAGCGCGGTCAGGAGTCGATCAAGTTCAGCCATGGATGCACATCCTCGAGCTCAGGCAGCAGCAACACCGGTCACAACAGCGACGCCGTCGAGGCTCAAGCGCCGCCGGTGTTGGTGAACTTCTTTGGTTCGTCGGCGTGGCGCGCGGCTTCTTCGCGCGTGATGGTGCCGGCCTTGACGAGGTTCTCGAGCGAGTTGTCGAGGCTGGTCATGCCCTGCGAGATGCCCGTCTGCAGCACCGACTTGATTTGAATGGCGCGGTTTTCGCGGATGAGGTTCGCGACGGCCTGGTTCACGTACAAAATCTCGAGGGCCGCAACGCGCCCCTTGCCGTCGGCACGCGCGACGAGGCGCTGCGAAATCACCGCGCGCAACGACTCGCTCACCATCGAGCGCACCTGCGCTTGTTGTGACGGCGGAAACACGCCGAGCACGCGACTGATGGTGCGGATGGCGCCGCCGGTGTGCAGCGTGCCCATCACGAGGTGGCCCGTTTCAGCCGCCGAAATCGCCAGCGAGATGGTTTCAAAGTCGCGCATCTCGCCGATGACGATGACGTCGGGGTCTTCGCGCAACGCCGCCTTCAACGCGCGACCAAACGACGCCGTGTGCTTCTTGGCCTGCCGCTGGTTCACGATCGCCTGCAGGCTGGGGTGCAGGGTTTCGATCGGGTCTTCGACGGTGATGATGTGATCGCTGCGCTCGCGATTCACCATGTTCAAAACAGCGCCCATCGTGGCGGACTTGCCGCAACCCGATGGCCCCGCGAACAGCACGATGCCCTGGTGGTAGTTCGCCAGCTTGCCGATGGCGTCGGGGAGGCCCAGCTCCTCGATCGACGGCGGTTGCGGTGGCACCGAGCGGAACACAGCGTCGATGCCGTGCTGCTGCTTGAAGATGTTGACGCGGAAGCGACCGATGCCAGGGGCCGTGTAGGGAAAGTCGAGTTCGCCTTCGCGGCACAACACTTCATACTGCGCGTCGTTGAGGGCCGCGAGCACGGTGTGGCCGACGGCATACGGGCTGAGCAGCTCGTCGTTCATCTCTTTGAGCTTGCCGTCGATGCGAAAACGAAGACGGCTGCGCTCGTGGCAGTGGATGTCGCTGGCGCTGGCGCGGACCGCTTCACCGAGGACGCGGTGCAGGGCGGTGGGGTTGGTGTTGCGCGGTGAGAGGGTGCCGTCGCGACGCACCTCGGCGACGGCGGCGGCGTACCCGTCGGGGGCCGCAGGCACGGGCACAACCGTGGGTTTGGGCGGCACCGGGATGCCATGCACCGTGAGGCCCGCGTTCAACGGCGCGGCAGCGGTGGGGACGGGCGGTGCCGAGGTGAACGTGGGTGCCGGCGGCATGCGGGCGCCGAAGACGGGGGCGGCGTGGGCGGGCGTGTGGGGCGGTGCGGCAAACGCCGAGGCGGCGGGAGCGGGCTGCGGGGCGGGGGGTTCGACGAACGGCCGCAGCAGGTCGTCGAGGTTCATCGCCGGCGGGGCGGGGCGCGGGGCGGGCTGCGGTGCAGGCGTGGGGGCGCGCGGCGGAGGGGGCGGGGGCTGGGGCGCAGGCGGGCGCGGGGCTGGGGCGGCGCCCTGGGTGCGGGCGAGGTGCTCGCGCAGGGCGTGCTGGAGCTGGGCCAGCTGCGTGTCGGAGATGAGGCCTTCGTCGAGCAGCGTTTCGCCAAGGCTGCGGACCGAGCCGGCGCGCTGCTGGGCCGCCGTGACGATCACGAGGTCCTGGGCGGTGATCATCTTGTGATGCACCGCGAGCCGCCCCAACAACATGTCTTCTGCCGCTGTGCTCACGTCACACTCCGTGCTGAACAACCGGAGTAGCGGATTTGAACCTCGAAGAGAAACCGCCCGCGGGTGTGTCGTCTCCTGGGTGACATCGATCGCGGCGTCGCGGTCAGTTCGTCGACGGACGAGGGACCGCTGAAGGCCTGTACGAGACGCGGCACCGCTGACACAGTCGACGGCATGGGTTCCCTGCTCTTTCGCCACCGTCTGGCGGCACTCGTGCTCCTGCTCGTCGGCCCGTTGATTGGCGCGTTTGCCTTGTCGAAGCATCCAATCGGCTTGCGCACCACGAGCGAATTGGTCGGTATGCCCATCGCGTTCGCGGCCACCGCCGTCGCCCTGCTCATCGCCTTCGTCTTGCGCACCACTGGTGAGGCCCGCCTTGGCAACGTCGTGTATGGCCAGGGCGAAGGGGCCCGCGTCGTCACCTCGGGTCCGTTTCGGCTCCAACGACATCCGCTCTACGTCGGCACCTCCCTGGCGATCGTCGGGCTGTCGGCGCCGTTTCTGCCGCCACTCTTCATCGCCGTGCTGGCCGTGCTCACCGCCCTCACGGTCTCGTCGATCGCCGGCTACGAAGAAGGCGCCCTCGCTGCAAAATTCGGCGACGCGTGGACGCGCTATGCGCAAGCGGTGCCGCGCTTCGTCGGCGTGCCCGGCAAGGTCGACGACGACGGCGTGCGAACCACCGCCCGCGGCTGGACCATCGCCACGCTCTCGAACCTCGGGCTCTTGAGCTTTGGTCTCTACCGCCTCGCGGTCGCCGCGGGCGTCGACGAAGGCCCGCGCAAGGTCCTCGGCCTGGTCAACGTCGTCTGCGTGCTGGTCTGGGCAGCGATGGTGCTCGGCCGCCGCGCGGTCAACCGCTTGACGACGATGACGACGACGACGCACGCGACCGGAATGTGAGGGGAGCGGCGGCGGATGTGCTGTGCCGCGCGCATCGAGTAGAAGGCCGACATGTCGTTGTTTGCCGCCCTCGCCTTCGCCGTCGCCACGTCTGCCCCGACGACAACACTCGCCCTCGCCGTCCCATCTGCCGCCCCAGCAGTTGCAGAGGCGAACAAGAACGACGCGGCCGTCATCGTTGGCATTTCCGCCTACGACGCGCTGCCCGCCATCCCCGGTGCCGCCGACACCGCCACCGAGTGGTTCTCGTTTCTCACCACGACGCGCGGTGTGCCTGGCGAGCGCGTGCACCTGCTGCGCGACGGGCAAGCGACGCGCGAGGAGATCGAGGCCGCAGTGGCCGCGGCGACGGCGCAGGTCAAGGCTGGCGGAACGCTGTGGTTCTTGTTCGTCGGTCACGGCGCCCCCGATGTCTCTGGCGGCGACGGGCTCTTGTTGAGAGACGAGCGTGACGGCGCGAGGCCTGTCGCGCACCGCCATCGTCACAGCCCTGCAGCGTGGCAAGCAGAAGCACACCCTCGTCGTGCTTGATGCCTGCTTCAGCGGTTTGGCCCCCGACGGGCAGCAAGAGCTCGTGCCGCAGATGATGGCCACGGTTCCGCTCAAGCGCCTCGTCACCACGGCCGCGGTCACGGTGCTGAGTTCCTCGGCGACAGCCGCTGGCCCACTGCCGGGCCGGCGCGAGCCCGCGTTCTCGTCGCTGCTGCTGGGGGCGGTGCGCGGCTGGGGCGACGAAAACGGCGACGCCACGGTCGACGTCGATGAGGCGTTCTCGTTTGTCGAACAGCGCCTCGTGGGCCTCGTGCGCGACCGCGACCAGCGTCCGTCTCGCAGCGGCCCATCGTTTGTGTTGGCCACTGGCGCTCGTGAGCGCGCGCCGTCATTCCAGTCGGTCGCCGTGGCCCGCGATGAGCAAACGTCGTCGACAACATCGACGACCCAGCAGCCGACGAACGCCACGAAGCCCGCGGCACCGAAGGGCGACGGGGAGGGTCAAGAGCGCGTCGTCTACACGTTCAAAGGCTTGACCAACAACCCGCTCGACAGCCAGGTGACGGGCGTGCTGACGACGAAGGCGCTGCGGGTCCAGACGGGGCTCGGCTTTTTGAAGAAAGACCTCCCGCTGCACACCATTGCCAGCGTCGAGGCCGTCTTCGGCTTCGGCATCATGGCCCAGCCGGTCAAGATCATCCTGATCGACGGCGGCGCGGTGGAGTTCTACGTCGAGGACCGCGACCGCTTCCTTCGCGAGGTGAAGGCGGCGGTGAAAGCGGCGTCCAAGCGCTGATCGGACACCGGGCACTCCGCCAACTCTCTGAATATACGCATGAATTTGACCGTAAGTGGTCGAATTCCCGTTGCAGATCTGTGGCGCCGGAAATTCGCTGCACTGCTACGCGTGGTGTGTGTCGAGCGGGTGTGTGTTGTTCGCTGCTGTGCGGCGAGCGCTGTGGAGGTCGACGTGAAGCAGGTCGCGGTCGGATTGTCGTTGTCGGTACTGGCGTTGTCGGCGTGCACGGAGGGCGGCTCACTCACAGCGAACACCGCACCTTCCACCGAGCAGGCCATCATCAACGGCGCCACGTGCGGCGAAGACGTCGAACCCACCGCCGTCGCAGTGATCATCGATGCAACCATCTCTGGCTTCGACATCATGTCGCCAATCTGTACCGGCACGCTGATTGCGCCCGACGTCGTCTTGCTGGCTGCTCACTGCGTCGACGCAACACTGTTGACAGGGGGATTCGGTGAGGTCGAGCGCGCCGATTACTACATCAGCTTCCAGGCCGACTTGTCGGAGTACACATCCGACGGAACCGGTCGGGCGCCCCCGGTTCCTGAGAGCGCCATTCCGGCCGATGCCCATGTCTCCCACCCCGAGTTCGACCTTGAGGGCCTCTCGCCCAACGGCACGACGGGCGTCGAGCACGACATCGCGCTGCTGTTCCTCGAAGTCCCGATCGAGACGGTGCAGCCCGAGATCGTGATCACCACTGCTGAAGCTGAACAGCTCGCCGTCGGCGACGCCGTCACCATTGCTGGCTGGGGCCAGACGAACGCCGCCGACCAGAGCTCGGTCGCCGTGAAGAACTGTGGCGCCTCCACGATCGACGAGCTTGGCGAAGCCCTCGTGCAAATCGGCGCCGCCGCCTCGGCCACCCGCAAGTGCCATGGCGACTCCGGTGGCCCCACGTACATCGAGATCGACACCGCGGGCAGCATCAAGCGCCGTGTCATCGGCGTGACCAGCCGCGCCTACGACGAGAGCGACTGCGCCAAGGGCGGCGTTGATACGCGCGTCGACGCGTACCTCGACTATCTCGACGGCGAGATGACCGCCGCGTGCACCGCCGGCACCCGCGCGTGGTGCGACGTGCCCGGCATCATCCCCGCCTCGTTCTACGAGGACGGCGGTGCAGGCAACGAGGGTGAAGGCGAAGGCGAAGCAGCAGAAGGCGAAGGCGAAGACGAAGACGACGAAGACCCCGTCCCCGGCTGCGCTGCGGCGCCCGTCGACAGCGTCTTTGGTTTGTCGGTGCTGGTGCTGGCGCTTCGTCGTCGACGTCGCTGAAGCGTTGGCGCCTGCGCATTGCGAAAGCGTCCCGTGAGGGGCGCTTTTTCGTTCAGGCGGCCTGGTCGCGCACGGCTGCTGGCACGCGTGCTGACGACGTCAACGGTCGCGCAAACAACGTCGACAACTGCTGCGGATGGTCGGTGATCAACCCATCAGCGCCGCGCGCAAGCAGGGTGCGCCCCTCCTCGACGTCGTTGATCACCCAGTAGTCGACCGCGAAACCCAACGTGTGACAGCGCTCGATGAACCACGGCGCGTCCAAACGAATGCGGCCGGCGTGCGTCGGAATCTGCACCCGCGTGCCGCCCCGTGCGATGTGCTCGCGCAGCACCCGACGTACCAGCCACAGCGGCGCGAACCGCAACCACCGCACCGCGTTGACGCCAACGGCCACACGACAGCGCGTGCTTGAGGCGATCACGGCGCGAATGACGTCGTCGTAGAAGCTGGCGATCACCACGCGGCCGGCAGCGCCTTCTTCGTGCACGATGCGCAACGTGTCTTCGCGCAAACGTGGGTCGCGGCTTTTGAGATCGATGTTCACGGGCAAGCCCGGAAACCCGCGCAACACATCGCGCAGCAGCGGCGGCGACACGCGACGATCCACAAACGACGCATCGCGAAAGCCACGCCCAAGGTCCCACGTCGAGACCTGGTGAAACGTGACGGCGTCGACGGCGTCGGCAACACCGGCCATGCGCTGACCATCGGCGTCGTGAAAGACCACGACCTCGCCATCGCGCGTGCGGCGCACGTCGAGTTCGAGCGCACTCGCTCCATGGGCCACGGCGGTCGCAAACGACACGTAGGAGTTTTCGGGGCACACACCAGCAGCGCCACGGTGGCCGTACAACAGCGGTCGGGTCATGCAGCCTGCCTTGCGAAGCGTTGTGGTCGTCGTCGTGGATGCCAGCGCACCGAGCACGCGTTCAGCAACGATGTGAGCGCACGGTGCGGCGACGCCGACGACAGCACCGCACCGATCACCGCCACACCGGCAGCACCGGCCGCCAGGCACGTCGACGCGGTGTCGCCGTGGATACCGCCCAACGCGACGACGGGCGTTGCGTGCCCCTGCAACGCAGCAACTCCGATGGGCGTGCGCGCATCGTGCTTCGAGCCGGGCGAAAACACGGGCGACCAGGTGGCGTAGTCGACGTCGTCGATGGCGCAGATGTCGCCGACGAAGCGCGGGTGCGCTGACACACCAAGCAGCGCGGTGGACGGCAACTGCAGCCGTGCCTGATGCAGCTCAGCCGCCGTGGTCGTCGACGGGAAGTGCACGCCCGCCAGCCCGAGCGCGGCCACGAGTTCGAGATGCGTGTGCACCGCGACGCCGGCGTTGCTCGGCGCGAGCACGGCCTGCAGGGCGCTGCAGACCTCGGCGACGCGGGCGATGTCGTGCTTGTCGCGCACGCAGACGATGACCTGGTGCGACTCGGTCTCGTCGACAACGACGTCAGCGAACACACGCGCGATGGTCGACACCACGCTGTGCCCACGTTGCCGACACGCGGCCTCGTCGGTGAACAGCAGCACACGCGGTGGGCGACGGACAGACACGGGCGGCAGTGTAGGAGCAGCAATCGTCGTCGACTACTGCGCTGCGTCACTGCCACGTCGACGACGCGGTGTGCTGTCTGGTGCGTCAGCGCTTGCGCAGTTCGCGCAGGTGGGCGGCCGCGCGCTCGTCGAGGAAGTCGCGGGTGTTTTCTTCGGTGGCCACGATCCACGGCGAACGGTCGGCGTCGGCGTCGCCAAACACCGCGTTGCCCACCACGCCCAGGCCCGCGACCACGAAGCCCGCCGACGCCACGCGCACCAGCAAGCGGATGGGCGCTGGTGTGGGAGCGTGTGAGGGCATGGAGGTGTGGTGTCGCATGACGTCGACGCTAGGGGGCGGTGTGTGCGCTCGCCAGTTTTTGACCGTTGCCGCGGCACAGCACGACAGGTGTCGTTGTCAGCAGACCGCGCGCTGCTCAGGATGCGTGCATGTCGCCGAGCGAGGCTCCGTCGTTGTTTTCGTTGCGTGCCAACGACCGTACCCGCGGCGTGCTCCTGTTGGTGCTGTCGTCGGTGCTGTGGGGCTGCTGGTCGATCGTGTTTCGTACGGCGGAGCAGCTCTCGACGACGCCACTGCCGGCGGCGCGCCAAACCGCGGTGGTGATGGCGGTGCAGTTGTTGCTGCTGCTGCCACTGACCCGTCGCGCAACGACGACGACAACGACGACGACAACGACGACAACGACGACAGCAACGACGACGACGACGACGGCACATGACCGGTTTTGGTTCGCGGCCCTTGGCGTGTGCGACGCACTCAACGCGATGTCGTTCTTCGCGTCGATGCAGCGCACGAGCGTGGCGATTGCCGTGCTGTGCCACTACGCAGCGCCGTTGATCGTCGCTGCATTGGCCCCGGTGGTGCTGCGCGAGCCCCGACGTGCCGGCACGTGGTCGGCGTTGGCCGTGGCGGTGGCGGGCGTGGTGGTGGTGTTGTCGCCGTGGGCGAACGTGTCGGCGCGCGACATCCAGGGCGCTGGTCTCGCGCTCGTGTCGGCGGGCTTTTACGCGGCCAGCGTGTTCATCGGCAAGCACCTGCTCGCGCGGCGTTCAACGATCGAGGTCGCGGCGTATCCGAAGTGGTCGGCGGTGGCCGTCACGCTGGCGGGTGCGGTGGTGTTCACCGGTGGCGTGCACGTCGAGCTCGGTCCGTTGGCGTTGCTCGTGGGCGGCTCGGTGGTGTGTGGTGCGCTGGCGCTGCTCACGTTTTACCGGGGCTTGTCATTGCTGCCCGCGAGTCAGGCCAGCGTGCTCACGCTGGTGGAGCCGCTCACGGCGGTGATCGTCGGCGTCGTCGTCTGGCACGAACCACTCACGGCGGGCATCGTCGTTGGTGGCCTGCTGGTGGCGTTTGCCGTTGTGCGTGTCACCCGCGCTTGAGAAGCATGCGCGATGACGATGACGCAGTGCCCGTGCGGCTCGACGAAGCCGTTGTCCTCGTGTTGTGGACCCCTGCACGACGGCGCTGAAGCCGACACCGCCGAGGCCCTCATGCGCTCGCGCTACGCGGCCTACGCCACGGCCAACGTGGCCTACTTGTGGCGCACGCTGCATGCCTCCCACGTCGACAAACAGCGCCCCCAACACGACGTGCTCGCCGAGCTTCGGCGCTGGTGTCGGCAGGCGCGCTTCATGGGCCTGCTGCTGCTCGACGCGCGCGCAGCCGACGACGATGGCGTCGCCCGCGTGTTGTTTCAGGCGCGCGTGTTTGTTGCGGGCAGGAACAACAGCTTCATGGAGTGCTCGCGCTTTCGCCACGACGGTGTCGGCTGGCGCTACGTCGACGGCGACCTCGATGCGCGCGCCGATCCGCACACGCTGCGCACCATCGACGCGTTCCTCGCGCGCTAGTTGATCCCGCCTCGTCGGAGACGAGGCCAAACATTGCCTGGGCACAAAAAGAAACGAGCCGGGCGAACCCGGCTCGTTTCTGGTGCGGTGACGTCGTCAAAACGATGTCATCGGCTCAGTGCAAGCTCACTGCACGATCGCGAATTCCACGCGACGGTTGGTGGCCTTGCCGTCTTCGGTGGCGTTGTCGCCGATCGGCTTCTCGTCGCCGAAGCCTTCGCCCACGAGGCGCGCAGCGTCGACACCCTTGCTCGCGAGGTAGGCCACAACGGCCTTGGCGCGGCGGTCCGAGAGGTCTTTGTTCTTCGCCGGCACGCCCACGTTGTCGGTGTGACCTTCGACGCGGATCTTCGCGATCTCGGGGTGGCTCTTGAGCACAGCCGCGACGTTGTCGAGCAGCGCGAACGACTTCTTCTCGATGACGTCCTTGCCGGTCTTGAAGAACACCTTGTCGAGGATCTCGAGCTTCTCAGCCTTGATCACGACGAGCTGACGAACAGCGCAGCCGGCGTTTGCGGGCGAACCCTTTTCGTCGGGGCAGTTGTCGAGGCGGTCGACCACGGTGTCGCCGTCGCGGTCGGCGTCGGGGCAGCCGCGGTTTTCCTTCACGCCAGCTTCAACGGGGCACTTGTCGGCCGCATCGAGCACACCGTCGTTGTCGTTGTCGGCGTCGACACAGCCGTCGGTGTCTTCGAAGCCGTCTTTGTCTTCGGCCACGTCAGCGCACTTGTCGGCGGTGTCGGCGATGCCGTCGCCGTCGTTGTCGAGGTCGGGGCAGCCGTCGGCGTCTTCGAAGCCGTCTTTGTCTTCGGCCTGATCAGGGCACTTGTCGGCGTCGTTGTTGAGGCCGTCTTTGTCGTGATCGAGGTCGGGGCAGCCGTCGGTGTCTTCGAAGCCGTCTTTGTCTTCGGCCACGTCAACGCACTTGTCGTCGCTGTCGCGGATGCCGTCTTTGTCGGCGTCGTCGACGTCGGGGCAGCCGTCTTCGTCCTGGAAGCCGTTTTTGGTCTCGGGCTCCTTCACGCAGGTGTCTTTGCGATCGGCGATGCCGTCGCCGTCACGGTCGGGGGCCGAACGTGGGGCGAAGCGGGCGCCACCGAAGACGCGGTAGTCGGGACCGCCAGCGCCGGCCATGACGCCGACAGCGCCGCCGAGGAACGCGCTGAACGGACCAGCGATGGTGTGGTCGACTTCGCCGAGCACTTCCGACGGGCTGCGCACCGGGATGGCGTTGATGAAGCCCGAGATCTGCGCCGCGTTCGCGAACGACAACGACACTTCGGTGGGGTGCTCTTCGTCGACGAGGAACACGTAGCCCGCACCGACGCGGCCGATGAGTTCCTGGCCGAGGGTGTTTTGCCCATCGACGATATCGTCGTTGGTGCGCAGGCGCGTACCGAGGTTACCCGCGAGGCGCACGATGCCGAAGCCGACGTCGAACTCACGGCTGGCGAGCAGCGTGGGCGTAAACGTGAAGCCCTTGTCGCCGTAGAAGTCGGTGCGCGAGCCGGTGGGCAGCGTCACGGGAATCTGCACGCCGATGTCGAGGGGCGCGCCGTTGCGCTGACGCAGAAGGCTGGCCTTGGGGTACAGGCGAAGGTCGCCAGCGCCGAAGGTGCCGAGGGCTTCGCTGTCGCCGGCAGGAGCACGCTGCGCATCACGCGCCTGAAACAAGAGCACCGGGAGTTCGGCACCGATCTGCAACCAATCGAACAAGCCGATCGAACCCGTGAGGTGGGCGCCAAGGCGGTTTTCGACGATCGAGTCAGCGCGGTCGGTGGGCACGCCGCCCGACGACACGGTGTAGGTGAACAGCGGGTCGTTCGAGTAGGCGAACAACAGCGCAACATCCCACTCGAGGTGCTGCGGCACCGCGGCCCAGCTGGTGTTGATGAGGGCTTCGCGGTCGACGCCGATCTCGAGGCGCTCCGACGGATAGGTGCGCGACGCGTCTTGCGCGGCCGCAGGAGCAGCAGCAGCGAGGGCCGCAGCCAGAAACGATGAGATCACACGCATGACAACTCCCGGACAAACTCAAGCGAGCAGAAACAATGGCAGGGGGCTAAGGCCTCGATGTCGGGATGAATAGCCCCGAGTTTACGGAGGCGGCATCTCAGCAGCACCGCCGAAAACCCGAGGCTTTTCAAGGGGATCAGTCTTCAGAAGAACTTGTAGCCAAGCTGAATTGCCGTCGCGACGTCGAAGTTCGTGTACGCGTTGCGGCGGGCGATGGCGCCGTTGTCGTAGCTGAGGGTCAAGTTCACGCCGAGCGACATGTTGCTGCTGACCGTCACGCTGAGCTGGCTTGTGCTGTTGACGATCGTCGCTTCGCCGAGGCCGAGCTTGTTGTCGCCCTGGCCCTTCGCGTCGCGCAACGATTCAAACGGCGCGTCGACATCACCGACCACCTTCTGGTCGCCAAACGACAGGTTGGGGATGACTTCGAGCCCCTGCGAGAAGGTCACATTGTCCATGAGCGCGTTGGCGTAGGTGAGCGCGAGACGCGCGCCGAGCACGCCACCCGACTGCTCAAACGCCGTGTCGTCGCCCCACACAAACACGCGGCCATCGCCGTTGGTGTCGGCGAGGGCGAGGTCGGTGTTGAAGATGGCGTTGTCGAGCGTGTAGACGGCGCCGACTTCGCCCGAGAGCGTGTGCTTCGGCACGTTGAAGAAGTAGTGGCGGTAACCGACGTCGGCGCGTGTGCGCATCAGCAGGTTGGCAGCGCTGTCGTGAAACCCGAGGGCTGCGCCGTACAGCGAGCCGACGTCGCCGAGAAAGTAGTCGTAGCGGATCTTGCCAAAGCCGCTCGTGTTGAAGTTGTCGGCGAGGCTTGCAGGGTTGTCGCTGATGGTGCCGTCGGCGTTCACCTTCGTGAAACCGTTGGCAGGATTGGCATCGCCGTCGACAGCGAGGGCCGCGAGGCCGAGGCCGAGGTCGAAGCGCAAGCCGTGGTTCAGGTAGCGAAAGCCGTAGTAGGCGCCGACCTTGCCCGAAGCACCTTGCACGTTGCCGCCGTTGAACAGCGTGCCGAGGGTGCCCTGCCCTTCCTGCACGAAGTCAGGCTTGATTTCGGCGGGAATCACGGCCGCGGCTTCTTGCGTGCGGTCCTTTTTGACATCGGTGGCGGTCGTTGGCGTCTGGGCCAGTGACGACGTCGCAGCGAGGGCAGCGATAGCAGCGATGGTGGACGACAAGCGGTTGGTCGACATGGCAACTCCTCAGGTGGGCGCGAATCAAATGTTCAGGCCAGCGAACGCCGGCGCGTTGGCAAAAGCCGACGTGAAAGACAACCGCACGCCACCGTTTGAACCCCACTGCCGTGCGTGCGATGCAGATGTTCATGATCGTCCATCGCCTGCTCGACGCCGTCTTTCGCACCCTCGACACCGTCGACGCGATTCGTGCCCGCGTCGATGCAGCACTGACGCGTGAAGCACAGCCACCGTCGTCGTGGCCCGCCGTGATCGGCAACACGCGCAGCGAACGCACCACCTTCGACGTCGACACCGCGCGCGACATCTACGCGCCCACCACCATCGACACGTGGCGCGGCGAGTCGTCACAGGACGAAGACGCCACGGCAGCACCAGCAGTGGACAACGAGCCAGCAACGTCGTCACCGGCCCCGGTTCCTGCGGCGCCGGCATCGAAGCCCGCGGCAAAGATCGCCAAAGCGCCGGAGTCAAAAGCGAAGGCGGCAGCGTCGAAGGCCCCTGCGTCGAAGGCCCCTGTGTCGAAGCTGACGTCGAAGGCCACGTCGAGCAAAACTGCGAAGTCCAGGAAGCCGGCACCCGCTGCTGATACGCGCAAGGGCAGCGTCGATCGCGTGGGCAAAGACCTCGATTCGGCGCGTGCCAACGAGATCGCTGCATGGCTTGCTTCACACCCGTTGCCCGTCGTCACCGAAGACGCTGCCGTCGACGGCAAACGTACGGTCGCGCGCTTGCTGTGGGCGGTGTCGGTGGCGCAGCAGGCCGGCCACGATGATGGACTGACCGCGGCAGACACGAGCGCGTTGTTGTCGAGCGTCGCCCACGTCGAGGTGTTTGCCACCAACGTGGCACGCGCCTTTCGCGACGAGCGCGCGTTGTTTGTCGAGACGAACGTTGATGGTCGCAGCAAGCGCTACGCGTTGACGGCCGCTGGCACCAAGCGTCTCGCCGACGTCGACGTGCGTTGATTTTGGCCTCTGCGGTTTTGTCGCCAAGGCGAGTCTCTTGAGGGGTGGGCGGGAAACTTCCCCGCCGATCAACCGAGACGCGCGTCGGCCCGAAAGCGGGTGTCTCGGACGCGTGCTGATGCTCGGGTGCTGTTCGGAGTAGCCTGTCTGCACTGAGGGAGGCCGCCATGACCACCGATCGCAAGCCGCGCTATCCATTGCAGCTGCAGATTGTCTACGACGACGGCAAGAGCTTCATGAGTGGCCCCGTGGCCGACATGAGCGAGTCGGGTGTCTTCATCGAAACGGTGATGCCGCTCGACACAGGCACCACAGTCACGCTGCAACCACTGCTCCCCAACGACGAGGCCATTCCCGAGTTGCCCGGCACCGTGGTGCGCAAGGCCGACTACGACCTCGACAACCACTTCGATCGCACGCCGGGCATGGGCATTCGCTTTTGCACCCTCGACGAGGAACAACGCGCCGCCGTCACGCGCTTGCTCACGCAGGCACCATGCCGACGCTGACGTTGGCGCACCGTGGGCAGCCCTGCTACCGATCGCCCCATGCGCATCTTCATTGTTGCTTTCGCCCTCTCGCTGTTTGCCGTTGTTGTCGCTTGCCCCAGCAGTGCTGACGGCGAAGGCGAAGGCGAAGGCGAGGGCGAAGGAGAAGGCGAAGGCGAAGGAGAAGGAGAGGGCGAAGGCGAGGGCGAAGGCGAGGGCGAAGGAGAAGGCGAGGGCGAAGGCGAACTCGGCGTCGAGGGGACGGTTTGTTCCTTCAACCGCGAGTGCCAGGCCAACCTCCGCTGCGATTGTCTCGACGGCGCGTGCGCCTGCACCGAAGGCGTGCGCGGCACCGGCACCATCGGCGGCGGCTGCAAGGATGGCTTCGACTGTGCGTCGTCGGTGTGCGTGGAAGGCAACGACAGCGAGTACCTGTGCACCGAAGAATGCGTCGACGACAGCTCCTGCGTTGCCGCCTTGCCGCGCTGTCTGGACGTGGCGTTTGTTGGCCGCATCTGCGTGCGCGACCCGGCCTGATCTGAGCAGAACGCCATAACCATCTGATATGACGCGTCTTTTTGAACGCCCTTGTGCGTCACAGCACAGCAGGCGGTGTCGTAGGTCGTCGAGATGAATGCAGCGACCGCGACCGACCCCAGCGATGAGCTGCTGATGGACCGCTATTGCGCGGGCGATACCGCGGCGTTCACGGCGTTGTTTCGTCGCTACGGCCGTCGGCTGGTGCGGTTCCTCACGCCGTACGTGGGCCCAGCGCAAGCCGAAGACTGTGCGCAGCAGGCGTTTTTGAAGCTGCACCAATCGCGCAGCAGCTTTCGCGTGGGGGCGCGTGTTGC
Source organism: Myxococcota bacterium (assembly GCA_044349155.1). Lineage (GTDB taxonomy): Bacteria > Myxococcota > UBA727 > UBA727 > VGSZ01 > VGSZ01. Next base: position 18,615 of record JBIKRQ010000007.1, read on the forward strand.
GCCGTGGTTGTTTGCGATCGCGCGCAACGTCGCGCTCGACCACCTGCGCTCAGCACCCCGTCGACGTGAACGGGCCGATGGCGATGAACACGCCGTCGCCGTTGCCGTGCCGGCCCGCGAGGCCGACCCGCGCCTCAACGACGCCGTGCGTGCTGCACTGTCGGCCCTGCCGAACGACCAGCGCGACGTCGTCACGCTGCATTGGTTGGGCGGGCTCAGCTTTCCCGAAGTGGGCACTGTCGTCGGTGCTTCCCACGAAGCGGTGCGCGCGCGTGCGACCCGCGCCTACGAAGCGTTGCGCCAACACCTCGGTGAGCTCGCCCGCGAGCTGACGTTGCCAGGAGCCCCGTCATGAGCGACCCCACCGCACCGTCGTCTGTGCCGTTTGCTGTCCCCGACGAGCTGCCTGGGCTCGACGCGCTCGAGGCTCGCCTCGTCAACGACCTTGTCGCCACCCAGGGCGCCGCACGCGCCACGCCGACCACCACCGCGCTGCGCATCGTGCTTCCCCTCGTCGTCGTCGTGTGCACCGCGTTGTACGTGCTGCCAGCACTGCGCGGAGTGAGCGCGTCTGTCGTCGTCGTCGGACTCGCCACGGTGTGTGCGTTGGCGGGGCTCGCTGTCGCACCCGCACGCCCTGGACGTGGAGAACGTCTCGCGCAGCTCAGCGTCGTCGTCGCGGTGGTCGGCTTCGCGCTCGAACTTGCCCGCACGGTGCCGGGCGGCATGGCGGGGGCTGGCACGTGCTTCACGATGACCGGCAGCGTTGGCCTCGTTGCCGTCGTCGCTGCGGGGCTTGGTGTGTCGGCGTCGGGGCTGCCGTTGCGCCTGTGGCACGGCGTGGGCCTCGGCATCGTCGGCATTCTCGGGGCCTGCACGGCGGTGTGGCACCACTGCGAAAGCGATGCGCTGGGCCATGTCATGCTCGCGCATGTGGTGGGGCCGTTGGCGTTGGTCGTTGTCGTCGTCACGGTGGCGCGCTGGCTCGTCAGTCGTGCTGCACAACGCCCGCTTTCAGGATCTGCGCACGACACGCCGCCGACGGTGTAGGGTCTGCACGTGATGCGCGTGTTGTGTGTTGTGTTGCTGTTGTCGTCGACGCTGGTGGGCTGTGGCCGCACGCCCGAGCCCGTGGTGGCGTGCCCCGCACCCGCCGAGAGCTGCGACGACCTGCTCGTGCAGCAGGCTGAACTCGAAGCGGTCTACGTCGACGCCGCGAGCCAGGGATCCGACGTCGGTGCTGCGGCCCGACGCGAGAGCGCTGGCTGCGTACAGCTGCTCACCAACCACCTGCTCGACCTTGGCTGTGTCGACCGCTGCGACGAGCTTTGTCGGCTGCACCCCTGCGCGGTGCTCGACGACAACGGCAATCGCCTGGCGCCAACGGCCTGTCCCGAACGCTGCAACGCTTTGCTCGACGACCAAAGCCTGGTGGCCGACGACCTGCCGTTGGTCATCGACAAAGCCGCCGAGAACCCGGGCTTTTGCACCTGTCGCGCGTGCGTGAGCGAAGACGACGCGTTTTGCACGCAGCTGTTTGACTGCGCGCTTTCGGCGAACTGACCACAGCAACAATCGCGTCAGGGCCGAAACGTCACCGTCGACAACGGCACACCGTCGACGTCGACGACCGCGTCGGGCGCGCGCTGCCACTCGTTGAACACATCGAGCTGTTGCTGCTTGAACTCGCCCTGCGGCTCGACGTGCGCCACACCCGCACCGCGCACCGTGTTTGAAAACGCAATGTCACGGCGGAGCAGGCCGTCGTCGACGTAGCGGCGGTGGCTGTCGGCGTTGACGTCGCCGAAGTGGATGCGCGCGTTGTGCGGTGTGCGCTCGTTGATCAGCGGCAACACCGCGCGCGTTTCGTAGCCCCAAAACGTGCGCTGAAAGCCGATGTTCGCCGCACCACGAATGCCCCCCACGACCTCGTTGTACGACGACAACCCGTACGGCCACGACTGCGCGGTGCGCACGATCCCCGGCAACACCACGAGCGAGCCAACACCCACCACCACCAGCGTTGCGGTGCGCGTTGTCGTCGTCACCCGTGCTGCTCCTTCGGCCACGATCCACGCGGCGAGCACGCACACAAACGGCAGCGCGTTCATCCAGTGTTTGGTGCCGCCAAAGATCGGCGACGACGGCAGCGCGATCAAAAACACCGGCAACGCGATGTTGACCAGCAGCAGCACAGCACTGCTGGCGGTGTGCTCGCCAAGCGGTACGGTGGTCAGCGACGACGACACGGCACTGCGCACGCGCTGCATGATCGCGCGCGCCACTTCGATGACAGCAGCGCCCACGCCCATCGTGCCCGTCACCACCAACGGCAATGGCAGCGTCACGGCCCACATGACGACGGGGAAGGTCCACGGAAACGGTGGCGCTGTGAGCAACTCGCCGAAGTACAAAATCGGGTAGTGCTCGTGGCGCAGATGAAAGCCGAGGTAGGCGCCGAAGCGTCCGACGACGTCGGGCCACAGCCAGGGCCAACACAGCACGTACACCAGCGGCCCCACCACCGCGAGCGACACAAACACGAGCGGCAACCGCAGCGACGACGCTGATGACGACGATGACGACGACGACGACGGCTGCACCCACTGCTCGAACAGCCAGTGCACTACGAGCAATGCGGGGATCGGCAACGCGTTGTGCTTCACGCCACCAGCGATGCCGAACGCGGCGCCCACGACGACAGCGCCCCACAGCGTGCGACGAAAGCGCAGCCAACACAGCACCAGCACGACATGGGCGGTGGCCACGGGCGCATCGAAGCAGGCGAGGTGCATGTGCCAGAACACGTGGGGTGCTGTGAGGTACATCGTCGTCGCCAACAAGCTGGTGGCCCGCGACAACTGCAGCTGCCTGCCCAGCAAGAAGACAGCAGCCACCCCCACACCAGCCACGATCCACGCCGGCAGACGCATCGCCACGTTGCCGCCCACGTCGACGCCGAGGCCCGTTTGCAACGCGCGCGACAACGCAAACAGCCCCTTCATCACAAACGGATGCTCGGGGTTGTAGCCGAGGTGTTCGTTGATGCCCGTCGACGACAACGCCGTCAGCGGGGCGCTGGCCAGTTGGCGAAACCAGTTGGCGTACAGCTCGCCGGCCTTGAAGTAGTAGCCCTCGTCGCGGGTGAAGCCGAGGGTCTGCGACGTCAGCGCCGAGACGACAAACGTGCCGACAGCGAGAACCACGGCAATGGCGGTATCGCGGCGTTGCTCGCTCATGGCGTCCCCGGAACGAACACGTCGAAGGCGAAGGCGTTGTTGCTGGCGTCGTCGGTGGTGATCGAGACCGACAAGCGGTGTTGCCCGCGGTGCGCACGGGTGTCGATGGTGTCGACGCGAAAGCCGCGCTCGTCGTCGGGCACGCTGCCGTGCTCACCCACAAACACGCCCTTCAGCGCGCGACGGTGGGGCTCAACGAAGAACGACGGCTGACGCTGGATGGTGGCCACCACGTCGTCGTCGAGGCGCACGGTCAACGTGACCGTACCGGCAATCGGGTCGGCGCGTTCGGCGGCCAGGCGTGCGTGGCCGGCGGCGATGACGAGGTGGTCGGCGACGTCGACATCGGCCCACGCCACCTCGAGCACCTGCCCCTGCGGCGGCGGGCTCGCCACGATCACGTCGGCGCCATTTTCGGTCACGAGCGCCCACTCGCGGCCCACGCGCAGACCACCAGCGCAGCGACGTCCGTGGCGGTTGCCGCGGTGGTTGGGCGCGCACACGCCGTCGTCGGTGGCGGTATGCAGGGTGACCACCGCGTCGTCGAAGCGGGCGCGGCCATCGAAGCGGGCCGCAGCACCGTCGAGCACCAAGACGTCGACGCTGCCGTGGTGTCCGAGCGAACGCGCCTGCTGCAGCAGCGGGCGATCGAGCCATGGCGCAGCGTCGGGCTCGGCGATAACGAAGACGTGGGCGAAGCGGTTGTGCACAAGCTGGTCCCACGGACCGTCGGCGGGCAGCGCGCGCTCGGCGAGGGGGCCCAGGCTTTTCAGCGGGCGCATCGACCACGGCGGGGCGACCACGATCGCGTCGGCAGGACCGATCGCTTTGCGCACAGTAGAAACCGCGACATCGATGTCAGTGTCTTCGGGGCGATCGCCTGCTTCGCGCACGTCGATCACGAGGGCCGCCACCGCCGACAGCACGATCGGCAGGAGCAGCACACCGCCCGCACGGCGTCGTGACCATCGAGAAGGCGTCATCTGCCGAGCACTCCGTCATGACGGAAGCGCATTGCAAAGGGCCAGCCGCGCAAAAAACACCTCTGGCACCCGCGTTTCATGCGTGGCACACGTTCCCGCGTTCGTGTCGGATCGCCGTCGGGCAAGCTTCGTGCTTGTGTCACGGCGTCCAGACAAAGGTGTTCGGTCAACGCACACCGAGCGGTCCGCCGCCATCGTGGTCGTTGATTGTTGTGTGTTTTGAAGGAGCAAGCATGTTCAAGTTCAAGGTTATTGCGCTGCAGGCGCTGTTGGGCCTCACGGCCGTTGTTGTTGCCACTGGCTGCCCTGGCTCGTCTGACGGCGAAGGCGAAGGCGAAGGCGAAGGCGAAGGCGAAGGCGAAGGCGAAGGCGAAGGCGAAGTCACCCAGCTCGGCAACGGTGAAACCTGCAGCCTGACCAGCACCACCGCCGTGTGCGATGCCTCGCAGAACCTCGTCTGCAACCCCGAAGGCATCAACCCGAACAACGGCAAGTGCCGTGAAATCTGCGGCGACAGCACCACCGGCGAGAAGGACGACAGCGTCACCTGCGCCCAGGGCACGGCCTGCCAGCTGTTCCTCGACGACGTGCTGAACCCGACCCAGGCCAGCGTCGTGTGCGCGCCCCAGGCCGAGCTCAACGCTCCCTGCACGGCGTTTGGCGACGAGAACGCCTGCGCTGAAGGCGAGTGCGTGATCACCGCGTTTAGCCAGGACGATGAGAACGATCCGAACCGGGTGACCAGCCTCGATTCGTTCGGTTGCCGCCTGTCGTGCGACCTCGGTGGCGACGGCAGCGAGTGCACCGGCGGCGAGTTCTGCGCGCCGACCCGCTTCGGCTTCGGCACCGACTTCGTGAGCGAGACCAACGGCGCTGGCGAAGAAGTCGCCTGCCTCGAAGCCGACTGCGAAGAAGGCGACACCGCCTGCACCTGCGGCGAAGGCTTTGAGTGCGTGAACTTCGGCGAAACCGCTGCTGAAGCGGTCTGCCGCAAGCTCATGGGCAGCTGCTCGAGCTCGGTCGGTCCGGTCACGACCGCGAACGTCACCGGCGGTGCTGACCTCGAGATCACCGCGGTCTGCAACACCATCGACACCAACGCCGCCTGCGACGCCGACGCGTTCTACGGCGACATCGAGAACCCCGGCACCAACGAGTGCATCACGGGCTTCCTCGACGGCAACGACGGCTTCTGCCTGGCCATCTGCTCGACCCCGACCCTCGACCGCAACGGCAACGGCACGATCGAAGCCGACGAAACGGGCGACGACTTCAACTGCCCCGCGAACTTCGAGTGCACCCTCGACACCGGCCGCGCGCTCCTGCTCGCCGCTGGCGTTGGCGACACCGAAGGCCCCTTCGGCATCAAGACCTGCACCCCTGCGAGCTGCACCGAAGGCCAGCCCTGCCCCGAAGAGTGCGGTCCTGGCGATGCCGAGTGCATCACCTTCGAGAGCACCCAGGGCACGGTCAACCTCTGCATGGCGCCGTTTGGTAACTGCGTCGCGGAAGGCGAAGGCGAAGGCGAAGGCGAAGGCGAAGGCGAAGGCGAAGGCGAAGGCGAAGGCGAAGGCGAAGGCGAAGGCGAAGGCGAAGGCGAAGGCGAAGGCGAAGGCGAAGGCGAGAATCCCTGAACCCAGGCCAGCGCAAGCTGAGCGACAAGGAGCCCACCCGGGCTCCTTGTTCTTTTTTGGGAGGTCGCGTTTTTCCGAGGTAAGACACTTCCATGTCGACGATGCCCTCTCGGGGCGAGCTCAAACGGAACCTCAAGCTGCTCAAAGAGCGGCTCGACGAGCGTCCGATGGATCTCGATGCCCGCATGCGCATCGCCCGCACCTACCGCCTGCTGGGCGACGGCAGCGAATCGGTGGCCCACTACGGCGCTGTAGCGCGCTACCTGTCGCTGGCGGGGCATCCGCTGCAGGCGGTGGCGGTGCTCAAAGAGCTGCTGCAGGTGGATCCGCACCACGAAGAAACGCTGCTGTTTCTGGCCAAGCTCTACGCGCGCACCCGCGCGGCCGACAATGGCAACCGCGGGCGGGTGGCGGTGCCGATCGTCGACGTCAACGCGAGTGCTGACCCCTCGGTGGTGCCGCTCGCCGAGGGCCTGCCCACCACCGCGACGGGCATCTGGCGCGCAATCCGACCCGCCGAAGCGCCGGTCGTCGAACAGATTGTCGACGTCGAAGACATTGGGGCGGTCGTCGACGAACGCGCAGGCGAAGCGGTCGAAGAAGTCGCCGACCACGACGTCGATCCGCTCGATACGAGCCTCGAAGCATCGATCTTGTCGCGCGTGCCGTTGTTTGCCTCGCTCGATCCGGCGGCATGGTCGACGCTGAGTGCGGCGATGGTGTTGTTGCGCGCTGAACCCGGCGAGATCTTGTTCACCGAGGGCGAGGCCGCGGAGTCGTGTTTGGTGATTGCCCGGGGCGAGGCCGTCGTCACGCGCCGCCTCGACAACGGCACCACGGTTGAGCGCTCGCGCCTGCACAGCGGCGACATCGCCGGCATGTTTGCGCTTGTGCAAGCGGACGTGCGGCAGGCAACGCTCACCGCCGTCGACAACGTCGAGTACTTCGAGGTCGACCGCGCTGCGATCACCGCCCTCATCGAGGCCCACCCGCAAGCGCGCGCGGTGCTCACGGCCTTCATCCGCGACCGTCTCGTCGACACCATGTTTCTCGACATGCCGTTGTGCGCTTCGTTGCCGGTGGCAGCACGCCTGGAGTTGCGTGAACGCCTCGTCGACAAAACCTTCGACGCCGACGACGACATTGTCAGCATGTGGGCCGAGACCGACGGGCTGTGGATCGTGCTCGACGGCCACCTCGTCGTCGGCGAGGAACCCGAAGACGGCGGCCCGCTGTTGATCGAAGCGCGCCTTGGCCCTGGCGACTGGGTGGTGTGTGCGGCGGGCACGCTGGCCGACGTCGCTGGTGTGTCGGTGCAGGCCTCGACACGCGCCACGGTGATGTCGTTGCCGCACGTGGCGGTGGCGCCGTTGTTGGCGAGCCGCGACGACGCGCTCGACGAGCTGGGCCCGGCACAGGTGCTCACCGACGCTGTGCGTGTCGGAACGTTGCGTCGTCAGGCATAGGCACCCGCAGCAAGCGGTTGGCTCGCAGAAAACTGGCGGGTCCGTTTTGCCGGAGTAGGTTTTGCCCGTGCGTTTGCTGCTGCTCCTGCTCACCCTGCTGCTGTCGTCGACGGCGAGCGCGCAGGACTTTATTGGCGCGCGGGCGCTGTCGATGGGCGAGGCCTACCGCGCGACCGCGAGCGGCAACGACGCGCTGTACTTCAACCCCGCGGGCCTGCCGTCGCTGAAGCGGTACGCGCTCGAGGGGCAGTACCTGCTGTCGTTGTCCGACGAGAACCACCAGGGCGACATCTCGGTCGTCGACAGCAAGACCAACGCGTTGGCCGTCGGCCTCGCCTACACGTTTCTGGGCAGCGAGCTCACACGACGCGCCACCATCGGCCACACCGCAACGTTCGGCGTTGCTTATCCGGTGTTCGATCAGCTGCTGATGGTGGGTGTCGGGCTCAAATACAAAAACGTGTCCGACGCGATCGCCGGCAACTTCCTCAACGCGGTCACCGCCGACATTGGCGTGTTGTCGCGCATCCCTGGCGGGCTCAGCCTGGCGGCCGTTGGCTACAACCTCGTGCCGATCACGACGGTGCAGTCGTCGTACGTGCCGATTTCGGCGGCGTTTGCCGGAGCACTCGACCTCGGTCCGTTGTCGGCGCTCATCTTCGGTGGCGACACCAAATTCGGCATCGTGCAAACCGCAGCGGGCATTCCGCGCACGTCCAACGGCGACCTGTCGGGGCCGCTCGACAACCTGTCGTTGTCGTTCGACTGGCTCATCAATTTCCAGACGCTGCAGGGCACAAAGTCGCGCGTGTCGGCGGGCATGGAGTGGTTGCTCGGCGACCTGGTTCCAGTCCGCGCGGGCTACCTCTACGACGAACTCACCAACGACCAACGCGTGAGTGCGGGCATCGGCGTGGTGATTCCCTCGTTCGGCCTCGACATCGCCTACCAACAAAGCGTCATCGAGGGGAACTTCGATCGCCGCTCGGTGTCGTTCGCACTCAAGGGCTTCTTGCCGCTGTGAGCGAGGGCATCGTCGACGTGCCCCGCTGTCCAGGCCTGCAAGCACCTGTGTGAAGGCGCGGTGCGAGCACCGTGAGCGCACACGTATGCGGTAGACCTACACGCGTTGATCCCTCCGTGCGTTGTGCGGGTGCGACGTCGTCACGCCGCGATGTGCGCAGCACTGAAACGTTTCGACACCTCGCTGCACGGTGCCCGACGCACAGCCAAACGTCTTCACCGGTATGAAATCTCCATGCGCCGCCGATACCGACGACGAACTCTTCGCAGGTGCTGCCCTGCTTGAAGCCGTCCCCTCCTGGCCGTCATCTGTGGAGCAGCCCATGTCGTTCGCCGCGTGCCGCTTTTCCGTCGCCGACAACGCACTGCAGACGCTGCTGCTGCGCGTGGCCGGGCTGTGGGGACCAAACGCCGAAGCGCGTGTGCACCTGCACCCCCGCGTCGACGATGACTTCCTGATTGAGCACGTCTCCGTCGAGGTGCGCTCAAGCGATCGCAGTCCGTGGCAAGCGCTGCAGCTGTCGGGCGATGCAAAGACGGCGCGCGCCGAAGTTGCGCGCTTTTGTGAACAACAACTCCGGCGTCGTCATCTGGCGCAGGAAGCAACGATGCCTGGTGGGCATCGGGGGGCGGTATGCTGAAGCGTTCTCTGCTCGCACTCTCTGTCGTCGCCGTCGTCGCTATCGCAACAACGTCGTCGAACGCCGAGAGCGATGGCGCTTGTCGTCCGCCGCCACCGCCGGGCGACGATAAAGACGGCCGTCGTCCGCCGCACCCGCCGCACCCGCCGCACCCGCCGCACCGTCGGCCGCCACCCGGACGTGGGCCGCCACGCTGTACGGTTGCTGCAAGCAACGCAGCAAACGCGCCGCTTGACCACGACCACGACGGCGAACACAGCGTCGATGAGTGCCACGCGCAGCTGCACCATGGTCCTGCCGTTGAGGAACGGTTTGCGCTGGTGTCATCGAGCGAGCGTCAGGAACTTGTCGAAGGCGCCAACGCGCTGTCGCAGGTGATCGTTCGCCTGCCACTGTGGTTTCCGCTGTGGCTCGGCTCGCTGACGACGTCAGCCAACACTGAGGCGGTGCACTGATGAACGACACAAGCACGTTAGGGTTGTCGGCGATGACCACCATTCCCGTGACGGGCCAGATGCATGTGTTGCTCGTCGAAGACGATGAGCGTCTCGCCCGTTTGACCGCGCGCTATCTCGAAAGCCACGGCGTGGTGGTGAGCATCGCGAGCACGGGTGACGACGCTGTCGACGTCGCGCGCCGCACCAACTTCGATGCGATCCTGCTCGACCTCATGCTGCCCGGCAAAGATGGTCTCGAGGTCTGTCGCGAGCTTCGGCAGCGCAGCGATGTGCCCATCATCATGGTCACCGCTCGCGGCGAAGAAGTGGATCGCGTGCTGGGACTTGAAGGCGGTGCCGACGACTACCTCGCCAAGCCCTACAGCTCGCGCGAACTCCTCGCCCGCGTCCGCGCGCAGGTGCGACGTGCACGAGGACAAACCGGTCCGCGCCGCAACGAAGTGCTCGAGGTCGGCCCGCTGCACCTCGATCCGGATGCGTTGTCCGTCACCCTCGACGGCGCCCCCGTTGTGCTGACCGCGTACGAGTTTTCGTTGCTGCAAGCACTCGCTGAGCGACCAGGTCGTGTGCTGTCGCGCGAGGCGTTGCTCGATCGCGCGAAGGGCAGCGCAGAAGAAGCATTCGATCGCTCCATCGATGTGCGCATCTCGCGACTGCGCGCCAAGCTCGGCGACGATCCGAAGAACCCGCGGCTGCTGAAAACGGTGCGAGGCGCAGGCTACCTGCTCGCGATCGAGAAGAAGCCGAGCGACGCGTGAGTGCTGCACGCGTCGACGACGCCGACACCGACACCGCAACGTGGGGCCCGCTGACGCGACGCTTGTTTGCGTTGGCGCTGGGCTCGGTGGTGGTGTCGTTTCTGCTCGCCGGCGCGCTCATGCAGATGCGCACGCTGCCACCGCACCCCGGCATGGTGCGCGCGGCCTTGAATCGTTTGCAGCTCCTGCTCGACGACCCAGCGGCGCGCGCGGCAGAGGTGCAACGCCTGCTGCACGACGCCAACCTCGACCTCGCGCTCTACGCGCACGATCGCCGCCTGATCGAAAGCAACGTCGCCGACGTGCCCGCCCTGCCCGAAGACCTCCCGCCGCCCGACATGGGGCGCGACGATCGCGTCGACCGTCACGACCAACGAGGACCTGGTGGACCTGGTGGGCATCGCCATGGCCCGCGGCCGATGATGCTGCCGATGCGCGCGTCGACGTTCGTGCACACCCTCGAGTCGCCGGCTGGCGAGGTGTTTTACGTCGCGATGAAATACCCGGGCGAGGGCACGTTCATCGCCGGCGCGCTTTTCTGTGTCGCCATCGTGCTCGGCCTGTTGTCGCTCGCGTTTGCAACAACGCTGGCGCGACCGTTGCGTGAACTTGGCCGCGCCACCGCGGCGTTTGGTCGTGGCGACGTCAGCACGCGTGTCGACGAGCAGAAAGCTGGCGCGTTTTTCGCGTTGGCGCACACATTCAACAACATGGCCGAGCGGGTCACGTCGGCGCGTCGAGCGGAGCGCGAACTGTTGGCCAACGTCAGCCATGAGTTGCGCACACCACTGTCGCGGATTCGTGTGGCCCTCGACCTTGCCGACGAGGGTGACCCGCAATTGGCGCGCGAATCGCTCAGCGACATCAGCACCGATCTCACCGAGCTCGAGCAGATCATCAACGACATCTTGACGGCCACGCGCCTTGAGAGCGGACAGTTGACGTCGTCGCCGCCGCTGCGTTTGGCGTTGGTCGAGCCGTCGACGTTGACGGGTGCCGCCGCAACGCGCTTTCGGTCCCACCACACGCGCCACACGTTGGTGCTCGACGTGCCGTCCGATCTCCCCGCGCTCAACATCGACGCGGTGCTGGTGCGTCGCGCCCTCGACAACTTCCTCGACAACGCCGGCAAGTACGCCGCCCCCGCGAGTACGGTGCGTTTGACGGCGGCGGTCGACGGCGACGACGTGGTGTTCACGGTGGCGGATCATGGCCCCGGCATTTCGCACGACGATCAGCAGCGGTTGTTCACGCCGTTTTTTCGCGCCGACAAAAGCCGCACGCGAACCACCGGTGGTGTGGGCCTTGGGCTCGTGCTGAGTCGTCGCATCGTCGAGGCCCACGGCGGCAGCGTTGTGCTCACCAGTGAGCCGGGCGTGGGCACCACCGTCGTCGTCAGGCTGCCAGTGGACGGCGTGGCAGCTGCACTGTGAAGCACGTGCCCTGACCTTCAACGCTCGCCACATCGATGCGGCCGTGGTGGGCATCGACAACGGCCTTCACGATCGCGAGCCCCAGACCCGAGCCCTGCCCCACGTGACTTTGCAGGGGCACCTGGAAAAACGGATCGAACAAGCGCGGCACCGATGCTGCGGGCACACCGCAGCCCGTGTCGGCCACAGCGAGCACAACGGCCTCGGCGGTCGACGTCAGCTGCAAGCTGATGGTGCCGGCGGTGGTGAACTTCAGTGCGTTGTCGACGAGGTTTTGCACCACCTGCCCGAGGCGATCCACGTCGCCAGCCACCACGGCATTGTCGGCCTGATCGTCGAACACCAGGGCCACCCGCCGAAGTGCAGCGCGCGACGCAAAGGTGTCGACGATCATGCGGCACACCATGCGGACATCCACATCCTCCGTCGGCGTCTGCTTCTGCTTCAACCGCGCGAGGTCGAGCAGATTCGTGCACATCGACGTGAGCCGTGCTTCCTGACGCGCAATGCCCTCGAGAAACATCTTGAGATCGTCGCCGTCGAGGTGCGGCAGGTCCCGCTGCATTGTCTGCACGTTCTGGCGGATGATCGCCAACGGTGAGCGAAAGTCGTGGCTCACGCTCGCCACAAGCTCGTCTTTGCGCTGGTTCAACAACGCCAGCTCGTCGTTCTTCTGCGCCAACTCCGCCGTGCGCATCTGCACGCGCGCCTCGAGTTCGAGGTTCAAGCGCTCCACCGCTTCAAACGCCAACGTCGACACGAGCGCTGCGGCCAACGGCCCGGCCAACGATCCGATGAAGGCAACGTCGGTGCCCTCGTACGGCCGACCATCGCTGCGCTCACCGACGACGAGCAGGCCCACGCTTTCGCCCGCCACCGCCAACCGCACGATGATCGACGTCTCACCGGCTGCATCGCCCACCGCCGCTGGGCTCGGTTGTTCGTCGTCGCACACCTGGGGCTCGCTGCGTTCCAGAAACACGCGCAGCGCATCGTCGACGACGATCGGTGCTCGCGACGACAACAGTGGCACCAGCGTGTGCTGGTCGATGTCGTCGAGCCGCCACACCTCGATGAACACCGGGCGGATCGAACGCCGCGTGACCTGCATGAACTCCGCAACCACATCGTCGAGTCGATTCGACGTCGACGCCTTCGCCGTAAACGCCGACGACAACAGACCTGGATCGTACGTGGTCTGGCGCAGCAAGCCTTCGATGTAGCTCTGGATGCGGTGGGTCATGGGTGCGGCCACCGCAAACATCACCGCGGCGAGGGCGACCATGGCCGAAGCGTCGTCGAGCTTGAGGAACGTGACCGCCGCCCACAACGCGAAGCCCAACACCATGCCCACGGCGGCAGCGACGGTGAGCCCGCCAACCAGCCGACGCGCGGTGTGGTTCAAGCGCAGCAGATCGTGACGCACGATCGCGTCGGCCGTCGCCAACGGCACCAACAGCAAAAACGTGTTCCACAACTGCGACATCGGCCACAGCTGCAACACCTGCCCGCAAAACAGGTTGATGACGTGGATGCCAGCACCCACCGGCCACGCCCACAGGATCTGGCGAATGCGTGCACGTCGACGAGGTGTGCGCCCTCGCATGTAGGCCAGCGCCAACAGCAGCAAGCAAAACGCTGTGCAGACCGCGATCCAGCCGTACAGCAGGCCCTCGACGACGGTGTAGCGCGTGTGCACCGACACGACGCCGCCCACCATCAACACGGCGATCGCCGCACTCACCACTCCGCCCACGATCGTGGCGGCCACCATCCGACGCTGCACGCGCGCGCGCCCTGGTTGGTCGACGGCGAAGCCCGGCTCGCCAGGCTCAAGACGCGCTTCCAACAAGCGTGCACCTTCGGTTTTCACCCACGCGCGCGTGATCACGACGACGAGCAGAAAGCCCAGCCACCCCAAAAACGGCGCCAACACACCAAACAACGCGGGCCAATGCACGAGCATCGTGGCGTCGACGACGGAGGCCATCACCGCGCCCAATGCCGAGAAGAACACGAAGAAGGCCCATGCCTCCGCCGTCGCTGGCCGCAGCGCGTACAACAACACCGCGACGAGGATGAACATCAGCCCGAGGGCCGCGTGCATCGTGTGGCTGCGCACGAGATCGGTGGCGGTGAACACGCGCGTGGCGAGCTCGACGAAGCGCTGCGCGCCGTTGATGCCCTGCACCTGGTACACGACGGTGTTGCCGACAGGACGATCGAGCGCGCGCGCGATGATGTCGTCGCGCGAGAACACGAGTTCGCCGTCGACCGCGACGATCCGGTCCCACATGCGAAACCCCGCGCGCCCGCCGCCCCACGACGACAAACCGACCGGGTTCACCAGGCCTTCTTCAAGCACCGACAGCCCAGCGAACGGCTGGCCGACGAGCTGAAACACGCCCACCGTCGTCGAGCCGACCACGTACAGCACAAGGCTCGCGAGCAGCACAAACAGCAGGTGGGATACGACGCGCACGACCGCAGTGTAGGGGCGATGAGCGGCACCGACAGCCCCAAAGCGGATGCGGCGCGCCTGTGCATCAGGTCACCATCCACGGGTGTGCAACGGCATCCGTCTGCGGCATACGCACACCATGAACATTTTTCACCGTGCCCTTGCGATCGCGTTCCTCGCCGCTGTGCCTGCTGCTGCCCAGGACGTCGGCGACGCGTGCACCGCCGACTCCCCGCCTGTCTGCGCCGGCACCTCACTGCTGGTCTGCGACGGCACGGAGACGTACGCGACAGCTGCCGACTGCGCCGAGGTTCCCGGCGCGACGTGCGACGTAGCGGAGTGCGTTGGGTCCCAATGCCCCGATACGGTGACCTGTAGCGCCGATCGCGGCGGCGCCTGCGTCGGCATCGGCACGCTGTTCGATGGTGACTCCAGCAACGACAACCAGCTCATGGCCGTGCCGTGCGAAGGCGACAACGCCTGCGTGGCCAATCAGACCGGCGAGACGTGCCAGGCGCTGCCCGCAGGCGTGGACCTGTGTGGCGTTGGCGACGTTGATCGGTGTGTGGGCGACAAGCTGGTGTTGTGCATCAACTACGGTTCCGCGCAGGCGGTGCTGCCATCGCCGGGCATCCTCGACTGCGCCGCGTTCAACCTGACCTGCGGCACCGACCCGTCGACGGACCAGATCGGTTGCATCGAGGAAACGGACGCGCGCTGCGGCGCCGAAGGTTTTGGCTCCTGCATCAACAACGTCGCCAACTTCTGCTCCGATGGCACGTTCACCGGCTCGGCCACCGACTGCTCCAACAGCGGCCAGGCCTGCGTCGACGACGAGGGCCCTCGTTGCGTCACCGCTGCACCTGAGTGCGGGCCGACGGGTGTCGGCGTGTGCGACGGCAACACGGCGACCATCTGCGCCGATGCGCAGTTCGTGAACACCACCGACTGCTCCGCCATCGGTCGTCGTTGCGGCGCCGACGCCAACGGCCAGATCGCTTGCATCACGGCCGGTGGCGGCGAGGGCGAGGGCGAAGGCGAGCCCGAATGCGACAGCGACAGCGACTGCGAAGACGACGAAACCTGCGACGACGGCGAATGCCGGCGCGAGCGCACCCGGAGCACCACCGACAACGAAGAACCCGCCGCGGGCCTGTTTGGCTGCAACACCGCGGGTGGTGTGATGTTCCCGATGGCGGCGGTGGTGGCGGTGCTGCTGCGTCGTCGTCGTCGCGCCTGAGCGGAAGCGCTCTTGCTCGCAAACGACCCGGCCTTGTGCCGGGTTGTTCTTTTTTGCACGCATCACACAACGCGACGATGGACCTGTCGATCGTCAACAGCGACGTCGCGTGCTTGCTGGTCGCGGTGGGTGCTGCAGCGCTGCTGTACTCGAGCAGTGGGCATGGTGGCGGCACGGCGTATTTGGCGCTGTTCGCGTTGTGGGGTGTTGCGCCGTCGACGATGCGACCGTTGGCGCTCGTCCTCAATGTTGTCGTTGCGGGCATTGGTGCCGCACGCTTGCTGCGAGAAGCGGTGGTCCCGCGGCGGGCGTTGCAGTGGTTGCTTCTCGGGTCGGTGCCCGCAGCACTCGTCGGTGCGTTGGCCACAGTGTCGACGCACACCTACCGCGCCGTGCTTGGCGTGCTGCTGGTGCTCGCTGCTGCGCGGGTGCTCATGCCGACGGCCACAACGGGTCCGCTGCGGCAGGCACCGGCGTCAGCACTGGTCGCAATGGGCGCGGCCCTGGGCGCGTTGTCGGGCATGACCGGCATTGGCGGCGGCATCTTCCTCTCACCGCTGTTGGTGTTGCTGCGCCTCGAGCCACCACGCGCGACGGCAGGGGCAGCGGCAGGCTTCATCGTGGTCAACTCACTGGTGGGACTGAGCGCCCTGGCGATGCGGCCGGGCGGCGTTCCGCTGCCGCCGACGCTGCCGCTGTTCGTGCTGGTCGTGGCGGCCGGCGGACTGGTCGGTTCGTGGGCGGTGGCGCGGCGCCTGGACCCGCGGCGACTGCTGATCGTTTTGGCGGTGGTCCTTGGCCTTTCGGGCCTGCGCCTGATCTCCGAAGCCATGACCTGAGACACAGTGCGATCGGTTCGCGAAGTCGTCGCCGCATTGCAATGCGAAACCTCCTTTCGGGGTGTCTCACGGCGCGCGAACATGTCTCAGATCGGATCTGAGCACTCTGCAGACCGAGACACCATTGGGGCGCATCCCAATGCGACTGTGTCAAAAGTACGACGATCATTCTTGCCTTTGACGCTCACAGGTCGATACACATTGTCTTCGTTGGCGCAGAAACCTGATCGCGGAGGACCGAAAATGCGTCTCGCAATGATGACCGTCACCACCCTGCTTGCTGTTCCTGCGCTGGCCGATCCTGTCCTCCCTGCTGGCGGCTCGGCATCGTGGAGCAACACCGTGTCGCTCGCGCACGAAGTCAACCTCGATGCGCCGCTCTTCCCCGGTGACCCGCCGACGAGCATCGAACTGTGGAACACCATCCCAAATGATGGCTACCAGGTCGAGAACGTCACGCTCGGCAACCACACCGGTACCCACGTCGATGCACCGTGCCACTTCGTCGAGGGTGCTCGCTGCATTGACGAGCTGCCTGCACAAACGTTTGTGCGTCCCGTCGCCGTGATCGACGTGCGTGCTCGGATCGCGCAAAGCGGCGGCAGCTTCCAGGTGACGCGTGCTGACCTGCGGCAGTGGGAACGTCGCAATGGCCGGATTCCCTACGGTGCGATCGTGGTGCTGTTTACGGGCTTCGGCGAGCACTTCTACGACGACAGCTACTTCGACGAAGCCCCAGGCTTTCACGCCGACGCGGTGCAGTGGCTGATGTCGCCTCCTGCCCAGGGCGGCCGTGGCGCTGCGGGCACGGGTTCCGACACGTTTGGCCCGGATGCCTCGAGCGATGCGGACTACAGCGCGACCTACACGACCCTGCTCAACGGCGGTGTGTGTGTCGTGAACCTGACGAGCCTTGAGAGCCTGCGCGCCAATGGCGACACCATCGTGTTCACGCCGCCGAAGCTGAATGGTGGCTCGGCCTATCAGTCCAACGTTGTTGGGCTGACCCGCAACTCGGGCGGTTGCGACGATTGAGTCCGTCATTCGATGTCGGAGAACGAAAAGCGGGCGAAGGCCCGCTTTTTCGTTTCGCGAAACAGCCCAATGGGCCCTCCCCACAACGGAAAGTTCAATGGTGACGCGTCCCTCCCCCACGCGTGCTCCGCCACGACACGGGGGCACGTCCCGTATCGCGCAGCATCCACCAGACCCGCCCGCCAGCCCGAGCGCGTCCCTTGCCAGACCCAACGCTGGCCGCTTCCAGTCCCCACCACGACGACGCCTCCGGTAGACGCCGTCGACGCCGATGTTTGCAGCGTCCTTGCCAACACGGGCTCGGTCGTGCGCTGCATCCCACTGCGAATGGTTGTCGAAAACAGATCGGCGCCGTGAAGGTGAGATGGCTTTCGTTCCACCGCACATCTCTCGGCGCAGCAGGAGATCTCGTGCCTGGGCGCGCTTGACGACCGCCGACGTGGGATCGAAACGAGCAGCATGCAGAAGCTCACCTCGATCGCCGCCGCCGAAGACGCCCTCGCCCCCTACGGCTACGACCGCGCCCAGCAGGCCCGCTTCGTCGCGCGCGCCACCTCGCCCGCCACAAGCAACGCCGTCACGGGCGCGCTCACGCTGCTGCCCGAGACGTCGCTCGTGAAGCTGCCTGCCGTCGGTTCCGCCGAGCGCGCAGCCCTCAACACCCGCGGACTCGAGCTCATCAAGGCCGGCAAAGTCGGCGTCGTCGTGCTGGCTGGCGGCATGGCCACCCGCTTTGGTGGCGTCGTCAAAGCCGTGGTGCCCGCCCTCGGCGACCGCAGCTTTCTGCAGCTCAAGCAAGCCGACGTCGCCGAACTCGCGGCGCATGCTGGCGGCTCGGTGCCGCTGTACGTGATGTCGAGCTTCGCGACGCACGAAGTCATCAAGGCCCACGTCGCCGAGCACCACCTCTCGACCGCCGCCACGCCCGTCGAGGTGTTCGCCCAAAAGGTGGCGCTGCGCCTCACGCCGGCGGGCGAGGTCTTTGTCGACGCTGACGGCGAGCTCTCGCCCTACGCCACTGGCCACGGCGACCTCGTGGCGGCCCTGCGCAGCAGCGGTGTGCTCGCGCGTTTCCGAGCAGCGGGCGGCTCGATGTTGTTCATGACCAACGTCGACAACCTGGGCGCCACGCTCGACCCCGCGGTGCTCGCGCTGCACGCCGACAGCGGCTGTGTGATCAGCGCCGAGGTCGTTCGCAAATGGCCAGGCGATGCCGGTGGTGCGCCTGCGGTCCTCGACGGCGTGCCCCAGATCATCGAGGGCTTTCGCTTCCCCAAAGACTTCGACCAAACCCAGATCGGCGTGTTCAACACCAACACGTTCACGCTGGATGCAGCCGCCATCGATCGCGACTTCGAGCTGCCCTACTACCGTGTCGAGAAGAAGGTCGACGGTGCTGTGGTGGTGCAGTTCGAGCGCCTCGTCGGCGAGCTCACGGCGCTTGTGAAGAGCCAGTTCATCGAGGTTGAGCGTGCCGGCGAAGACAGCCGCTTCGTCCCGGTGAAAGACCCGAGCGACCTCACGCAGCAGCAGGCGTTGATTGCCACGGTCGTGTCGTCGAAGCGCTCGCTGCGCTGAGAGACGTTTGGCCGCGCCGTCGTCGATCAGACGGCGGCCGCCATCGCCAAAGCGGCGCTATCGGCTTTCGCCTTCGCCTTCGCCAACGCAGCGCGATTCCTCGTCGCACGATTCGTCTTCGGAACAGTCACTCGAATCTAGGCAATACCCGTCACCAACGCACTCGGCGGCGAGGTCCTGGTTCTCTGGTGACAGCCCGCAGAAGTCCTCAGAGACAAAGGTGCGCCCGGTGCCGCAGGTGCATGCGTAGCGGCCGTTGTCTTCCACTTCACACGACACCGTTCCTTGCGTCGTCGTGACGTCGCATTCCTCCCGAGCGATGAGCGGACATGCGGCTGTACCAGCGGCGCAACACAACACGATGAACTCTGAAATACGCATGGTGGCACTTATCGCAGCGACAAAAACCTGAAGCAATCGAAAACGCTGCTCCATGAACACACGAAAACAGGCGCCTGCGGCGCCTGTTGTTTTGCGTGCATGACGACGTCGCTCAGGTGCGGCGCATGTCGAACACGGGGCGCTCGGGCTTGCCATACAACGACAACGCACCGTGCTCGCCCGTGGAGTTCGGCCGCGTGAAGATCCAGTTCTGCCACGCCGACAGACGCCCAAAGATGCGGGTCTCCATCGTCTCGGGCCCTGGCCAACGCAGGTTCTGCTCCATGCCGGTCAACGCGTCGGGCGACATCGCGGTGCGCTCCTCGATGAAGAGGCGGACCTCGTCGGGGAAGTCGATGTCGTCGCGGGCGAACGTGACCACGCCCAACTTCTCGGCGTCAGCACCCTCGATGGCGGTGCTGCTGGCGGCCATCGCTTCGAGCTTGTCGGCACTCTTGTCGTCGCCCCAAAAGCGCGTGCGCAGACGGCTGAGACCGTTGCCCGTGAGCAACGCGCCCAGGCTCATCGGCGTGAGCGTGACGGTCGCGGGGGTTTTGCTCTCGGCGTCGTCGAGGAGGTAGCTGCGGTCGGCGAACAGCAACGCATCAGCGAAGCTGCCGGCCCAGCATGAGCCGGGCTCGACGAGGCAGAGGATGGTTTTGCTGGTGACGTCGAGGCGCTTGAGCACGCGCTTCATGTGCTGCAGCACTTCGTTGGCAAACCAGTCGCCGGCCTTCGCCTGCTCGAGCAGTGTTGCTTCGGCTTCGAGCAGGAAGTCACGACGCCCTTCGGTGCGGATCGTGATCATGCCCACCTCGAGGTACACCGCACGAAGGCGCAGGATCGCGTCGTTGAGCTCGCGGTAGCAGCGCAGGGCCCACAGCTCGGCCCCCTTCTCGCGCGTGTTCTTTCGCGGCTGCGTGTCGGTGGGTGCTTTGAGCAGCAGCTCCGCCGTGCGCTTCTTCGGATCGACGACGAGGGTGACGTACTTGTAGGTAAACGCGGTGCCATCGACGACGGGGACGATCGGCGTGAGCTCAACGCCCTGCCCAAGCGCTTCGAGGCCGGGGCGTGTTGACGTGGCCGACAACTTCGCGGCTTTGTCTTTGATCGCTTCTTGCCACTTCGACTTCGGCGCGAGGTGGTCGACGAGCTTCCACTCGACGGCGCGCTTGCCCTTCACACCCTCGGCCATCGTCGAGAAGACATCGCTGAGGTCTTTGCGCACCTTGCGCTTGTCGATGATGCGCGTGAGGCCACCAGTCCCCGGCAACACACCGAGCAGCGGCACTTCGGGGAAGCTGACAGCGCTGTTGGCGTCGTCGAGCAGCAGGATCTCGTCGCACGCGAGGGCCAGCTCGTAACCACCACCCGCGGCCGTGCCGTTGAGGGCGGCGAGGAAGCGCAGACCCGAGGTGGCCGAAGCGTCTTCGATGCCGAGGCGCGTTTCGTTGGTGAACTTGCAGAAGTTGACCTTGAAGGCGTGGCTGCTCATGCCAAGCATGAAGATGTTGGCACCCGAGCAGAAGACCTTGTCCTTCAGGCCCGTGACGACGACGGTTTTGACTTCGGGGTGCTCAAAGCGCACGCGCTCGATGGCGTCCCAGAGCTCAACGTCAACACCAAGGTCGTACGAGTTCTGCTTCAGCACGTAGTCGCCGAGGCCGCCGTTTTCGTCGACGTCCATCGCGAGGGTGGCGACTTCACCGTCGCACGTGAGCTTCCAGTGCTTGTAGTCGGCGGGTTTCGTCTGAAACGACACCTGCAGATCGAGACCGCTTGCGTTGCCGTGCTCTGCCATGTGGCTGCTCCCGTGAGCCTCGGCGAGAAACCCGCTTGGGGGTTTGTCGCCGCGGCGAACCTCTTGAGGGGTGGGCGGGGAAACCTCCCCGCCACATCAAAATGGTGACGGTGCACGCTAGTGCAGCAAATGACGACGGCAACTGCATTGTCCTGCAACGCGCGCAGCGGTCGAATCACTGCCGCGATGCGTCAGCGACGTGAACTGCTGCGCGACGACGCCGTGGGGACGCGGCTGCCGCTGCCAGTGCCAAGCAGGCCATGGTCGCCCCACATCGACGAACGCACACGGCCGCGGGCGCTTGTGTCGTCAGCGTCGACGTTGCCCATGATCCGCTCGCCCGTAAACGCGCCCATCAGGGCCAGCACGAAGGCGATGCCGCCGCCGATGGCGATCTTCGTGAGGTCGAAGTGGATGAAGCTGTGCGGCAGAAACACCGACATCAAAAACACGAGCACCACCGAGATGAAGGCCCCCACCGCAGGCTCGGCCAAGCGCACGCCGGGGGAGATGACGCCGACGGCGACACCGCCGACGTAGAAGCTGCCCAGGTGCATGAGCATCTCGAGGCGCATCTGCACCATCGGCGACGCCAACATCGCGCCGAAGATCGCCGGTGCCAGCACCATCGCGATGCCGATCTCGAGGGCTGTGTAGATGACCACCGAGGCCATCACCCAACGCATCGAGAAGCCGTGGGTTTGTCCGCTGATGCCGAGTCCGTCTGATGCCATGCCGACAAGTGTAGTGGCTGCGGGCGCTCCAAAGAAATGCAGCCTTTGGAGCAGCAGAAAACGAGCGGCCCGAAGGCCGCTCGTGACCGGCCTTCAGGCGTCAGCGACGACGACGACGCAGCAACAGCAACGGCGCCATCAACAAGGCCGGTGCCGAGGCGCTGGAGCCGCAGCCAGAAGGCGCCGGCGTTTCGCCCTCACCTTCACCCTCGCCCTCGCCTTCACCTTCACCTTCACCTTCACCTTCACCTTCACCTTCACCTTCACCCTCACCCTCGCCTTCACCTTCACCTTCACCTTCACCTTCACCTTCACCTTCGCCTTCACCTTCACCTTCGCCTTCACCTTCACCTTCACCCTCGGCGGGTTCGATGGTGCAGGTTGCGGAGCAGCCGTCACCGGCGTCTGTGTTGTCGTCGTCGCAGGCCTCGTCGCCCGCGACCACGCCGTCGCCGCAGGTCGTTTCGCAGACGGACAGCGCGCCGCTGCACTCGAAGCCCGCCTCTTCGGTGCACGTTGCCGAGCAGCCGTCGTCAGCGCGCGTGTTGTCGTCGTCGCAGCCTTCGTCGCCCGCAACCACGCCGTCGCCACACTCGGTGGTGCACACTGAAGGCACGCCGTTGCAGTCGAAGCCAGCCTCTTCGATGCAGGCCTCTGAGCAACCGTCGTCACCATCGATGTTGCCGTCGTCGCAACGTTCACCGACCTCGAGCACGCCGTTGCCGCATTCGTCGATGCCGACGCACGTGTTGCTCGCTGCGCTGCACAGACCGGTGTTGCAATCGAGCCCCGAGGTGCAGGCAACACCGAGCGGCAAGCGACAGTCGGGGGCGCACGTCGCCGAGGCGAGGCCGTCGCCGGTGTCACACGCCTCGTCGGCGTCGACGATGCCATTGCCGCAGACGTTGGCGCTCTCGCAGCTGCCCGCGGTGGGATCGCACACCTGATCAGCGCCGCAGTCGTTGTTGTCGTTGCACACGCAGACCGCATCGACGCACGAGGACGTGGCGCAGTCGCTGTTGTCGACACAGGTGCCGCCAATCTCGATGAGGCAGGTCGTGTCGCAGCCATCGCCAGCATTGCCGTTGCCATCGTCGCAGCTCTCTGAGCCCTCGATTTTGCCGTTGCCACACGCGTTCGTGGCTTCGCAGGCATTCGGCGCTTCGTTCGCGTCGCACACCTGGTTCGCGGCGCAATCGCTGTCGACGGTGCAGGCGCAGACCGAACCTTCGCACGTGTTGGTGGCGCAGGCGTCGTCGTCGGAGCAGGCCTGACCAAGCTCGAGCTTGCACGAGCCGTTGCAGCCGTCGCCAACAACCACACCGCTGTCGTCGCAGGCTTCAGCGCCGTCGACACGACCGTTGCCGCAGGTGTCGCGCGCTTCGCAGGCGTTGGGTGCCGCACCGAGGTCGCACACCTGGCTCGCCGAGCAATCGCCGTCGATGCCGCAGGTGCAGCGACCGTTCTCGCAGCTGCCACTCACACAGTTGGCGCCGACGGTGCACGTGCCACCGACGAACAACAAGCAACTCGACGAGCAGCTGTCGCCGTTGCGCACGTTGCCGTCGTCGCAGGCCTCGCCCGCATCAAGGGTGCCGTTGCCGCAGGCCGCTGCACCTTCGCACGCGTTGGGCGCCTCGGTGACGTCGCAGACCTGACCGTTGCTGCAGTCGGCGGCGGCGTCGCAGCGGCAGAAGTTCGCCTCACAAAAGCCCGAGGCGCACTGCCCGTTGGCGGCGCAGGCGCGGGCCAACTCGATCTGGCAGGTGGCGTTGCAGCCGTCGCCAGGCGTGGTGTTGTTGTCGTCGCAGCCTTCGGCGTTTTCGATGACGCCGTTGCCACAGGCGTTCGACACGCGGCACTCGTTTGGTGTGCGGCCCACGTCGCAGAACTCGTTGGCCGCGCAGTCAGCAGCAGCGTCGCAGGCGCACACACCGGCGTCGCAGAAGCCCGAGGCGCAGTTGGCAGCAACGGTGCACGTTTGACCGTTTTCCCGTTTGCACGTCGAGGAGCAGCCATCGCCGTTGGCGGTGTTGCCGTCTTCGCAGACTTCGCTGCCTTCGAGCACGCCGTTGCCGCAGGTGTTCGCGGCCTCGCAGGCGTTCGGCGTCGCCGACAAGTCACACACCCTGGCAGCGCCACAGTCGACAGACGCATCGCACGCGCACACGCCACCATCGCAGAAGCCAGAGGCGCACTCGGCACTCACTGCACAGGTAGCCGCAATTTCCTTCAAGCACTGCGCGCTGCAGCCGTCGCCGTTGGCGGTGTTGCCGTCGTCGCACTTCTCGGCACCGTTGGGGTTGTTGGGCTCGACGGTGCCGTTGCCGCACGTGTTCGCGAGTTCGCACTTGCCGCCGCCAAGGCTGTCGCAGACGCCCGACGCGCATTGTGCGCTCGACGCACACAGCTGGTTGGTGGTGCGCAAACAGGCCGTCGTGCAGGCGTCGGCGTTGCTGTTGTTGCCGTCGTCGCAGGCTTCTTCGGCCGCAAGGATGCCGTCGTTGCAGGTCGCTTCGCACGCGTAGCCGCCGAGTCCGGGAGCATCGCAATCGATGTCGTTGTAGCCGGCGGTCGCCGACATCAGGCAGTCGCGGGCATCGCGGGTCGCAGCGGCATTTGCGCCCGCGGCGTACGGCAGAAATGTGACATTCACGTTGCTGGCTGGATTGGCACGGCGGTAGCTCTGCTCCACGGACTGGTCGGTGCCGTTGATGTAGAACGAAGCGGCCTTTGGCGCGGCGATGCTGCGCACGTTGTCGAGCTCGGTCTGGTTGAAGATGATTGCCAGCTCCCAGCCGGGACGCGACGCACAGGTGCGAGCCGCCGTGGCCCACGAATCACCGTTGCCTGCACACGCCTGGTAGAGGCTGTTGTTGGTGCCGCGCGTGACGGCGGTGCAGTTTTCAGTGCGACATTCCGATGAGCAGCCATCGCCACCCCGACGGTTGCCGTCGTCGCAGGCCTCGGGGGCTTCGACCGTGCGGTTGCCGCAGATCGGCATGATCACCGCCGCGAGCTGGGAAGTGCCAACACCACCGCTCGCAGACCCGCCCTGACCAGCGCCGCCGGTGCCGCCGGTCACCGCTGGAACCACCGTTGCGGCGGGGTTCGACTCGATGCGAACGCCACCGCCTCCGCCGCCACCACCACCGCCCGATGGCAGGCTTGTGCCGTTGCCACCGCGGGCGCGCACGGCGCTGGCGCTAAATGAACCGCTCTGCACGAAAATCGTGCCACCTGCGCCGCCACCGCCATCGCCATCGGTCGCCGATGCGCCAGCCTGGCCGTCGGCCGACCACGCGCCCGAGCCGCTGACAGTCCCAACGCGCGCGTAGACAACACCACCGCCAGCGCCGCCGAGGCCGCCATTTTGGGCTTCGCCAGCACCACCGCCACCGCCGAAGAACAAGCGCTCTGCAAACGAGCCCTGCAGCAACGCGCCGCCCTCGCCACCGACGAGGCGGGCACCGCCCGGGTCGCTGCTGACGCCGCCCACGCCACCAGCACCGCGATTGCCGCCGCCGCCACCGCCTGCCTCTGCACAGTTGCCACCGCCGCCGCCGGCGCTGAGGGCCGCTCGGCCGTAGGTGGCGCCAGGCCCACCCACACCACTGCTGAACACGCTACTGGCGCCGCCCTCGCCTTTGTGGGCGCCACCGCCAGCGCTGCTGATTCCAGAACCGGCGGTACAACCCGTGAGGCCAACAGGCCCTTCGCGTACGCCTCCGCGGTAGCCGATCCGGTCGGCGCTGATGAGGCCGTTGTTGACGACGGATTCAGCGAGAAACGCGACGATGCCACCGGCTCTGCCGTTGAACGGCGTACCAATCACGGAACCCATCGTGCCGATGGTGAGGGCTTTGAACTCGGGAACGAAGACGATCTGCGCTTGTGTTGTGCTGACCGTTTCTGTGTTTGTGAGTGGCTCGACGAGGATTGCCACACCGCCGGTGATCGATGCGATGCGCGCGAACTCATACGAGCCAACGGACCCAGGATCGAAGTTCGCCGCCGCCGTGGCGCCGGTGAAGCGATAGATCATCAACAAGTCGCCTGCGACGAACGTGTGGGCCGCACCGGTTTGGTCGCCGAGGGTCAGCGTGCGTGTGCCGCCGAGGATGGTGGCGCCGGGTTGAACATAGGTGTTGATGACGGTGGCGGCGTTGATCGTGCGCAGGCCGTCGGACGCGTCGCCGGTGCCAAGCCCGGTGAGCGTTGCTGCGCCGATGGTCGAGTTGCCGAAGAGTGCCTGCTCGTCGTCGGATGCGGCTGTGAGTTCGGTGCGGGTGTCTTGCTCGACACCACAGGACACAACGAACGCAAGACATGCCAACGCGGCAGTACGCGAAAACAGCTTCATGTGATTTTCCCCTGCGAACAGGGAACGACATCTTCGGCTTTTCCGCAACCAAAAAATTTCGGGAGCCGAGCGCCGCGCGGCGAACAGACCTTCGCGCTACGCCGGGCCGCGCAGGTCGCGCACGCGCTGGGGCAGGCGTGTGTCGATGAAGGCGTCGATGGCGTGACGGCGGCGGTGCAGGCCCACACCGCCGACGATGATCAGCAAGCCGATCGAAATCAGCACCAACGGAAACACCATCGAGTCGGCAAACACGCGATCGGCCAGGTGCACCAACCACGCGGACAACGCCAACGCGCCCACGGCCAACACCAGGCGCGAACGCACGAACACGCCGAAGCCGACGACGACGATCTGCCACAACGCCCACAGCGCCAGGGCTGCTTCGGCGTCGTACTTGAGCGCGCCAAATGGGCCGGTGGACATCACGATGGCGCCGGCGAGCAGCGCGAACAACGACGTCGTCCACCACTGCGACCACCGCACCAGCAAACCAAACGCGAGCAGGCACAAGCCCACGCCGACCGACATCCACAACTGCTCGCTGTCGTTGCCACGGGTGGTCACCCACTCGGCCAAGCCCACCACGCCGATGACGCCGCCGATCGTGAACACGCGGCGCTGCCACAACGCGCCCAACGACAGCAGGCCACACTGGATGGCGAGAAAGATGAACTTGGTGCCGAGCTGTTCACTGCGCACCGACATGAGCCCGCCGTTGAACGCGAGGACGGCGGCCACCTCGATCCAGTAGCCGAGGTCTTGCCGCTGACGACGACGCAGCACGTAGCCTGCGATGCCGAGCGCCACGCCAACGGCGATCGAGACGGCGGCGCGTTCTTCGGTGTCGGGGTGGTCGAACACGAGGCCCGCGAGGTCCATCGACATGAACCATGCGGTGAGCGCCAACGGCAGCGCGACAAACGAGTACGGCACCAGGCGCAACGCGATGACGGCGACGACGATGGTGGCCACCTCCATCGCGAACCAGCCGCCCTTGATCCAATCAAAGAAGCCCGCGTAGCTGCCCGGGTCGCTGTCGGGCCACACGCCGATCGTGCGCTCGAAGCCGTAGACCGCTGCCGGCGTCATCGCCACGGCCGCAGCGACGAGGACACCGCCGAGGACCTTCATGTCGGGCGTGCGCCAGAAGTGCGCGCCCATGGCCGCGAACAGCGTGCCGTAGACGACCGCGATGCCGAGCACGCCGGGGCCGCCCCACGCCTCGATGCCGAGGTTCGCGAACCACCCGAGCGCCCCCATGATGAGCAGCGCGCCGGCGTACCAGGCGACGTGCACGAGGTCGAAGCGCGCCATGACCGGGGCCATCGCCTCACGAACCACGCGGCCGGTGGAGGGCGAGATGCGCACGCCACCGTCGTCGATGCGGCGCTGTTCGAGCCATGTCCACAACGACGACGCTTGCTGCGGTGACAGCAGACCAGAGGCGGCGGCCTGGTCGAGATCGGTGCGGGTGATGTCCATCGCGGCACAGTGTCACCGAGGTGGACGCGTTGCACGACAGGGCCTGTGCACGCGACACAGGCGCACTGACACGACGGTGACGCGGCTCAGCGGATGCGACAGCCGAAGAAGGTGCGCTTCACGATGGGCTTGTGCGAATCGGGGTGGTTCACCGAGTAGTGGTAGACGCTGTGGTGCAGGCGCTGTGTCGACGACACGAGCATGGGCATGCCGCGCGGCAACGACCCCGTCGACAAGATGCAGAAGTTGCCGGGCTGCTGTTGCACCCAGTGCTGCAGCGCATCGCGGCTCTCGGTTTGCGACGTGATGAACGTGGTGGTCGAGGTGAAGTGGCGGTCGTGGCCGAGGTGGTGGATCTCTTGAAACAGCGACATGTGGTCGAGCACGATGGCCACCGGCGTGCTCGGCTCGGGCAGCTTCACGGTGCTCAAGCGCGGCGCCATGTCGACGACGAACACCTTGCTGAGCACGACGCGCTCGAAGTCGGCGACGAACAACAACGACACCGCGGCACACGCCACAGCACGCAGTGCCCGACGACGAAACAGCCACGCGAGAGCGACCGCCACAGCCGCAGCGAGGGGCACGACGACGTAGACCACGCCGTTGATCGACTTCGCCGTGTTGAGCGCAATCTCGCCCACGCCAAAGCCCAGCGCCCACATCACGATCCAAAAGCGCGGCGTGCGCGGCCTCGGTGACGACGACGACGACGACGACGCAGGCGAACGCTGCAGACACACCCACAGCGTGCGCAGCAGGCCGAAGCCCACGAGGGAGACGATGAGCACGCGCGCTGCCGAGGCGATGACGTCGTCGCCACCGAAGAGCGCTTGCCCCATCGAGTCGACGTAGTCGAACACCCGCAGCGGCACGGGGGCTTCGGA
>JBIKRQ010000564.1:0-3530 GCA_044349155.1 Myxococcota bacterium
GTCGGCTCACGCTGCCGTTGGCGCGCGCAGGGCATCGCCTGCACGCCGTCGAGCCCGCGTTGGGCATGCGCACGCGCCTGCTCAGCAAGGCCGCGAAGCACGCGAACTACGACATCGTCGTCGAGGATGCGCTGGCGTCGACGTTTTCGGGGCCGCCGCAGCTCGCGAAGGTGATCATCTTTCCGTTCAACGGGTTGCTGCACCTTGGCGATCGAGCGTCACTCGATCAGAGCCTGCGCCACATCCATCATCGCCTCGCCGACGACGGCGCCTACGCCTTCGACATGACGGGGCCCTACTGGGAAACGATGCGGCAGGGGCGCATGCCGTGGGGCCGCGTCGACGAGCGCGTGCATCCGAGCACCGGCCAAAGGTTCTACACGTGTGATCGCTCCACGTACGACGAGGAGCACCGCACCATGCACATCGACATCCGTTACGCCCTCGTCGACGACGATGTCATCCACCAAACGCTGCTCACGCAATTCATGTGGACGACCACCGAGATGTTGTCGGCCGTCGAAGAAGCGGGCTTCGCGATTGAACATGCCGCCGGCGACGTCGACGACAGCGCCTTCACCGATGGCTCGTCGCGCTTGTTGGCCGTTGCACGAAAATGCTGAAGCTCAGGGCTTCGGCTCCATGAACACCATGCCGGCTTTCGACAGCACCTTGCCACCATGCTTGTCGACGGCGGTGCGGAACGCTTCACGCCCGGTGGGTCGCAACAGCAGTCCACCCAGCTCGCGATCGAGGGCCATCGCCACGACGACGATCGCGCGCGCCACTTCGCTCACGGGCTTCTGGTTGATGGTGATGGTGCCGGTCGCGAGCTTGGCCGCGTCACGCGCAGCGAGCTGCTGAGGTCGCTGCACACGATCAACGCCCGCAAAGCCGACACGGCGCGCATCAGCGAACAATTCGTCGACGACGCGGGCAATCGCCTCGCCCTGCGGCGCGCCTCGACCAACAACGATGTCTTCGTAGTGGGCCTTGCGGCGCATGCGCCGTGTCGCCACCGAGCCGACATCGCCAGGAACCGGTCGATGCAGGTCGATGAGCGCGCACACAGAGGGCGCGAGCCGTTCGGCGATCGCCGTGGCCTCGTCGACGGTGCGTGCGCCAGAAGCGGCCCGCGCGGCGAGACTTGCCGCCGACACCACCGGCCCGCCCTCCATCGAGAGCATGGGGCGCGCGACGATCCCCGATGCACCAGCAGGCACAGCAACGACCGGCGCAGGCTTGTGCAGCAGGCCGCCAAGGCCGTCGTCGTACGCCGAGATCGCCGCTTTCTCGACGGGCTCCTTGAGGCCGCGCACCACCGCCGCGACGAGGGGCCAGGGGCGCGCCAGCCTGCTGCCATCGTCGCCATTGGCAAGCACCGCGATGATGTCGGCCCCCGCGCGCGGCAGCAGCTCCTCGTGCTTCTTGAGCATGTCCTTGAGCTTCGTGAGGTGGGCGGCGAACGCGGTCCAGGCCTCGTCGACGCCCAGCAGCCGCAAGCGTTCGCCGGCCACGGGTTCGACTTTGTCGGCGAGTGCTGCACACAACGCGGCGATGACCGGCGCTTCGGGATCGCCAACGAGGGTTGCATCGCGCGCACCACGCTCAAGACGCGACAGCTCGCGCGCCCGGCCCACCAGGCGCACGACGTCGTCAGCCCGATCCACCAGCACCTCGCGTACGGGGGCAGGGCACACAACAGCAGCGAGGAGGCGCGCACCGGCTTCGGCATCAGCGGCAAGGCCGTGAAGCAACGCCCCGGGCCCGGTCGGCCGCAGCGTCGCATCGAACACAGCAATCGCCGTCGACAGCCGCGCCTTCGCGCGCGGATAATCGAGGTGCACGCGCAGCGTCTTCTGCACGGTAAGTAGGGCTGGATCGGCAGCAGCGGTGGCCAGGAAACGCTCGAGCGCGTCGGGCAAGCACAGCTTCACGAGCCGCTTGGCCACCTCGCCGGCAGGCAGCTTCTGCTCCAGCAGCTTCCGCGCGGCGTCACCAGCGTCGATCCCGCCGTGCGAGGCCTGCCCGGGCCCCTGCATCTTCGACCACGCCCGCTTCTGCCGCGTGCCGTTTTCGGCCTTCTCGTCGAACCCAAGGCTGAAGCCCATCTTTTTGGCGAACGCGGCGGCCTCAGCACGGCTGGGGCAGGTCACGACGGTATTGGCAGCAATGGCGCCGCCGCCCAGCGCCGGGTTCAAGTCGCCGATGAGGGCGGCAAGACGTGCATCCTTGAAGACCGCCCGCGCCACGTCGACGAGCGACTCCTTGCCCGTCACCCTGATTTTCCGCCGGGGATCCTGCTGCGGCTGCATCGACGAACCTTCCGGATGGACAGATCAAACTCAACAAACGCGAAGAGGCGGGTTGCCCCGCTTCCTCAAACGCCCCCCCGTCCCCCTTTCCCCAGCACGTCCCCCGACGTGCTCCGCGCTCCCCAGCACGGCCCCCCGGCCCCCACATCCCCCCGGATGTCAGTTCAGCGAATGTTACCGATCGTGCTCATGGCGGTCTGGTGCATGGAGTTCAAGATGTTCGAGAGCGACTGCTGCATCTCGGTGATCTTGTTCATCGCATTCTTGATGGCCTCGAGCTGTTCTTGGCGACTGTCGTTGAACTCTGAAAACTTGTCGTTGCGCTCTTCGCTTGCCTTGCGGAGTTCCGATTTCGCCGCGCCGAGCTGCTTTGCGGCGTCCTTGTCGTTGGGGTCTGCGCGGAGTTTGGCTTCAAGATCGAGCACCTTGGCTTCCTTCGCGTCAAAACTCTGGTTCAGCTCCGCTTTTGTTGCGTCGAACGTTGCTTTCGCGTCACGCGTTTCTTTGGTGAGCGCCTTTACGTCAGTTTGAGACTGCCTCATGAGCGCACCCATCAACAGGAAGACCATGTCCTCAAATGAGAGGTTCGGGTTATTGAGAATCTTGTCGAGCTCAGCAGTTGCCTGTGAGGATTGCTTCTCCATCTCGGCCAGCTTCTTCTTGGCTGCGTCGTTTGCCTTTCCCTGCTTCGTGATGTCAGCGATGGCAGAGCCAAAGAACATCGACGCGTCACCAAGCCCCGAGAGGACATCCTGCACGGCGGCGAAACCTCCGCCGGCGTCGGCGACAGCCCGGGCACGATCGACGAGCGAGTTGTTGGCCACCGCCTTGTCACGAATCTCGGCCTTGATTTTGTCGCGCGCAGATTCGTAAGCGGCTCTCTTCTCGGGGCTCCATTTCGAGCGATCGTTTGCAGCGGCCGCTTCCGACGGCGACTGCGGGGTCTGCATCTTTTGTCCCTCGCTGGGTGCATTCTTCGCAAGCATTCCACCAAGAGCAGACATGCCTTGCTGAATGTCGATCACTGCACCGAGATTGAGCGTCGAAATGTTGACGACCGCTGAGATCCCTTCGACGAGAATTGGGGGAAGATCCTTGCCAGGGATTATACTGTCGACAGCGCCCGCGACGATGTTTCCGAGCGAGAAGTTGTCTACGGCAGCGACGGCGCCAGCGACGAATCCTCCGGATTCTACCGCTTGGGCGACCTCCGCG
>JBIKRQ010000167.1:0-13101 GCA_044349155.1 Myxococcota bacterium
GCTTCCTGTCCACGCTGTGGGTCGGCTGAACCGCCTGAACTGAAACGGCAGGCGTTCCACCTAAAACGCCTGCCGGGCCAACAACGACGACGAAACCGCAGTGCAACGCGATCGCAGGGCTGGCACGCCGCGCGCTTTGGTGCGGTCATGACCAGCACCGTCGCCTCCACCACTCGCCGCACGCCCACCACCTCTTCGCCTTCCACGACGTCGACCGCAGCACCATCGGCGCCAAAAGCGAGCGTCCCCGAAGACGCTGAAGCGCTCCCGTCGACGTCGTCACCAGCCCCCAACGCGACAAAGCACGCCACTCCCGAGCAGGCCGCCAGCGCCACCGCTGCGGCCAAGGCGCTCACATCATCGTCGTCGTCCGAGCAGGTCGACGCCGCGACGCTCAAGCTTGTCCAGCTGCCCAACGCCGACTTCGCGGCGGCGATGAAGTCGATTGCTGCCGAGCCCGGCGCACTCGAAGCCCTGCTGGCGAAGTCGAACAACAAAGACCAGCTCATGCAGCGCCTCGTGTCGTCGGGCGTGCTGCACACGCAGCCGGCGTCGCTCGAGCCGAAGCCTGCGAAAGGGCCAACG
This sequence comes from Myxococcota bacterium, assembly GCA_044349155.1. Taxonomy (GTDB): domain Bacteria; phylum Myxococcota; class UBA727; order UBA727; family VGSZ01; genus VGSZ01. Next base: position 586 of record JBIKRQ010000167.1, read on the forward strand.
CCACCGCCTGGGCCAACGTTGCTGAAGGACGATCCGTCGCTGCCGAAGTCGCTGCGTGACCTCGCGTTGAAGGAGAACCTCGCGAAGCTGCCCGCGTACGAGAAGCAGCACGCCGCATACGCCGCGCAGTACAAGGCTGCCGTCGACGGCGCGAAGAGTGTTGCCGAGGTGCGGGCGATGGGTCCGCCGCGCGAACCAGCGCTGCCGGCGATGATGCCGTCGACGTCGGGCCACATCGATCACCACGTGCAAGATGCATGGGCAAACGCACGCAAGGGTGATGGCGTCGACGTCATCGACAAGAACTACGGCCAGGAGAAGGCCCGTGAGCTGAGCGGGCTCCCCCGCACTGGGTTGTCGTTGGGTCTTGGCGCGAAGGTCGAGGTCGAGCTCAACGGTGCCAGCAAATTCGGCCTCGAGGGCAAGCTCGAAGACGGCAAGGGCTCGGCGGCAGTGATCGCGGGTGCTGGCCCGCTGTCGGGCTCTGTCGACAACGAGGGCAAAACCGAGCTCGAACTGGAATTCGACGCCATCAAAGGCAAGGCCAGCGACGACGGCTTCGAATTCGAAGGGGGCGTGGTCTCAGCGGGGTTCGACAAGGAAAAGGGCGCGAGCATCGGCGTTGAAGTGGCCGGCGTCGACGTCGGCGGCACCTACAACGGCGACAAGATCAGCTACAGCGTCGGCGTCAAAAAAGAGGTGGCTATCGGCGATGTCAAAGTCGGCGTCGAACTCGAAGGCGAGGTCGGCATTCAGGGCGTCACCAAAGCCGACAGCGATGCCTTCGTATCGACGAGCCAGGTCGGCTTTTACGACACGCCGCCTGAGCTGAAGACGAAGTCATGGGCGCAGCTGCCCGCCGACCTGAAGACCGCCTACGTGCAGCAGATGTGGACCGAGAAGGAGTGGAATTCCGCGCGTTCCCTCACGCTCGTCCGCTGAAAACCCACACTCGCAACCACCCGAAACTTCAAGAGAAACAGGACACAGCCATGACCATTGCCTGCCCCCGCCACGGTGTACAAAACGCTGCCGCCGACTCGCCCTGCCCCCACTGCGGTGTTGCCCTGTACGACCTCGCCGATCGCAACGCCCGCGATGTGGTGCGCGCCAACCGCGATGATGTGCTCAAGCGCCGCCGTATGGCCTTCGACGTCGTCATGGTGGTGGTGAGCGTGCTCTTCTCGCTGCGCAACAGCACCGACACGAAGATCACGATCGACTTCATCAGCCTGATCGTGGGCATCGGTATTGCGATTCCACTCGCGGCCCCATTTGCGCGGGCCATCGAGCGGTCGTCGTCGCTGCGCCTGCTCGATCGCTACTTTGTGCAGCAGCGCATCTAGCGCGGCGTGCTGGAGAACTCAGAGGTCGGTGATCTTCTTGTTCTCGAGCGCTTCACCGATCCGGCGGGTCATGCGGCGCTGCGCAAACGGCGTGGTGGCCGCATCGAGCGCCTCGGTCGCCGCCGTGATCACATGGCGGTCTTCACCGGCGATGGCTTCTTCGAGCGTACGGACCGCGGCATCCACCGCTGTGCGTTCGCCGGCCTCAAGCAGCGCACCGTCGTCGTCGAGAGCCTTCTGCGTGGCCTGCAGCACGCGCCGCGCTTCCACGCGTTTTTCGATCAGCAAGCGTTCGGTGATGTCGGCCTCGGCGTTGTCGATGCTCGCGAGCAGCATGTCTTCGACTTCGGCGTCGGTGAGGCCGTAGCTGGGCTTCACCTCGATCGACTGCGTGATGCCGGTCGCCTGTTCCTTCGCCGTCACCGTGAGCAAGCCGTCAGCGTCGAGCTGGAACGTCACCAACACCCGTGCGAGGCCCGCACCAAGTGCGGGAATGCCACGCAGACGAAAGCGCGCGAGCGACTTGTTGTGCTCGACCTTTTCGCGCTCGCCCTGCAGCACGTGGATGTCCATCGCGGTCTGGCCGTCGACGTAGGTGGTGAACGTGTGGGTCGACGAGCACGGAATGCTCGCGTTGCGCGTGATCAGCTTGTCGACCACACCGCCCATCGTTTCCACGCCAAGGCTGAGCGGCGTGACGTCGAGCAGCAACATGTCGGTGTCGCTCGTGCCCGCCAGCAACCCGGCCTGGCGCGCAGCACCTGCCGCCACGACCTCGTCGGGGTTCGCGTCAAGCAGCGGCTCGCGGCCAAAGAACTCGCGCACAAACGCCCGCACCAACGGCACGCGCGTGGAGCCGCCCACGAGGATCACCCCGTCGAGCTTGTCGGGCGTGAGCCCCGCGTCGACGAGGGCGCGCTCACACGGGCCAGCGCAGCGGTTCACCACGGGCATGATCACGCGTTCGAAATCAGCACGCGTCAGCGTGAAGGCGATCGGGCGAACGGCCCCGGCGTCGTCGACCACACCGTCGATCACCCCTTCCACCTCGACCGTGTCGCGTTCCGTCAGCAGCTCTTTGGCGCGGCGGGCGATCATCAGCGCCTGCTGCGTCTGGCGCGGCGTGGCGGTGGCGAGCAGGCCCGCAGCGTCGAGGATGCGGCGCGCGATCGGCCAGTCGAAGTCGTCGCCGCCCAGCGCCGTATCGCCCGCGGTAGCGAGCACGCGGAACAAGCCGCGATCGAACGTGAGCACGCTGACGTCGAAGGTGCCGCCGCCGAGGTCAAACACCGCGTAGGTGCCCTGGCCTTTGCCTTCGGCTTCTTTGTCGAGCCCGTAGGCGACCGCCGCTGCCGTGGGCTCAGCAACCAGCCGCAACACATTGAAGCCGGCGAGCCGGCCTGCGTCGCGGGTGGCCTGACGTTGGGCATCGTCGAAGTAGGCGGGCACGGTGATCACCGCGTCGTCGACGTCGTGGCCGAGCACTTCTTCGGCGCGATCTTTCAGCGCCTTGAGCACGTAGGCAGCGACCTCGACCGGCGTGGTGGCGCGCAGGCCGCCATCGCCATCGGGGATCGTGAGCTGCACCTGACGCTCGTCGACACCTGCACCCTCAAACAAGCGGTAGTGGCGCGCGCTGTCGCCAGCGAGTTCAGCGACGGCAGCGTCGCGGCCTTTGCCCATGAACCGCTTCGTCGACGTGAGCAGCGCGCCTTCGCCGGCGCGGGCCGCGGCAAACGCGGGAAAGCCAACCACCGCACCAGCGCTCTGGTCGAGGCCAAAGAACACCGCCGATGGCAGGCGCACTTCACCGTGCTCGTCGGGCAACACCCGAACGGTGGCGCCATTGACGACGGCGGCGAGGGAGTACGTGGTTCCGAGATCGATGCCCAAAGCGACCATGCGCAGCGCGTAGCAGGCTCCCCCCAAAAGGCCAGCGGCTTGGCGTCGTCGCGCGGGTGGTCAGATGTCCAACATGGCTGGCAGACGTGCACGCCGGCACGGCACTGACTACGATCGGTCTCATGAACGACACGCTTCGCCGCCTCCTTCCCGTCGCCGCCGTGTTTGCCGCCAGCCCCGCCTTCGCGTGCGGGCCGCACCTGTCGCAGGCGCATATGAATCTGCTCATGCTCAGCATGGCGTCGGCCCCGTTGTTGGCCGCGTTCCTCGTCGACCGCGGCGCCTTCGCCCTGGGCGCTCACGCCGCCGATCTCCAGCGCCGTCACCGGCCCACCGTGCTCGGGCCGATCCTGGCGGCACTCGCCGTGGCGATCGGTCTTGGCGGTGCCGCCACCGGCCACGTCACGGTCGCCACCGTCGGCTTCGGCCTGGTGCCGGTCGCAGCGGTGATCTGTGGCCTGTCGTTCGCGCGATCGGTGATCATCGACCAGCGCGGCGCCCCCCGGGCCCAGCTGTTGCGCGTTGGCGCCGTCGTGGGCTTTGCGCTGTTGGCACTCGCGCGAATCGCCTTCTGACCTCGTCGATGCCCCGTGTTTGGGGGCATTTTTCTGCGTCGGTGACGCCAAGAACCACCGACGCTCGCTTGACATCGTGCGCCGCAGCCGGTTTGCTGGGCGCCGTCACTTTCCGATCAGCCCGTCCGGGAGGACGCGCGTACAGGAGCAGGTCATGGCCGGTCGTTATGCAGTCATCGTCGCAGGCGCGAGCCAGCACCAGGTTATCGAGGGCGAGAAGCTCCGGATCGACCTCATCGCTGGCAAGAAGAAGGGCGACAGCCTGACCTTCGACAAGGTTCTCCTCACGGGCGGCGAAGGCGGCACGAAGGTCGGCGCCCCCACCGTCGCTGGTGCCAAGGTCACCGCCACCGTCGTCGACAACGGCAAGGGTGACGGCGAAGGCGAAGGCTTCAAGGGCAAGAAGCTCTGGTCGCTCAAGCGCCGCCCTGGCGACTACGTGAAGCACATGGGCCACCGCCAGCGCTACACGATCATCCAGATCAACTCGATCACTGGCTGAAGCCGTTGGCGTCGCCTTCTGCGACGCCTCGTTTCCCTGTCTCAACCCGATTTGAACTCGTCGAGACGACGAGCACAGGTGCAGAAATGGCTCACAAAAAAGGCCAAGGCTCCACGCGCAACGGCCGCGACTCCAACCCGAAGTACCTCGGTGTGAAGACGTCGGACGGCACGCTCGTGACCGCCGGCAACATCATCATCCGTCAGCGTGGCACCAAGGTGAACGCGGGCAAGAACGTCGGTGTTGGTCGTGACCACACCCTCTTCGCCCTCGTCGACGGCCACGTGAAGTTCGGCCGCGCTGGCAAAGACAAGAAGAAGGTTGACGTCCTTCCGGTGGTCGAAGCCGCCGCTGCTGAGTGAACTGACCTCGTCGAGTTCGCTACATATCGGGGCTTCGGCCCCGATTTTTTTTTTGCTGTGATCTCGGGCATCGTTTTTTTTGCCGCGAGTCGCGGTGCCGCACGTCAAGGCGATGACGCCCGTGAGGTGCATCGCTAGAACCGCCGGCGAGAACCACCTGGGAGCGCCTGTCGTACAACAGGCGACCGCTCGGGTCTGGAGGCAGCATGGATACGACCTACACGCGCACAACGGGACAGAAGGCGGCGGAAGCCTTCGGCGTCGTTGCAGCACTTGCGCTCATCTCGCTCACCACCTGGCGGGTGGCCACAGCGCCCCTCGACACCGCGGCGACGATCGCTTTGGGCGTGGCGTTGTTTGTGGGCGTGCTGCTCGCCGACTTGTTCTCGGGCCTCGTGCACTGGATCTTCGACCGCTTCGGCACCGAGAAGACCCCGTTTTTCGGCCCGAACTTCATCCAGGCCTTCCGCTTTCACCACAAAGAGCCCCTCGACATCACGTTGCACGGCTTTCTGGCCACCAACGGCAGCACGTCGCTGGCGACGCTGATTCCGCTCCTGCTGCTCAACCTGCTGCCAATCGGGGGCGGGCACTGGGCCGTCATCTTCATCGTCACTGCGTTCGTGGTGGCCTCGGTGCTCACCATCCTCACGAACCAGTTTCACAAGTGGGCGCACACCAAATCGCCGCCGGCGTTTGTGGCCTGGCTGCAAGACCACGGGGTCATCCTTGGTCGCGCACACCACGCCATTCACCACGTCTGGCCGCACGAGAGCTATTTCTGCATCACCACGGGTTGGCTGAACCCCTTCATGGCCCGCATCCAGTTTTGGAGCCGTGGCGAGGCTCTGGCGCGTCGCCTTGGCGTGCCCATGTACTTCGATGCCGAGCACACGAACGGACCTGCGGCGTCTCCGGCCGAGTGATCCCGATGTGTTCTCTCGGGGGCTGATGCAGCCTTCTGTTCGAGCACGAAAAACGCCGCCCGATGGGCGGCGTTTTCGTACGCAGACGGCGAAGCGCTCAGGAGCGCTCAGTAGGGGGCGCGGCCCGCGTCGGTGAGCTTCTCGCTGAACCAGCCACCGGTGGCGGCGTCGATGTCGGCGGTGAGCTCCTGCAGGCGCAACTCCTTCTTCACGCGATCGGCGAGGTCGCGCGGCGGCGACAACTCGAGGTCGACCTGCAGGCGGCGGCGCTCGAAGTAGCGGCGGGTGACCTCGTCGAGGACGCGGTCGCGCAGGTTGGCGGTACGCACACTCTCGCGGGCCACGGCCATCTCCTGGGGATCGAAGATCAGCCGGTCGAGTTCCCAGATGAGGCGGACGTCGAGGCGGGCCCCCAGGTCGTCGTTGAGCGACTCGATCGTGGATTCGCCCGGTTGGCTCACGGTGCGGACGCCGTTGGTTTGAACACCGTACCCGTAGGTTCGCAGCTCGGGCGCCAGGGCATTCGTTCGCGCGCGCAAACGCCAGCCGGCGACGATGTCTGGGTGCACCTGCAGGTAGTCGATCGCCTGGCTTTGCACTTCGCGCGCGCTGGGCTCGGCGGCGAAGCGCTGCAACACCTTTTTGACCACGTCGTCGGAGACGAGCTGGCCCTCTTGCACCACCACGGTGTCTTCACGGCGGCGCGACGGTGCGCTTTGGACACGCACGAGGTTCTTGATGCGCCCCATGATCGTGTTCGTCATCGAGGGCACACGGGCGAGGTCTTCGACAGAAGCGAACGGACCGTTCTCGTCGCGTTCGCGGATGATGTCGGTGGCGGTCTTTGCGCCCACACCCGGCAGCGCCTCAAGCTCGGCCTGCGTGGCCGTGTTGATATCGACGGCGTCCTGCGCGAGCGACGGCGTCACGGCCAGGACTGCAGCGGCGAGCAGGGCTTTGATCACGGTGTTCATCGTGTCTCCGTATTGGAAGCGGCAAAGAGGTCTTCGTTGGTGAGGGCGGCAAGTTGCGCTTCGACTTCGCGCAGCCGCAGCTCCGCGTTGATGCGATCGCGCGTGGTCTGTGTTGCCGAAGGGGGAGTCATGATCTCGGCAACGAGGCGGCGGCGGGCCACGTAGAGCTGGCGGGTGCGATCAACGATCGTGCGCTCGGCGTTGCGCAGCAGCGGTATCTGGCGAGCACTGCGAAGCATGTCCGGGTTGAGGATGACCTTGTCGAGGTCCCACGCGGCCCACACCCAGAACTGTTGGCGATCGGTTCTCGTCGGCGAACTCACAGCGACGCCGTCACCAAAGAGGTCGTCGTTGTCGGCGTTTGGGTCGGTGACCGGGGGAAGCGTGGAGGGATCGCGAAACACAAACGCACTCGTCGACGAGCTGGTGTCGCCGAACTGAAGCACCAGGCGCATGCGAACCTCTGGCAGCCAACCAGCGATGGCAGCACGATCGCGCACGTCGCGGTCGGAGCGGTCGAAGCTGTGCGACTTCAGCGCCAGTGCTGTCACCGTGCTGATGTCAGGCTCGTGGGCGAAGCGGTCCCGCAGGCTCTTCAACTCGTCGCGGCTGATGCGAATGCCGGTGCCGGGCTCGAGACGAAACACGCCACGGTCGGTGGCGACCCAGATGCGCGAGCTGTCGGCGCGTTCGCGCGACAACGACAACGGCGACTGTGCGGGCAAGCTGTCGACGTCGATGCTCGTCAGGCCGTCGTCGTCGGAGAAAACGACTTCGCTGCCGCCCACGCCGCGAAAACCGATCGCCACACCGCCCTGGTGTGCTGGGTCGGGGCTGATCGCCGATGGCGCCGCTTCGGGCACGCCTGTGTAGCGCTCCAGGATCGGCGCGTTGCGGACGCCGACGAACAAGCCGTCTTCGGTGCCGACGTAGATGGTCTCGTTGGCCCAGGCCACGGCGTGCACGACGGGGAACGCGACGGCGCCACGCAGCAGCAGATCGGCAAACGTTTCGCCGCCATCACGGCTGCGCATCACGCCGCGCTCAGAACCAATCAGCAGGTGCGCTGGGGCGCTGGGGCCAACAGCGTCGACGGAGAGGTCGACGATCGGCGTGGTGCCCAACCGGCTGCCATCGCGATCGATCGTGGCGCCGCCGTCGACGGACAAGAACAAGCCGCCGCCCGTGGCAATCCACAAGCGCGAGGGGCGATTGGGCTCAACACCGACGTCGCGGATGTCGTTTTCGCGTAGCCCACCCGGAACCGGCACCCGGACAAACGACGCGCCGCCCGACGTGGTGCGATACAAACCGCGCGTCGTGGCGACGAGGAACACGCCCTTGCTGCCCGGCACAAACACCACTGCGCGCACGCCAGGATCGAGGCGACCCGGGGTGGAAATGTCGACAGCATCGACGGGGTCGTCGCCTGCGCTGCGGTTGCCAGCGGTGACGCCGTCGTCGTTGTCGGTGGCGTCGGGGTCGTTGGCATCGCTGTCGGTGTCGTCGTCGAAGTCTTCGCCTGCGCCGTTGGCGGTGTCGCTGCTCGCGGCGTCGAGGACGACGTTGTCGACGCTTTGGCCGTTGGCAGCGCCGTCGAAGGCGTCGGCGGCCGTGTCGTTGAGAGCGCCGTCGTCGGGCATGCCGCGCGGGAACGACAAGATCGGCGACCAGCTTTCGCCGCCATCGTCGGAGCGGAACAAGAAGCCGTCGAAGCCGGCGTAGATGATGTTGTCGTCGAGGGGATCGACCGCCACCAGCGTGACGGGCTCGTTGGGCAGATCGGCGGTTTTGTCGGCCCAGTGGGCTGGTCCGCGCGCCGCCATGGGCGCTGCTGCCGCCGACGTCGACGTCAACGCGGCCAAAAACACGAACGCCGGCAGGGACCTGGTCCAGTCGGGAATCACGCGAGGGGCGGTAGCAGAGCGTTTCGGGATCCACCATCGGGCGACGGGTGACCGTTTGGTGTCAGCACAGCTGTGTAAGCTGACCGAGATGTTTCTGCGCATGGTCCTCGTCGTCCTTTGTGTCTTCAGCGCTGCGTGTGGGCCGGCGCTGCTTGAGGTGAGCCCGAGCGAGGCCGGCGCTGGTGCGGCGATCGAAATCTTCGGCACCAACCTGCCCGACGGCGCCACGGCACGGCTGGAGACGGGCGGCGCGGGCGTGCAGTTGCTCGTCACGCGGGCGGCGAGCAGCAGCCTGCAGGCCCGGGTTCCGCAGGCCACACCGGCGGGTGTGTACGACGTCGTCGTCGACGCGGGCGGCACCGAGCTTCGCCTGCCCACCGCCCTCACCATCGTTGAAGGGGTGCTGCGCGTGCAGTTCCTCGACATCGGTCAGGGCGATGCCACGCTGATCACGGGACCCGACGGGCAGAACATGTTGATCGACGGCGGGCCGCGCGCCGGTTTTGACGTCGTCAAGGCGGCGGTCGATGCCGTGGGTGGTGTCGACCATGTCGCGGTCACGCACACCGATGCCGACCACCTCAATGGCGTGGTGGAACTGCTCAGCGGCGACGACGGCGAACCCGGCACCAACGACGACCTCGTGCCCGAAACGCGCTGGATTGGTCACGACGACGTCGACTGCGACTCGCAACTCTGCGGCGATCTGCGCGCGCTCAAGGCCGCCTTCTCGCGCCCCCTCGTGGGCGACCTGCTCGAGTTTGGCGACGCCACCGTCGAGGTCGTGGGCCGCGACGCCGACTTCGGCGGTGGCCCGCTCGCAGGTGCCACCGACCCCAACGAGCGCTCCCTCGCCGTGGTGGTGCACTTCGGTGGCCGCAGCGTGTTCATCGGCGGCGACCTCACGGGCGGCGGCCTTGATTCAGCCAACGTTGAGGCCGTTGCTGGCGATGTCGTCGGCCCCGTCGACGTGCTGCATGTGAACCACCACGGATCGCAGACGTCGTCGTCGGTGGGCTTTTTGTCAGCCCTGCAGCCGTTGGTGGCGGTGATCTCCGAAGGCACCGACAACGCCTACTGCCACCCGTCGCCCGAGGCCCTGCAACGCGTGGCGGCGGCGGGGCCGGCGATCTTCAGCACCGGCGTGGGCATGACCGAAAGCGACGGCAGCTGCGACGCCACCGACTGGACCGTCGACGCCACGATCGGCGTGGGCACCATCGAACTCGTGATCACCGCCGCAGGGGCTCTCACCGTTGACGGCGTCGCGTTTTGAGCAGCAAAAAGCGCTGTTCTTTCAGTATCTTGCACGAATCGCGCGAGCGTGGGGCTGCACCGCTACACTCCGACGCGTGAGGGCTGCGATGAACCCGCTCGTCGACAATCCATTCTTCGTGCTTGAGCTTGGGCCAGACGCGACGCCGATGGACGTCGAGCGGCAGGCGAAAAAGCTGCTGGCGATGCTCGAGCTGGGGCTGGCAAGTGCTGGCACGTATGCCTCACCGCTGGGGCCGCGGCCGCGCACCGTCGACGACGTTCGGCAAGCGCGCCAGCAGTTGCAGGATCCAGCCAAGCGCCTGGCCTTTGAGGCGTGTGCTGCCGCACCGAAACACGCGACGGCGGTCGGCATTGTCGACGTCGCTGGCGTCGATATCGCGTCGGCGTTGTGGTGGCAGCCATGAGCGGTGCTGGTGGGTTCATCGTGCTGCTGTTTTTGATGCGGGCGCTCGCGCGGCTGTTTTCGTCGTCGACAACGCCAACGCGGCGCACCTTCAACCGCGATGTGCAGCCGTGGTTATTGGTGTGGCTCGTCGTTGGTCCCGCGTGGGTGGCCTGTGCCACGGGGTTGCTCGCGACCCGGCACTGGGGGTTTGGCGTGGGGCTGCTCACGTCGACAGCGCTGCTGACGCCGTGGTGGATCGCGCGGGCCATCACGATCCCGCTGGGGCTGCCGCGCACGTCGACCGTGCTGGCGTGGCTGTCGCGCTACCACTGGGACACCGACGTGGGCGGAGGCATCGCGGTGGCCGCCGTGCTCGCTGCGGCTCGACAGCGACAACCGGCAACGACGACGTGGCGTCGACGGTGGACCGCCCTGCTGCATCGTCCCGAAGGCGACCTGCGTTGGGCGCGACAACGCGTGCAACGGCTCGATCTGCTCGGTGCCGGCGGCGTGCTGGCAGCAGCATTGTTGGCCGACATCGACGACGACAGCGCGCAGGCGGATCGCCTCCTCAAGAGCCTCGAGCACTTCGATCCACGCGTGGTGCCCGCACCGGTGCGTCGGCTCGCAGCAGAGCGGCGCGCCTGGCGCGTGTTGCGCGGTGACGACGACAACAAACACGCCCCGGCCGATGTGCGCCTGCAGAAACGCCGCCACGTGCTGGCTGGACTTGATGCAGCGGGTTCGCCCACGGTGGCGCTGCTGCAGGCCCTGCTCGACCTCGACGAAGCGCCCGAGCGGCTCACCACCCGCTGGCGTGTGCGGTGGTGGTGGCTGCGGGCGCCACGTCGTCGCCTGACGCGTGGCTTCATCCATGTGCGCCCCGCCGGCTGGCCGTCGCTGCAGGCAGCACAACCTGCTGTCGTCGACGACCACGCAGCCACAGGTGCCGCCGTCGACGCCTCGGCCATCGACCGGGCCCTGCACCTGCACGTGCACGCCTTGCGCGCGCCACCATCGTTGGAGCGTGCATGCGACGTCGCCACGGCGTGGGACGCAGGTTTCGACAGCGCGCAACAGCGCACACGCCAACGGGCGACCACACTGGGCGTCAACGGTGACGATGCGGTCGACGACCTCGACAACACCATTCAGCAGGCCCTGCGCGCGATGGTCGAAGCCCTCGATCTGCACGACGTCGACGCCCATGCCCTGCCCGCGCGGCTGGGGGCTGCTGTCGCCGAGATGCGCTCGCACCGCCTCGACGACCTCGAGACGACCACGGCCGCCTGGCGCGAGCGCATTGATGCTGGTGTGGAGCTGCCGCCCGTCGACGAACTGCGCGAATGGACCTCGCTGGTGGCCCTCGCCAACGACGTGGCCAAGACCGGCAGCGATGGCCGCTTCGTCGCCTACGAGACGCTGCAGTGGTGTGTGTGCGAACGCGCGGTGCGCCTGTGGAACACGCGCAACGAACACCGCCTGGGCAACGCGATGTTTCGCTGGCTGCTCAACGAGGCCCGCGCCGTCGACGACACCCGCGGGATCGAGACGCAGACCGCCAACGTGGCCTGTGGTCCCTGAGCGGCGCTGCTCAAGTCACTTCTTCTTCTTCGGGGCGGGCTTCAACGCTGCGAGGCGCTTTTTGCCTTCAACGGCGAGGGGCGACTTCGGGTGTTTGTCGAGGAGCTCGGTGTAGAACACGCGCGCTTCGTCGGCGAAGCCCAGCTGCTCAAACGACAAACCGATCTTGAACAAGGCGCCATCGGCCTTCGCACTCTTCGGCGTTTCGAGCACGCGCTGGTACGACAGGATGGCCTGCTTGTAGGCCTTCTCTTTGCCGGTCTTGTCCGTCGCGGCGAGGCCGAGCTGGTAGTAGCTCTCGGCCTTCCAGAACGCGGCGTTGTCGAGGAGCTCGTTGCCGCTGGCGTGGCGCGTGAGAAACAGGTCGAACGCTTCAGCCGACTCGGCGAACTTCTTGTCGTCGAACAAGCGCTTCGCAAACGCGTAGTGCTCCTTCGGGTCGGCCGGCACGTCTTCGCCGCCGATCTGCGTGGGCTTGTTTGGGTCTTCGGCGACCTTGGGGGCCGTGGCTGCCGTCGCCACCGACACCGGCGGACGCGCCAGGATCGACTCGACGGTGGCCTTCTGCTCACCCAGCTCGTGGCGGGCGAGTTCGAGTTCACCGCGCAGCGCCTGCACTTCGGCGACGAGCTTTTCGATCTGCACGCCACCATCGGCGTCGGCCTGGCGCAGCGTTGCCAGCGTGCTCTCAAGGTCAGTCAGGCGCGTATCAAGGCGTTTGACGAGGTCACGCTGGGCTCGCACGTCGGCGAGCTCGGTCTGCAGGTGTGCGGTT
>JBIKRQ010000565.1:0-3528 GCA_044349155.1 Myxococcota bacterium
TGCATGTGTTGTCGGGGGTCGAGGAGATGCACCGCCCTGGGGTCGTGCTCGACTCGATTGGGCTGCCTGGCACGACGGGCATGACGCCGCAGCGGTGGCGCCAGGACCTGTATGGCGAAGAGGTGCGTTCGCGCCGCTACGACCTGATCATCACGGCGTGGGGCACCAACGAAGCAGGCATCGGCTCGCTGGATGCGGCCACCTACAAGCACCACTTCGGCAACACGTTGTCGACGTTGCAGGCGGCTGCTCCCGAGGCCGATTGCTTGATCATCGGCGCGAGCGACCGTCTCGACAACAAGAATGGAATTCTCATTCCTGCGGCAGCCCACGAACTCGTCGAGCGCGTGCAGCAGGAGCTGGCCGTCGAACATGGCTGCGCATTTTTCTCGATGCGTCAGGCGATGGGCGGGCCGTTGTCGATGAAGCGCTGGGTGAAAGAGGGCCTCGGGCTCGACGACCACGTGCACTTCACACAAGAGGGCTACGACCGCCTGGGCGACATGATCATCGACGACCTGCTCGCCGCGTGGCGCTGGCGCCAGGAGCAGGCGACGGCCGTTGCAAAGACCGCCGCAGCAACGACGACGCCACCAGCACCAGCGACGACACCTGCCGAGGCTGCGCATGCTGTTCCATAGCCTCCAGTTCCTGCTGTTTCTGCCGGTGGTGCTGCTGCTGTACTGGGCCGCAGTCGACCGTCCGTTGGCTCGCAAGCTGATCCTCGTCGTCGCCAGCCTGATTTTCTACATGGCGTGGAACCCGGCACCGGTGGTGCTGCTGCTGTACCTCACGCTCGTCGACTGGGCCGTTGGCCTTGGGCTCGCGTCAGCAACCACGACGCGCGCACGCAAGCTCATCCTTGCGGTGTCGGTGGTGAACAACCTGTTTCTGCTGGGACTGTTCAAATACACCGACTGGCTCACGAAGCTCGTCGTCGACGGTGCAGCGCACCTCGGTGTGGCGCTCGTGTACAAGCCCCTCGGCCTGATTCTGCCGGTGGGCCTGAGCTTCATCGTCTTTCAGGGCATGAGCTACACGATCGACATCTACCGTCGTGAACTCACGGCGCGTCGCTCGCTGCTCGACGTGATGGTGTTCATGACGTTCTTTCCGCACGTGGTGGCGGGACCGATTGTGCGCGCCAGCGATTTTCTGCCGCAGATCGACGACCGCCCCCGCGTCGACAACGACATCGGCAACCGCGCCATCGCGCGCATCTTGCTGGGCATGGTGAAGAAGCTGGTGATCGCCGACTTCTTGAACGCCAACCTCGTCGAGCGCGTGTTCGCCGACCCGGGCAACCACAGCGGCCTCGAAGTGTGCGTTGGCGTCGTCGCCTACACCTTTCAGATCTACTACGACTTCTCCGCGTACTCCGACATCGCCATCGGCACCGCCGCGCTCTTTGGCTACGTGCTGAAAGAGAACTTCGACAAGCCGTACCTCGCGCCAAATCTGTTTGAGTTCTGGCGTCGCTGGCACATGTCGCTGGGCACGTGGTTGCGCGACTACCTGTACATCCCGCTGGGCGGCAACCGCGGCAGTCGACCTCGACAACTCTGGAATCTCCTCGTCACGATGGTGCTTGGTGGTGTGTGGCACGGCGCCGACATGCGCTTTGTGGTGTGGGGCTTCGGCCACGGCTTCGGCGAGATCGTCACGCGCATCTGGTGGTGGCAGTTCGGGCGCATCAAGAATCCGTCGAGGCTGCGCACCGTCGTCAACACGCTGCTCACGTTCGTGTTGGTCGTGCAGTTTCGCATCATGTTTCGCGCGCGTGACCTCGACCATGGCTGGTCGGTATTCGCCGCACAGTTCGATCACTGGCAGACGGTATCGACGGCCGCGCTCGGCTGGCAGGTCATGACAGTCCTCGCCGTCGCCATCGTGGGCCACCTGCTCACGCACCGCTTCTACGATCGCTGCGCCGGCGTGTTTGCGCGGCTCCCCGTGCTCGTGCGCGTGGTGCTGCTCGTCGCGGCCGCCCTTGGCATTCAGCACATCGCGAGTGCCGAGGCCCAGCCCTTCATCTACTTCAAGTTCTGATGCTCGGCGCTGACAAGCGAGCCCCACCCGTCCGTGTTCAATGGTCGCTGATGCTACGCTCGTCCTCGTGACTGGCGTGATGTTGCTGTTGGCGTCTTGTGGGCTTGCGTTGCTCGTGCTTGCGCGTGCGGGTCTGCCGCGTTTCGAGGCCATCGGCACAGCGCTGTTTGTCCTCGTCATGATGTGCGTCGCGACGGGTGCGCTCTTGTCGCAGAGCCTCACCCACACCGTGCTGGCCGACGGACGCGCCGTGTTCGCCTGCGCGCTTGGTCCACTCACCGCCCTGTTGTGGCGCGATGCGCTCGACCAACCGCCTGCAGGCCCGGCCATCGGTCTCGTGTCGGCAGCGTTGTTGTTGGGCGGGCTCACCGGGCATGCGCTGGCGTTGCAGGGGCACGCGCTGGCACTGGTGGTCGTCGTCGTCGAACTCGTGTTGGCGGGCATCGTGGCGCTGGTGTTGGCGCGTCACAGCTGGCGTCGTGCGCAGCGCGCGATTGGCGACCTGCAACGCGCGCGACGACTCACCGAAACAGCCGCCGCGTTGTGCATCGTGCTCGCCGCCCTCTCAGCGGGCTTCGAACTCGTTTTGGCATCGGGCTCGTCGTCGTTGTGGGCCATGTGCGTCGCCGTCGCCGTGTCGGCGGCTGTGTCAGCGCGGACCGCGGCGGTGCCTCCCCTCCGCCGTGACCTCGTGGTGATTGCTGTGTCAGCCGTGGTGGGCCTGGTGGCGCTGCCAATCTCCGCTGCAGTCGTCGTCGTTGCCGCCACAGCGATCGCGGTCACGGCCACAGCGGGCTTGTCAGGGGCACGCACGACCACAGCACCGACGACGACGCCAACGCAAACGCCCGCCACGCCTCCGGCGGTGGTGGCGGTGCAGGCCGGCACGCAGCTGCTCACACCATTGCTCGACGACGCCTCCCTCCGTCGACCAGCGCGCCCACGCGTCGTCACGCGCACGTCGGTGCGGCGCCTGCTCGAGAGTGTCGTCGACACCGCCTGGCACGCGCAGCCCGCGGCCCGCGGCCACCCTCCCGTCGACGTCACCGCCGAAGGCGATCCCGACATCGACGGCGACGTCGGCGAGCTTGGCGAAGCGTTGTGCGCCGTCGTCGACAATGCCCTGGGCGAGTACGTGCGCCATCCCGAGCGCCGCATCCACATCACCGTGCGCTCCACGGGCACCAACGTCAGCATCGACGTCGTCGACGGCAGCGCGCCCGAGCTCGCAGGTGCCTGGCGCCCCTTCCTCGTCGGCGGTCCCCACGACGTCGACAGGCCAGGGTTCGGCGTTTCGCTCATGCGCGCACAACTGTTGATCGAGCGACATGGTGGCCAGCTCAGCCTGGGGCGTGGTGCGGGCGCTGCGGTGCACGTCAGCTTGCCACGACGTCGTCAGCGCGGTCCCGTCGGCCTGGCGTAGGAGTGTTCGTCGATGTCGTCGTCGTGGATCATGCTGTGTGTTGCGGGCCTGCTTGA
>JBIKRQ010000566.1:0-3518 GCA_044349155.1 Myxococcota bacterium
CAATTTGATTGGCGGGGAGGATGAAGGGGAGGCTTCCGATGAATTCGACCGACCGCGGTCGAATTCGACCGACCGCGGTCCGAGCCACCACTTCGGTTGCCCCCGAAACAATGGCCTTCACAACGCCTCTTGTCGACGGTGGCACCTGCAGGCCGGAGCTCGTGAACGACGAACGGCGACGAGCGTGGTGCTCGTCGCCGCTGTGTTCGTGGGCCTGTGCCCTCAGACGTGTCGGCTGCTCAGACCACGATGTTCACGAGGCGGCCCTTGACGACGATGACCTTCTTCGCCGGCTGACCTTCCATGAACTTCTGCACCGTGGGGCTCGCGAGCGCGATGGCCTTGACCTCGTCGTCGCTGGCCGCCGTGGGCACCGTGATTTCATCGCGGCGCTTGCCGTTGACCTGCACGCCCAGCGTGATGGCGTCGTCGACCACGAGCGCGTCGTCGTGCTTCGGCCAGGGGCGCTGGCACACGAGGCCTTCGCCACCCAGGCGCGACCACAGCTCTTCAGCGATGTGGCTCGCGTAGGGCGAGAGCACTTCGCAAAACTGCAGCAGCAGCTCGCGCGGCAACGTGTTCGCCGACGTGGCCTCGTTCACAAACATCATCATCTGGCTGATGGCGGTGTTGAAACGCAGGCCCTCGGTGTCTTCGAGCACCTTCTTCATCGTCTTGTGCAGCAGCTTCTGCAGAGCCGGCTCGCTCGACGCGGGCGCGTCGGTGACCTTCTTGCTCAGGCTGTTGTCTTCTTCGTTGACGACGAGACGCCAGGTGCGACCGAGGAAGCGGCTGACGCCCTCGACGCCCGCCATCTGCCACGGCTTGACCTGCTCGAGCGGGCCCATGAACAGCTCGTACAAGCGCAGCGAATCAGCGCCGTAGTCGCGCACGACGTCGTCGGGGCTGACCACGTTGAAGCGGCTCTTCGACATCTTTTCGATCTGCGTCTTCATCGGCACGCCGGTGGCCTTCGAGAAGTACTTGCCGTCCTTCTCGGCCACGTCGTCGTAGCCGTAGTACTTGCCGGCGTCGTCCTGGTGCGAATAGGCCAGGATCATGCCCTGATTGAACAGCTTTTGAAACGGCTCCTTCGTGGAGACCAAACCGCAATCAAAGAGCACCTTGTGCCAGAAGCGCGCGTACAGCAGATGCAGCACGGCGTGCTCGACGCCGCCGACGTAGAGGTCGACCGGCATCCAATAGTTTTCGAGCGCCTTGTCCCAGGCTTTTTCCGTATTCTTCGGATCGATGTAGCGCAGGTAATACCAGCACGAACCAGCCCACTGGGGCATGGTGTTCAACTCACGCGTGGCCATGCGGCCATCGGGCAGTTGCACACGCGTCCAGTCGGTAGCGCGCCCGAGCGGCGGACGGCCATCGCCCGTGGGCTTGTACTCGTCGATCTGCGGCAGCGTGACCGGCAGGTCGGCTTCGTCGACGGCGATGATTTCGCCATCGTCGGCGTGCAGGATGGGGAAGGGCTCGCCCCAGTAGCGCTGACGCGAGAACAACCAATCGCGCAGCTTGAACTGCACACGACGCAGGCCGAAGCCCTTCGCCTCGACGAGGTCGAGCATGCGCGCCTTGGCCGCCGCGGTGTTCAAACCGTCGAGCTCACCGGAGTGGATGGCCACACCGTCGTCACAGAAGGCCGCGACGTCGATCGCTGCTGGCAATTCACCCGACACCGGAGCGACCACCTGCTTGATCGGCAGGCCCATCGCTTTGGCAAACGCATGGTCGCGCTCGTCGTGGGCAGGCACGGCCATGATGGCGCCAGTACCGTAGGTGGCGAGCACGTAGTCGGCGACCCAGATGGGCATCGCTTCGTTCGTGACGGGGTTGTTCGCGTAGGCACCGGTGAACACGCCGGTCTTGTCTTTGCCCGCGAGGTCGGTGCGCGCGAGGTCGGTCTTTTGACCCGCAGCGTGCACGTAGGCCTTCACGGCGTCGCGCTGTGCGGGTGTGGTGACGACGTCAACCAACGCGTGCTCGGGAGCCAGCACGCAGTACGTGGCGCCGAACAACGTGTCGGGGCGCGTGGTGAACACCTTGAACGAGGCGTCGCTGTCGACGACGGAGAAGCTCAACTCAGCGCCTTCGCTGCGGCCGATCCAGTTGCGCTGCATCTCCTTGACGCCTTCGGGCCAGTCGAGTTCCTCGAGATCGTCGAGGAGACGCTGCCCGTACAGCGGGATCTTCAGCATCCACTGCTTCATGGTTTTGCGTTCGACCGCATCGCCGGTCTCGACGTACTTGCCGTCTTTGACTTCTTCGTTCGCAAGCACGGTGCCCTGGGCGGGGCACCAGTTCACGGCGACTTCAGCGAGGTAGGCGAGGTCTTTTTTGTAGAGCTGCAGGAAGATCCACTGCGTCCAGCGGTAGTAGTCGACGGCACTCGTGTCGACCTCGCGATCCCAGTCGTACGAGAAGCCCAGACGCTTGATCTGCCGACGGAAGTTGTCGGTGTTCTTCTTCGTGATGACGGCGGGGTGGATGTTGTCGCGCATGGCCGCGCGCTCGGCGGGCAGGCCGAAGGCGTCCCAGCCCATGGGGTGCAACACCTCGAAGCCACGCATGCGCTTGAGGCGCGCGACGACGTCGGTGGCGGTGTAGCCCTCGGGGTGGCCAACGTGCAGGCCAGCCCCCGACGGGTACGGGAACATGTCGAGGATGTAGTACTTCGGCTTGCCCTCAAGCTCGGCCAACGACGTGGGCGTCTTGAAAGCCTGAGCAGAGTCCCAGGCGGCTTGCCATTTCGGTTCGATTTCGGCGGGCGTGTAGCGCATGGCGGAGGCTTGTCATGCTGCCGCGACGACGACAACCGTCAGTGCTCGTGCTGCACGAACGCGTCGACAACGCCGCCGGCAACAACGACCCCGCCGACCACCCGCGGGCGCACTCTTTCGTGTCGACGTGGCTGCTGGTCGCTGGCGCGTCGACGTGGTTTGCCCAGACGCGCGTTTCGATGGTGCCGACGACCGAGGAACGAGGAGATAGGATTCGCACGCGACGATCGCTCTGCAGTACTCAGGCGCATGCCGACGCTCCCGCCGCCCTTCACCGTCATCCCGGCCAACCTTGCGCACCTCACCGTCGAGCAGGTGTGGGCTCGCATCGATGCCTGGCTCGCGGAGCATCATCCGTCGCTCGCCGAGCGCCTTGCCGGTCCGGCGAGCGAGAGCGACATCGCGCGCCTCGAGCACAGCATCGGCGCCGCGTTGCCCGAAGACTACAAACGCTCGCTGCGCATCCACGCCGGGGGGCGCAGCCGCACGACGACACGAGGTGACGCGACGTACTCGGAGTCGCCTTTCGAGCAGTTCAATCTCCTGCCGCCAGACGTCGTGCTCGCATCGATGAAGCGGCTCGAGCCCTACGCGGCGTTTGAGACAGATTCAGGGGCCCACGTCGCGCCGACGGTGCGGCGGGCGTTTTACGATCGCGGCTGGATCCCCGTCGTGAAACTCGACCAGGACTTCGCCGTGATCTGGTGCCTGGACACCGCACCGACG
>JBIKRQ010000567.1:0-3512 GCA_044349155.1 Myxococcota bacterium
GTGTTGGTGCGAACGTCGTTGTGGTGGCGAATGCGGTCGGGGCTTGCGCGCAGCCGCGGTTGCGCCACCGCCGACAACGGCACGGGTCCCTTCGGCGACGGCAACCACACCTCGTGCAACACCGCCGCGGGTGCGGTGTCGTAGCCATCAAGGCTGCGGCGTTGGCCAACAACAACGGCACGTGGGTCGTCGTCGGCGTCGTCGAAGAAGCGGCCCACGGTTTGACCCGCCACCGCCGCACGCACCGCCTGGTCGGCGACGACAACGGGGATGCCGAACGCGGCAAGGCGGTCTTCGTCGAGGGTGAGGTCGAGGTCGGGGAGGCGCTCGGTGCCGGGGTCGACGACGTCACGCGCGCCAGCGGTGGCCTTCATCACGCGAGCGACCTGGGCCGAGGCGAGCACGAGTTGCTCCAGGTTGTCGCCCTGCACGCGAATCGCGATCGGTGCATCGACGGGCGGACCCTGCTGCATCTCGAGCAGCGACACGCGCGCCGGCAAGGCATCGAGTTGCGCGCGCCATTCGTCGAGGAGGGCGGGCGTGTGCTCGGGGTCGAAGTGGTCGAGCAGCACCAGCACCTCAGCAACACTCGCGCGGCGCTGAAACGGCTGCAGGTTGTAGTAGGTCTGGGGCATGCCGATGCCGACGCTGGCGACGACGTGGCTGACGTGTTCGTTCTTGCGCAGCAGCGCTTCCACGTCTTTCACGACGGCATCGGTCGCCGACAGCGACGAGCCCGCGGGCATCTCCACGCGCACGAGCAACTGCGGGATGTCGGCCTTTGGAAACAGCGAGAAGCCGATCGACGGCACCAGCGCGAAGCTGGCGACCACCAGCAGCGCGCCAGCGAACACCGTCAACAACGGACGACGCAGGGCCCAACCAAGCAGCGGACGGAACGTGGCTTCGACGACGCGGTTGAGGCCGCGCAACACGATGTTGCCGTCGTGGTTTGGCTCGTCTTTGAGCACCAGTGCCGACAACAGCGGCACCAGCATCAACGACACCAGCAACGACGCCGAGATGGTGGCCACAACCGCAACGGGCAGGCTGCGAATGAAGTCGCCGGTGGCACCGGGTAACAGCATGAGTGGCAGAAACGAAAACAGCAGCGTGGCGGTGCAGCCGATCACCGACGGGGCAATCTGCTGGGTCGCCGCCAACGCCGCCGCCGATGCGCTCAAGCCGTTGCGCATGGCGCGGGCGATGTTCTCGATCACAACGATGCTGTCGTCGACGAGCAGCCCCAGGGCGATGACGAAACCAACGATCGACAGCTGGTTGATGGTGAAACCAAACGCCGACAACACGAGCACGCCGGTGGCGAGCGACAACGGCACCGACACCATCACGACGAGCGAAGCCCGCGGCCCCAGCGGCAACAACGTGAACAACACCAGGATGATCGCAATGACGAAGTCGCGCAGAAAGCCCGCCAGGCGGTGCTCGATGTTGTGCGCCTGATCGAACGTCGGCGTGAAGTGCACGTCGTCGGCGGCGGCCAGCGTCGTGAGTTCGTCGACGGCGGCATAGATGTTGTCTTGCACCGCGAGCACATCGCGCCCCTGTTGCACCGTGGTCGACACCACCACGCCGCGCTGGCCATCAACGCGCACAAGGACGCCATCAACAGCGCGGGCCACCTCAACGCGGGCCACATCTTTCACCCGCACCAGTGCACTGCCCGACGGCGATGAAGGTGCGATGACCACGGCGTCTTCGATCTCGCGCAGGCTGTCGACGCCGCCGGCGGCATGCACGGTGAGCTGGCGCTGGCCGGCAACAACAGTGCCGCCGGGGATCTCGCGCACGGCACGCTCAACAGCGCTGGCGACGTCGACGGTGGTGATGCCAATGGATGCAGCGCGCGCCGCATCCACGGTGATGCGCACCTGTGCAGCAGGCAAGCCTTCGATCGCCACATCGCGCACGCCGCCAACACGCTCGAGCCGCGCCTGCAGCGCTTCGGTGTGGTGCTCGAGCAGGTCCCACGACGCCGTCGTCGACGTCACACCGACGATCAGGGTTTTGACGTTGTTGCTCTGGGCGCGCTCGACCTCGGCGAGCACCACATCTGGTGGCAAGCGCGCGTTGATCACCGCCCGGCGCACATCGTCGGCGAGCTTGTCGGGATCAAGGCCGCTGTTGAATTCGGGCACCACCACGGCCACGCCTTCTTGCGCGGTGGCCTTCATCACCTTGAGCCCTTCGATCTTTTTGATCTCGCGCTCGAGAGGATCGACGACGAGGCGCTCGATGTCGGCGGGTGATGCGCCGGGCAACACCACCTTCACGGGGTAGGTGGGGATCGGAAACACCGGGTCTTCCGTCTTGGGAATGCTTTGCAGCGTGACCACGCCCGCCGCGAGCAACGCCGAAAACACCACGAGCGCAAACGCGCGTCGCTTCAACGGAAACGCCAGCACTGACGACGCGGGCGACGACGACGCCACGAAGGGAGCAGGATCCACAAGGACCTCCGGAACTTGAAAGACGTGAAAGAAGGGAGCGCTCAGAGCGTGGGCAACAACACGCTGGTCACCGCCGCATCGCCATCGACCACGTCGACAAAGACCATCGCCTCATCAACAGCAAGCACGCGCACGCCGACAGAGCGGGGCACGTCGCCCGCCACGCGAAGGCGACCACGGCCGCTGTCGTCGGCATCGATCACGGCGAGGGCTGGAACAGCGAGCGCACTCCGTCCCGTCGACAACAGCACGCGCACCGGCACGTTCGTGGGCAGCTCGCGCGGCGCGTTTTCGAAACGCAGTTCAACGGCGATTTGACCGGCCACACCAGCGGCACTGCCCAGGCGGGTGACCACGCCAGCAACGTCGACGCCATCGATCACGGCGGTGGCGGTAGCGCCCACGTCGATGAAGCGCAGGCTCTTGTCGTCGACGGGAGCGGTGACGGTGACGGTCTTTGTGCCAGTACCCGCAGCCAACACCAGCAGCGGCTGACCAGCCCCAACAATCTCGCCGGAATCGACAAGGCGACGCTCGATGCGGCCATCGACGGGGGCGGTGATCACGGCGCGGTCTTTCACAAAGCGCGCGCTCTCGACCTGGGCCGCAGCCACAGCAACGGCGGTCGCGGCATCTTCAGCATCGCTGCGGTTGCCAGCACGGCCTTCAGCGAGGACGCGGGCGCGCTCGGCGGTGCGCTTCGCGCGCTCCAGACCTTCCTCGGCCTGCTTGAGCCCAGCACCAAGCTCGGTGGGGTCGAGCCGCGCGAGTACCTGCCCGCGCTTCACGCGCTCGCCCTCGTTGACGACGACCTGCTGCACCACACCGCCGGTGCGAAACGACAGATCGATCCGCTGCGTCGTGGTGGTCGTTCCGGCCAGCACGAGTGGCGGCAGAGGCACGACCTGCACCGCGGCGGTCGGCCTGGCCCGGGCGATCACGGCAGGCGGCGGCCCCTCGGGACGACCAGGCGCACAAGCGGCGCCGACAATGGAAACAGCCATCGCGAGAAGAACAACCCGTGATCTTGGATTCATGTTT
>JBIKRQ010000661.1:0-13046 GCA_044349155.1 Myxococcota bacterium
GTACGCAGCACCAAGACGCACGCGGCTCGTGGCGACGATGGTCAGCGCCGGAACCGACCGCAGCCATACGTCGATGGTGTGAACGACGCTTGTGCTCGCCAGCTGCTCGAGGTTGTCGAGCACGAGCACCAGTGGTGCGCGCAGCAACGTGGTCGCGATCTCCTCGACGGTGGCGTTCGAACGGCCACCAACAGCGTCGGCGACAGCGCGCACAAAACCAGCGTGACTGTCGACCGCAGCGAGGTCGACCCACGCCGCGGTCACACGTTGTGCGAGCGTGGCCGCAAGGCTCGTTTTGCCAACACCCGGCGGGCCCAGCAGCATGATCAAGCGCGCGCCGTCGTCGACAGCAGCCACCAGCTTCGAGACATCACCAGTCCGCCCGCGCAGCGTTGGCGGCGTCGGCGACGCGTTTGGAAGCACCAGTGGTGCGGCGCGCAACAGGCTCATCTCGCACGACGTTTCACAAAGTTTCACTGGGAAGGAGCGCCATCGCTCTGGATGATAGCGCTATGAACCACACCGTGAAACGCTTCTGTCGTGTCGTTGCTCGCACTGCACTCGTCGCCGCCGTGAGCGGTTGTGCCGCGGCACCAGAGAACGACGCTGGCGAGGGCGAGGGCGAAGTAGATCCCCATGAGGCCCTCGTTGCGGCCGTGAAGGCGACGAACTGGGCGCCACTGGCCGCTGCTCCGTCGGTGGGCGGCGGGGCCAAGCAAGACGACGTGTTCTTCGTCGACGACAACGTCGGCTACCTGGCCAACGGTCCCGGCGGCGCCGTCGAAAAGACCACCGACGGTGGTGCGACGTGGACCTCGGTGCTCGAGTCCAACACCGCCTACTTCCGCGCCGTGGCCTTCTTCGACGCCAACCATGGCTTCGTCGCCAACCTTGGCGCGGGCCTGGTCGGCAGCATCAGCGATCCAACCCTGCTGTACGAAACCCATGATGCTGGCGCGACGTGGGAGCCCGTCACCGCCATCGACGGCGACGCCACCAGCGCGCGTGGCCTCTGCAACCTCAACATCATCGACAGCACCCACATCGTCGCCGTTGGCCGCGCAAACGGTCCAGCGGCGATGTTGAGTTCGAGCGATGCGGGCGCATCGTGGACCGCGCGCGATCTCAGCGACGATTTTGCGATGGTGATCGACGCGCACTTCTTCTCGCCCGAGGTCGGCCTGCTCGCCGGCATGGACCCCGACGGCAACGCCTGCCGCATCATGCGCACGGAGGATGGCGGCGAAACCCGCACCGAGGTGTTTGCGTCGTTCAAAGACAGCAACCTCTGCTGGCAACTCAACTTCCCGTCGTCGACCGTGGGCTACGCCGCCGTGCAAGACGCGGCCTCGGGCCCGGGCACGTTCGCCAAAACCACCGACGCGGGCCAAACGTGGATCGAGCTCGAGCTGCCACCGCTGGCCACCGAGAACGCGGCGTATCCGGGCATTGGCATTGGCTTTCTCGACGACAACATCGGCTGGCTCGCTCCCGAGAACAGCACGCTGCCGGTGTACCGCACCTTCAACGGTGGCGAGACGTGGGAGCAAGACCCGGTGCTCACGGGGCCCATCAATCGCTTCCGCATCGTCAACGACAGCGTCGCCTACGCCAGCGGCGCGCGCGTGTGGAAACTCTCCCTCTGACCGCACGACGAGGTGCATGTGCTGCGATCGACCATCTCTGCATTGCTCGCCATCGCCGTGTGCGCGTGTGGCGCTGTTGAGACCAACACCTCGTCGACGAACGAAGGCAAAAGCGAAGGCGAAGCGGTCGCGCTCGGGCAACGCCTGCCGCCCATGTCGTTCGAAGGCGTCGATGCTGCAGGCGATCGCACCGACCTTGTCGTTGGTGCTGCCGATGCGCGCGCGACGATGCTGGTGGTCTCAGGCGGCGCGTGGTGTGGCACGTGTCTGGTGTTCGCGAGTGCTTTGAACGACGCGCCCATCGACGACGTGGCGCGTATCGACATCGTGCTCGCTAACCGCGACAACGCCACGGCCACCATCGACGATGCCGAAGCGTGGCAGCAGGCGTTCGCCCCCAACGTCGCTGTCGCTGTCGATCCTGCCTTCGTGTTCGAGCCGCTGCTCGAAGGCGCGGGTGACATGTTGCCCCTTGTTGTGCTGCTCGAAGATGGGGTCGTCGTCGATGCCGTCGCGCATCCGGCCGTTGCTGAGATCGTGGCCCGCGTCGACGCCCTGCGCGCGCAGCGCACCGGGGTGCCGGCCCCGGCGCGCGTGGTGAACCTCGTCGACAACCGCTTCACCGCCGAGACGTGGGCGCTGTTGCAGTTGACCACCGTCCCCGGCGCACCGCCGCCAGACCCGAGCAACGCCGTCGCTGACGACGCTGCGGCCGCGGCCTTTGGTGCGGCGGTGTTCAACGACACAGGGTTTTCGCCGTCGAACACGGTGGCCTGCAGCACGTGCCACGACGAACGCTTCGGCTGGTCAGACCATCGTGCCCGCGCCCGCGGTGTCGTCGACGGACCACGACGCTCGCCGTCGATCGCGCTGACGGCACACCAGCGACACTGGTTTTGGGATGGGCGCGCCGACAGCCTGTGGGCCCAGGCCACCGGTCCATTTGAAAACGCCGGCGAGTACAACAGCTCGCGCACCTTCGTGGCCCGCCGTGTCGTCGACGAATACCGCGATGCCTACCGCGCCGCGTTTCCGCAAGACGCACTGCCAACGCACAACGACAGCGCACGTTGGCCGCCAACAGCGAAGCCCGGCGAAGCCGCGTGGGATGCACTCGACGACGACACGCAAACCGAGATCACGCGCGTGTTCGTCAACACGGCCAAGGCCATCGCGGCCTACGAGCGCACGTTTCGGGTGCAACCCACACGCTTTGATGCGTACCTCGCTGGCGACGTCGCTGCCCTCACATCGCTTGAGAAGCTGGGCCTGAGCCTGTTTGCCGACAACGGCTGCATGCAGTGCCACTGGGGCCCGCGTCTGACCGATGATGCGTTTCATGCGCTTGGCCTGGGCACCACCGTCGACGACGACGACCGCGCCTCCGGCAGCAGGGCTCAACAGCAGAGCGCGTTTCGCCGTGGCGGCGCGTGGGACGACGACGCCAACAGCCACTCGAGTCCCAGCGTCGTCTTTGATGCGCGACTGGCGGGGCAGCAGAAGACACCCGCGCTGCGCGGCGTGGCCGACGGTGCGTTCTTCACCCACGACGGCAGCTTCAACGATCTCGGCGCGGTCACGTCGGCGTATGGCCTGCTCGCCGATCGCCGCGACGGTCAGGTGCGCGAAGCGTGGCTGCCGTTTTTTGGCGAGACCGCGCAGTGGGGCCTGCTGCCGTTTCTGCGTACCCTCACGGCGACGACGACGACGACAATGGCCCCTGCCGCGCCAACGTCGCGATAAGCGCCTCGGCCAGGGCGTCGGCGACCACGCGAATGCGCGTGCTCGTGCGCACCTCCTGGTGCATCGCGAGCCACACCGGCAGCGACAACGGCGGCAGCGGCAACGTCGACAGCACGAGGCCACGCGCGCGCGCCGATGGATGCGACACAAACCCAAGGCCAATGCCCGCGGCCACCGCGTCGACGGCGGCAACGTGGTCATCGCAGCGAAAGCAGAAGTCGCTGCGCTCAAGCACCAGGCCTGCAGCCCCCAGACCGCGGATGATGTCGTCGAGTCGATCGAGCCCGACGAGGTCGTGCGTGCGCAGGTCGAACAAACTCGTCGGGTGCCCGCGGCGCTCGAAGTACGAAGCAGCGCCGTACAGGCCGATGCCCATGTCGGCGATCTTGCGCGCGACGACGTCGTCTTGCGTGGGGCGCATCATGCGCAAAGCGATGTCGGCGTCTCTGCGCAGCAGGTCTTGCACCACGTCGGTGGCCACCAGTTCGAGCTGAATCTCGGGCCAGCGACGACGGATGTCGGCGAGGATCGCGGGCAGCACGAACGTCGACACCGTGCGGCTTGCGGTGATGCGCACCGTGCCCGCCAACGTTTCTGTGTGCCCAAGGGCCACGCGCGCGATCTTCGCCCACGACGACGCCATCTGCTTCGCAGGCTCGGCGAGGTCCAACGCGGTAGGCGTGGGCACCAGCCCCTGCGGCGAGCGCACGAACAACACCGACGACAACGACGCCTCGAGCGCGTCGAGCTGGCGCCCCACCGTTGGCTGACTGCTGTGCAGGGCCCGCGCGGCCGCCGACAAACTTCCGTGCTCCAGCAGCGCCAGAAACGTGCGCACCAGGTCCCAGTCGAGCCGCGCAGCGAGCGCCGGTGCTGTGTCTTGCGGGTTCGCCGTGAGATTCAAATCTGAAGAACCGATGTGCATTCCTGATGCTTGGTGATTCACCCGCGGATGTCTACAAGAGACCCATCACCGCAGGAGAAACGCCATGTCCGCATCCGAACGACGTTCCACGATCCTTGTCCTTGGTGCAGCCGGTCGATTGGGCCGGACGGTGGCCGAAGCCTTCGTCGCTGCCGGTTGGCGCGTGAAGGGCCTGGTGCGCGCCACGAACGGCGGACCATCGCGCTTGCCCGCCGGCGTTGAAGCCGTGGTCGCCGACGCCAACAACCGCGACGCGGTGATTGCCGCGGCACTCGACGTCGACGTGGTCTTTCACGGTCTCAACCCGCTCTACACCGAGTGGGAGAACACCGTGTTGCCGATGGTCGACATCGTGATTGCGGCCGCGCGCGCCGCGGGGGCGACGATCTTGTTTCCCGGCAACGTCTACAACTTCGGCGCGAACATGCCGGCGACGCTGACATCGACGACGCCAGAAACGCCCACGACGACCAAGGGCCACTTGCGCAAGCAGCTCGAGCAACGCCTGCGCGAGGCCGCCGTCGACGGCGTACAGACCATTGTCGTGCGCGCTGGCGACTTCTTTGGCGGCACGGGCCCGGGTACGTGGTTCGACCTCGCGGTGTTGAAGGACGACGGGGCGATCACCTGGCCCGCGGCCGACCTCAACGTCGTGCACGCCTGGGCCTGGCTGCCCGACCTCGCCAGAACGTTTGTGCAGGTGGCCAACGCGCGCGCGTCGTTGTCGCGGTTTGAGGTGTTCTGCTTCGAAGGCCACAACGTGACCGGGGCAGAATTCATCGCGGCACTCGACACCGCGACGAAGCAGGCAGGGCAAGCGCCTCGTCGACGAAAGACCTTGCCGTGGTTCGCGATGGGGTTGATCAGCCCGTTTGTGCCGATGGTCAAAGCCGTTCGCGAGATGCGCTACCTGTGGAGCACACCCCACGCCCTTGTCGACGATCGCCTCGCACGCTTGCCGGGAGCCGTGCCGCGCACCCCACTCGTCGAAGCCGCACGCCAGCTGCTGCCAGCACCAGCAGCAAACCGCCGCGCTGCCTGATGCGCTGATCTGGGCCGCGGAAATTACCGCCAGGGTGGCGCGTAGACCCTGCAATGAAGCAGAGAAAAGGCCAGCTTCGTCGTCGACAACCGCGGTCAGCTGTCCGCTGTGCGCCCTTGCTGCTGGGGCTCGCCGCATCCGCTGTTGCTGCGGCGCCCTTCACCGACAGCACCGCCGACTGGCTCGACGGCGCCAGCAGCGAAGGGTGGTCCAACAAGGTCGAGCTGTGCGACGTCGACGGCGACGGCGACCTCGACGCGCTGTTCGCCAACGGGGCCGACTACAGCACGCCGGGCGAAGCAGAGAAGGCCACGTTGTGGCGCAACACCGGCGCCGGCTTTGTCGTCGAGGATCTGTCGCCCACGGCCGGGTGGTGGCGCGTCACCGCCTGCGCCGATGTCGACCACGACGGCGACAACGATGTGCTGTTGGGCGGCACCTTCGAAAGCACCTCGCTGCTGTTGCGCAACACCGACGGTGCCCTCGCCGCCGACGACACCGCCCTGCCCGCTGGCCAGTTCTCGTTGGGCGACGCTGAGTTCGCCGACGTGGATGGCGACCTCGACCTCGACCTGCTGTTGGCCGACTGGGGCGACGGCGATCCGTTCACCGTGCGCGGCCGACCACTGCTGTGGATGAACGACGGTACCGGCCACTTCGTCGACGAGACGGATGCACGCCTGCCCTCGGCGCGCACGGGCTTTTCCTGGGACCTGCAGGCCATCGACGCCGACAACGACACCGATCTCGACGTGGTCGTGTCGTGCAAGGTGTGCACCGACGGCGGCCTGTACTTCACCAACGACGGCGACGGCGTCTTCGTTGACGACAGCGGCCTGCTGCCCGGCACCGGCAACAACTACGAGTATGAAGTCATCGACCTCGACGTCGATGGCGACCTCGACCTCTTCACCATCAACAACGGCCCCGACCTGGGCGAGCTGGTGCTGCGCAACAGCGACGGCGCCTTCAGCATCGACGACACCGCGTTTGCCGCCGATGTGCCAAACGGCGACGACGACAACGCCGCCATCAGCATCGACATCGACAACGACGGCGACTGCGACATGTTGGTGGGTTCGTTGTCGGGCACCGATCGTGTCTGGCGCAACGACAACGGTGTCTTCACCGAGGCCGAGCCCGCCGTCGACGGCAGCGAAACGCCGGGCACGCTGGGCATCGCTGTCGGCGACCTCGACGACGACGGCCGCCTCGACATCGTGATGGCTCAGGGCGAATCAGCGTTCGACGATCGCGTCTATCGCGGCACCGACATTCCCGTCGACACGCAGGCCCCGGTGGTGGCCACGCCGCAGGTCGACCGCCAGCACAACCGCCTCGTGGCGCGTGTGCACGATCGCATCACCCCCGTGCGCGACAGCGACCTGGTCGTCGACGTCGAAGCCGGCGGTAAGACCACGCGCCTGCAGCGTGCGGGCGAATTGTTGTGGGCCACGGCCTTGCCGTCGGCGGCAAGTGCGCGCGTGTGCGCCACCGATCGCCAGGGCAATCGCGCCTGCAGCGACACCATCACCCTCGCAAAAGACGACGACACGCACCTCGGTGGTGGCGGTTGCGGCGGTGCGCAGAGTTCGCTGGTGCTGCCATTGGCCGCAGGCTTGTGGTCGCGTCGTCGTCGCGTTGGTCGTTCTCTTCGTGCTGAACAGGAGCGTTCGTGATGCACCGCAGACAGTTCCTCGTGGGTGCTGCAGCCACTTCGGCCGCGTTGTTGTTGCCGCGCACAGCACACGCCTTCGGTGCGTTTCCCAAACGCGCACAAGACCTGCTGTTGCCGGCGTCGTCGCGGGTGCAAAGCGTGTTGGAGATTTACCTCTACGGCGGGTTGTCGCCGTGGGAGACCCTCTACTACGTCGACCGCTACGGCAACGACGACGGCACGTTTTGGTACCAGTACAACACCGACGTGCTCGGGCCCGAAGCCTTCGACACCAACGAAGGCGCGATGAGCAGCTGCGGCTTCGGCAACGACTTCTTCACGCCGTCGTTCTTCGCCAAAGACGAACTCGGCAACGACGTCATGCTCGGGCCCTTTGCCGGTGCGTTGCGCGAGCGACCAGACCTCGTGGATCGCCTGCGCCTCGTTGTGCAACGTCACGACCTGCTGCCGCACGAAGCAGCGGTGCCGTACGCGCTCACGGGCAAGCGTGTGGGGCAGCCCTCGATGGCGGGCCTTGGTGCCCACATCCAGCAGGCATTTCTCGACGTCGACCGCGCCGCAGGAGCCTCGCGCAAAACGCCGTACAGCTACGTGCTCGCCTCGGCCGGTGCGATTCCATCCGACAACACCGCGGCCTTCGTGGCGGCTGGCACGCACCCCGGTACAGCCCGCCCGCTGCGCATCAACGTCGACAGTGCGGCGCGGTTGCAACAGCTGCTCAAGCGCGAAGGGGTCGGTGACAAGCGCGCCCAGCACGATGCTCTCGTCGAGCACTACGTCGCGCAGTACCAGCAGCGTCTGCGCCACCGCGGTCGTGGTGACCCGCTGCGCTCACCACGCTTCAACGAACTCGCTCACAGCGCGCAGGCCCTGCACAACGTCGACGCCATCGCCAGCGTCATGCGCGAAGACCTGCTCACAGCCCCCACGCTCGATCTGTGCACCTCAGGCGAGCTGCCAAACCTGCCCGACCAAAGTCTGAAGCTTGCAGCGCACCTGCTCACCACGGCGAGCGAGCAGGCCCGCTACGTGTGCGTCGT
This sequence comes from Myxococcota bacterium, assembly GCA_044349155.1. GTDB lineage: Bacteria > Myxococcota > UBA727 > UBA727 > VGSZ01 > VGSZ01. The sequence continues at coordinate 8,075 of JBIKRQ010000661.1, forward strand.
CGACACCGGCCTGGTCAGTGCCAGCGGCGGCGGCGGCTACGACACGCACACCGAACAGGCGATCACCACCGCTCGCAATTTCACGAACGTGATTCGCAGTCTTGCCAGCATTGTGCAGAAGCCCGGCGAGAGTGCTGAGGGCAAGATCGACCTCGACAAAACCCTGGTCATCTTGAACACCGAATTCGGCCGCACACCCACGATGCAGCAGGAGACCGGTGGCCGAAACCACCACCCCAATGGCTACGTCACCGCTCTGCTCGGTGGCCCGGTCGCGGGTCGCTCGTTGGTTGGCGCCATCAACGACACGGCCGAGGCCACGTCGTTTGCAACGCCTGCCGAGAACCGCATGGCGGCGTTGTTGGCGCTGGGGATCTGGCCGTATGCAAACGAGGGCTTCGTCGTCTCCGACCATGCCGAGCCCGTCAGCGAAGAGCGCGGTGCCGAAGCAGTGATCGAACGCGTGTTGGGGGTGAAGCTGTGAAGCGCCTCTCTTTGCTCTTGTTGTGCTCCTTCATCGTCGTCGTCGCGGCGAGCTGCGGCAGTTGCGAAACGCGCGACCCGGCGGTGCCGTCTGATGCTCCCGTGCCGTGCGATGCGGGCGATGCTGCGTTTGTCACCGAGGCCACGCTGGCGATGTTGGGGCGTCGACCGTTGTCGTCGACCGAGACCACCCAGGGGGTTTCGGCGATCGCCGCACTTGAGGCGAAGCACCCCGGCGAGGGGCGCCGCCGTTACGCGTTGTCGCTTGCAGAACAACCGGCATTCATCGAGCGCTGGAGTGACCTGCTGCTCGACAATCTTGCCGTGCCGCGTACTGGCGTGCAGCAGTTGACGGCGTGCTACGGCGCGCCGGTGTTGGTGCCCGAAGACGACAGCAGCACCGACGAACTCGCGTTGTTTGTGCTCGACAACACCGCGATCGATGGCTCGTTCGGTACGCCGTTTGTGTTCCGCGATCTGCTCGAACAGAGCCTGCGCGTCGACGACATCTCGCCCATCTATCGCGCGCACCTCTACGCGATGATGACCAACCTCAACGGCTGCGGCAACGTCGACGCCGTGGGCCAGGAGTTGGCCTACCGCGACGAGATTGGCCACCTGTTTGAGTCGGCCTACCTGAACCGCGATCCGGTGTGCCTCGCGTGTCACACGACGACGTTCTCGGTGACCGATCGCGCCGATCGCGAGCAGGACCGCCACTGGCCCCTCGCAGGCCGCTTCGAAGAGAGCGTGTTTGGTGCCGCTGCAATCACCGACCCACGCGTGCCGCGCGCGGTGTTTCGCGTGAGCGAATTCGTCAACGGCGGCGGTGGTGGTGTGTTCCCCGAGTTCGACTACACCCTTTCGTACTGCTTCGACGAAATGGGTACAGTCAGCACGCCAGCGTGCCTCGACGGCGTCGTCGATTGTGGTGCAGCGGCGGCGTACTGCTTCTCGCCCCTTGAGCAACCCACCTGCGATGAGCAGGGCGTGGCCCGCTGCGCGAACGCGCCATTTTGCGCGAGCGAATTCTTCGACACCTTTGCCCCATCGGTGTGCACCGACGACGTCGTCGGCTGCGCCACCGAAGGCCAGGTCGCCTACTGCGCTGACTTCAACCAACAAGCCAGCTGCGTCGACGGTGTGCCCGCGTGCGTTGGCCTCGGCGAGGGCGAAGGTGAGGGCGAAGGCGAAGGCGAAGGAGAAGGCGAAGGAGAACCGCAGGGCGCATTCTCGCCGTGGGGTGCTGATGCAGCGTGCGGCACGTTCGCCAGCTCCATCACCACCGACGATCCAGCAGCGATCGACGCGCACTTCGCGAGCGTGTTGGGGCAGCGCGCAACGGTGGTGCAACTCGAAGCAAGCTTGAAGCGCGGGGTCGATGCCCTGGCGGTACGCGGTCTCGCCCTCGACGACGACGGTCGCGTTCGCAATCCCGATGACGCCTTTGCGTATCTGGTGGCTGCCAACATCGTCGACAACGTGTGGCGCGAGTTGGTGGGCACGCCGCTCACCATCTCCACGCACTTTCCGCGCAACGGTGCGCAGCGCGACATCCTGCAGCGGCTCACGGATCGCTTCGTCGCGTCGCACTTCTCGTTGCGTCAGCTGATTGCCGATGTGTTGCTGCACGGCTTCATGAACCTGCGCGCCCCGATCGACGGCTGCAGCGACGACCCCAACGACGACGACTACGTCTGGCCCGCCGTGTTCGATCCCTGGGTGCGCGACGAGCCGGTGGTCGCCATGCGGCGCAACTCCACCGCCGATGCGGTGCACGCGTTGTCGGCGCGCACGTTGACGTCGGCGGCGTACGCCGCACTCGGCTGGCCCGCGCCCACGAACCAGTCGTTCCCCGAGAGTGGCGGCGACGTTGGCGAAGGTGAAGGCGAGGTCGAGTTCGATCAGACCTGCTTCGACATGTACCCCGACTGCGCTTCGCTGCTGGCGGCTTGCGCCGAAGGGACGTGCTGCCCCGAAGCCGAACTCAGCTGCCCCGTCGACGATCCGAACACACCGCTGACCGAAGCCGAGCTGCAGTCGGGCGTCGGCGTGTTTCATGGCGTGTCGGAGAAGGGCTTTCGCGGCCTCGACTTTCAGGCGCGCTTGTTCTTCGAGAGTCGCTTTGGTCGCTGCGCTCGCCCCGACACGGTCACCACTGACGCCATCGACGCGATCGTCGCCGACGTCCGGAGCAGCGGCGGCACCGTGGGCGACGTGGTCACGGGCCTCAAGGAACGCTTCCTCGGCACCCGCACCATCGACAGCGACGAACGCGCATTGCTCGAGACGGTGCTCGGCGCGTTGTCGACAACGGCATCAAGTGTCGAAGCCACAACGCTTGATGCGGGGACGCGAACGGTGTGTGGCGCGCTGCTCGCCTCGCCACAGTTCCAGCTGCGCGGCATCACGTCGGCTCCTGCAAGCGATGATCGATGAGCCGAGCGCCTGCAGCGCAGCCGATCCAGCGGAATTCTCGAGTAGGGGCGCCGATCTCTCGGCGCCCCTCTCACAGAACCGGACTTGTGGATCTCACATCCGGCTCTTCGGGAACGTCGCGATTGCCCGAACCTAATCGGGCTCGGCGACGACGGCAGGTTTGCTGCCCCAACTCATGCAAACATCAGCGACAGCTGGCGTGATTGCGCGGCAACGCCTCGGTCTCGAGCAAGCCATGCGGACAGAAGGCTGACGAGGCCGCGCTCCCGAAACATCTTGTTGGGGAGCGTCCGGTCGACAACTGCTGTGTGGCTCAATCTCCACGTCGAGGACCGAGCGCCATACACCGCCTTCCACGCGGAAGGTGGTTTGGCGCCCAACTTGATCAAGTGGCGAACGATGTGACGACGGTAACCCCACTGCCGGAGCACAAGGGCTCGTAGCCGTCGACGAATGTGCGCGTCTTTCGTGCCGAGGAGTGATTGCTCCGTGGCGCTCACGACGCCGAAGAAGCCGATCCACCCGGTCAGGTACTGGTTCAGCTTCTTCACACACGCGTCGAGGCCGCGCCCCCAGTTGCGAGGCGTGAGTTGCACGACCTTTGCGTCGAGACGTTCGATGCTTCGCTTCGACAACAGGACTTCCACGTCGCCGTCGACGCCGTGGCGAAGACGAAAGCCGAGGAAGTGCCGGTCTTCTGGCTTCGCGACTGCACTCTTGCTCGCGTTCACTTTGAGCCGCAGGCGACTCTCGATGAACCGCACAACGCCCGCCATCACACGATGCGCGGCGCGCTCGCTGCCGACGTAGATGTTGCAGTCGTCGGCGTAGCGCACGAACTTCAGGCCTCGGCGTTCGAGTTCCCAATCCAGTTCGTCCAGCACGATGTTCGACAGCAGCGGCGACAGCGGACCGCCTTGTGGCGTGCCCTCTGTCGTCGTCACCACGACACCGTCTGGCAGCGCAACACCTGCCGTAAGCATCGAACGAATCAACTTCAAAACCATCTTGTCGTCGATGCGCGCAGCAAGCCGCGCCATCAGACGATCGTGGTTCACGCGATCGAAGAACTTCTCGAGGTCGAGATCCACGACGTACTCGGCGCCATCGAGCATGTGCTCGCGGGCCCGCGACACCGCCGTGTGACAGCTCCGACCTGGACGAAACCCGTGGCTTCCGTCGTGAAACGTCGACTCAAAGTGCGGACCGAGCACTTGATGCACGGCTTGTTGCACGATGCGGTCGACGACGTTCGGGATGCCAAGGCCACGCTGACCACCACCGCTCTTCGGAATCCACACGCGCCGGACCAGGCCGGGGCGGTAGCTGCCGTCGAGCAGTGTTCGTCGCAGTTCCGCGATCACGACGTCGAGGTGCTCTTTCACCTCGGCGACGCTCACGCGATCTGCGCCTGCTGCACCATCGTTTGCTGCGACGTGCCGAAAGGCACCTCGCAGGTTTGCTTCGTTTGCCACTGACTCAATCGTCATCGCCGACAAGAGCTCGCTCTTCGCACTCGACGGCACATGCACCGGCGCGCGAGAGGAACGGGATCGTCCCGCACCCTCGACGTCGGACCTTGCAAGGCTGGCGGCTGATCCGCCGAGCAGATCGAGTTGTCTTGCCTGTTCGTTGGCCGTGGACCCCTTCCCTGTCTGAGTACTCAGCGCCTCCGTCTTTCGACGGCTCTTCGGTACTACGAGTCCATCGGACTTCTCTCGTCTCTTCGTCATCTCGTTGCCTCGACGACTACCGCTCGCAGGCGGAAGCCGAGAGATCTCCCCGGGTAAGGAACGCGGAGTTTCACGACGTCACTGTCACCTATACTCACGGCATTCGAACGACGATCGGGTTTCACTGCCAACGACCAGCTGACCCATGCCGCAAGCTTCGATCGGTGTTTCAATAATTCAGTGCGTCGCTGCACCATAGGCTTCCATTGAACCCGCCTCGCGGAAGGGCTCTTTGCCTCATAGGTGTGGGGTTCCCGTCGTCAGGGCCCCCGGTGGACTTTCACCTCCCTCTCCGCGCCCATGCCGGGCGCACCATG
>JBIKRQ010000168.1:0-13038 GCA_044349155.1 Myxococcota bacterium
GCTGACGACCCGTTCGCCATCCAGTGCCTCGCCGTCGAGTTGACCGCGCAGCTGTCCAAGCCTGAGACAGCCACCGTGCACAGTTGGCGCGATCTGCCTCGTCGGCGACACGCGTTGTCACACAGCGCTACCATCATCCCTGTGACCGGTGACCCGTTCGACCCCGACAACGACCGCACCCTCGAAGAGGGCGAGAGCGATCTTGGTCAGCAGCTCGCTCAACAACGCGCTGCTGCCGTGCGCGCCCCCGAACCGCGCGACGACGGCATTCGCCCCGCCATCCGCCCCGCGATTCGTCCCGCTGCCCGCACAGCACCGCCGGGGTCGTCGTCGTCGTTCCCTGGCGCACGGCCGTCGTCGACGTCGCAGCCTGTCCCCGCGGCACCAGCGTCTCCGCCGCCAACGCCAGCGCCGTTGCCTGGTCGTCGTGGTGGTGGCGGCATCGTCGTGCACCGCGCGGCAGACGCAGCGCCCCCGCCGGCTGCACCGCCCGTCGTCGAAGCGTTGCAGGCGCTCAAGCCAGCACCACCCGCAGCGGTGTCGTCGTCGCTGACGTCGTCGTCGTTTCCCTCGCTCAAGCCCGACGTCGCCGAGGCCCTGGCCGCGTTGAAGCCCGCCGCAAAAACCGCCGCGTCGCTCACGTCGTTGCCGCCCTCCACGTTGCCGCCAACGCGCGTGGCCACCAGGGTGTCGCAGCCTTCGCCCACGTCGTCGTCTGACGACAGTGGCAAGCACGCGGCGGTCGTCGCGCCCGCGGAGGTGCAGACCATCACGATCCCGCGCCAGGCGCTGCAGGCGGCGGCAGTTCTTGCGGTGTTGTGCGTGACCATCGGCATCGGCGTCGCCGTGCAGCCCGACGAGGAACCAGCGGCGCTCCCGCCTGTGATGGCGTTGCCCGAGCTGCCGATCACTGCCCTGCACTGCGACACGTTGCGCGGTTCCGACCGCACCCTCGAGTGCGCGTTTTCGCCCGCGATGTTGGCGAGCATGACCGACGCCGAGCGCACGAAGCGGCTGCAGTCGACGACGAAGTCGGCATTGGCCATGGGCTACACGCGCGTCGCGTTGGTGGATCGCACGGGCACGTGGCGCGCGCTGCGCACCGACGACGCTCCCGTGGCCACCATGGCGACCGCGTTGGCCGAGGCGTCAAAGGCACCAGCACCACCAGCAACGCCAGCACCGCCGCCGCCGCCCCGCTGAGTGGCTTTCAGATCTGTGCAGATCGTCGGCATAGAAAAGTGGCCGGACCGGGCTGCATGGCTGGTCTCTCCACCATGACCATGAAGCACGCCTCTTTCTCGCTGCTGGCCCTCTTCTCGCTCGCCGCCGTTGGCTGCGCCGACCCCGTCGACGTCAATGAAGGGGAAGGGGAAGGCGAAGGGGAAGGGGAAGGCGAGGGCGAAGGGGAAGGGGAAGGGGAAGGCGAAGGGGAAGGGGAAGGCGAGGGCGAGGGCGAAGGCGTCACCGGCGACAACGCCCTCGTGATCGAAGATGGGCCGGGCTACACCTTTACAAATGTGCAGAATATGACCGTCGAAGACGGCATCGTTTTCTACTCGGTCACAGACGATACCGGCTACTGGGGCGTGGATATCCGCGTCGTCGATAGCCCCGGTACCTTCGAGTGCGATGCGCTCGATGCGTTCGTGTTTTCTGACTTTTTCACTCCTTTTTCCGCAGAACATCCGGAGTCGACTTGTACGGTGGTGGTCGAAACCTCACCGTACGTTTCCGGCGACCGCTTCGCCGGTACCTATGAGGCCGTGATGGTCTACGGCGAGGGTGCTGAGCGGCTGGAGCGTCGCTTCACTGGTGTGTTTGACGCGACGGTGGCGCCATGAGCTTGAGCCGTCGTCGTTTGTTGGGCTTGGCGCCACCGGCCCTGTGGCTTGGCTGCGGCGTCGACACCCGCAGCGTCGACGGCGAGGAAGGCGAGGGCGAGGGCGAAGGAGAGGGCGAAGGCGAAGGCGAAGGAGAAGGCGAGGGCGAAGGCGAAGCGCCCCTGTGGCGTGATGACGGCACGGTGGTGTTGACGGCCGGCTTCGTCGATGACGCCATCGACGACCTCTGCGCGCTGACCTGCGACCTCACGGTGGGTCCATGTTTCGCCGCGTCGCCAGAGCGCAAAGACATCAGCGAAGGTGCCCGCGGCGTGCCGCTGCTCATGCGCTTGCAGATCCTCGACGTCGACGCTGGCTGCGTGCCCATTGCTGCTGCCGTGGTCGACGTCTGGCACTGCGGCGTCGACGGCCTGTACACCGGCGACGACGTTGTTGCTGCCTGTCGGCAGAACCTCGACGAGCCCGCCACGCGCCGCACGTTTCGCGGTACGCAGGTCGCCGATGACAACGGCGTGGTGCAGTTTCAGAGCTGCTTTCCCGGCTGGTACCCCGGCCGCGCTGTGCACGTGCACCTCCGGGTGAGCAGCGGGCAGGGCAGCGTGGCGACCCAGTTGTTTTTCGACGAAGCCACCACGGCGTCGATCGTGGCGACCGTGCCCGCGTACGCGGCGCGTGGTGCGCCCGACACCGACCACGCCTCCGACCTGTTGGCGAGCGAACCCGAGCCGCAGCGGTTTCTGTTTCGTTCGCGGGCGGTGCAAGGCGCGTTGGTCGCCGACAAGACGATTGGGGTGTCGCGGCAGTCGCGTTGCTGAGCGAGCCACGATCCCTGGCCCTGGCCGAAGTGTCTCCGTGACCGCCCGCTGAATGCCCTGGTCCTCGGGTACAGACTACGCGGTGCCGTCAGCGATACCGATGTAGTTGATGCCGCCACTGAAGAGATCGGCGGCCAGCCGCCACTGCTGGATGGGCTCTGCCAGCGTCGACACCGGCTCGTTGGGGTTGAGGTTGAGCGATGCTTTGACGTCAGCGATGAAGGTCGCAAGCGAGTCGGTTTTCAAGAACGCGCGAACCTCCTCGCTGCTCAATGAGCCCGAGCTGCGCAAGACGCGCGTGAACACGTTCGTGTCGGCGGCCGCCAGCTCCTTGCGCATGGTCCGCACAGCGTCGTCGATGTGGGGGAGCTCGCCCTTCATCGCCGCCTGCACGAAGTGCAAGGTGAGCGCCTGGCGCCCGTCGCCGGTGGCCGCGAGCACCCAGACGCGGTCCACCACAGTGTCGAGCCAGCGCGTGCGGGCAGCGACCTCGGAGTACACGACCCGAAGGTGGTCGTGGATCTGGTCGAAGTGGTCGGCCAGTGGTGCGGCGATGGCTGCGTGCTTCAGCAGCGCGACAGGCACCTTCCCGTCGATGGCGACCGCGGTGCCGCGAAAGTTGCTGTGCGTCGCGCCGACGGCGTTGGTGACCGTGTCGATCCGGGGGTCGTGCAGGTTCAGCGCCGTTGCGGCAGCGGGAAAAGTCACAGTGCCTCCTGCGCCTGGGTGGTCGCTGGCGACGCTGTCGAGTGCTCCTCGCGCCGCAGCGAGTGCGCCCTGGGCCGCAGCGACCTGGCTTGCTGCCACCACGGCGGGAGCGGCACCATCGGCGTCAGCGAAGAATGTCCGCACGGCGACGAGGACCGTGCGCGCAGCGCCATCCGGGGCAGCCCGGATCGCCGCCTCAAGATGCTGAAGCGCCAGTGAGCCATCGGCAGCCGTGTGCTGCGAAAGAAGTGCTTGCGCCGCCGTCGTTGGCTCAAGCAACGCCGCCTGCGTCAACGGGGCCCGTCTGTAGACCGCTTCGACGTCGAGCGGTGCTGTGACGTGGTCGCGCATCCGAGGGCTGAGGCCGCCACTGAGCCTGTTGGCTTTTGGGTCGATCATCTGCTCGAGCCGGACGCGCAAGGCATCGCTTCGTCCACCGGTCGTCGCGCCGGTGGGTCGATGTGCAACAGCGCCGATGGCCGCTTGCGCATGGGAGCCGCGGGCTTCGTTGACCCCGGCCCACACAGCAACAAGCGCTTCGGCAACAGCAGCCGGCGAGACCCCGACTTCGGCAGCAACGGCGTCAACGGCCGCCTGGCGTTGCGGCGGGGTGAGCTGGCTGATGTCGAGGCTGTTGGCTCTCGACCATGCCGTTGCGCGAGCCTGGATCTGCGTTGCGTCGGTCAAGATTCACCACCTGTTGTTCGGTTGTTGCGTCTCGCCCGTGCTGCCACGGCTACGGATTGGACAACAGTCCGTTGTTGGAAGCAGAGCCACGTTTGTGCCCGACGACACAAGGTTCGTTCACGCTGCTCGCCCTGGTCCTGCTGGCAACTCGAGTGCCCCGAACGACTCCTGGTGCTCCGATCGCGCCATGGGCGTCCGTGTGCCGTGTTGCTGCAACAGGATCTGCACATCTGTCGGGGCAACAACGCGCGCCCGCCCGTCGAGGTCGACGCGAGTCTGTAACAGGTTGAATGTATTGGAAAATACTGCGCGTCACCTTTTCTGACCGGATCTGCGTCCAGCCATGGTCTCTTCTGACATGGCAGCCGGCTTCGACCTCGACGTCTGGTACCGCCGCTTCGGCGAAGCGGTGCACCGCCGTGCTGCGCGCGTGTTGCGCGACAGCGCTGCTGCCGACGACGCCGTGCAGGAGGCCTTTTTGCGCGCCCACCGCTACCGCGCGAGCTACGCCGGCGGTGCAGCGTTGCCCTGGCTTTTCGCCATCTGCGACCGCGTCTGCTTCGACGCCTTGCGCCGACAACAGCGTGTGCGCGTCGGCGATGGTGACGACGTGGCCGATGTCGTCGACGCCCTGCGCGCCCTTGAAGGCGACAGCATCGACACAGCCGCCCCGCCACCGCCTGCCGCTGGTGTGCGCCTCGAACGCGAGCAGTTGGTGGCCCGCGCTCTCGCTGGTGTCGACGACGAGACGAAGGCCATCTTGCTGCACCGCTACTTCGACGAACTCGACACGGTGCAGATCGCGCAGACGCTGTCGTTGTCGGAGCGCACCGTGCGCCGCCGTCTCGCTGAGTTTTTTGCCCGGGCACGTCGCCGCCTCGACGGGCCTGCCACGCCTCCGCCTGAGGTGCGCCCATGACCCGCGTGACCGACCTCGATCTCGAACGCTTCCTCGTCGACGACCTCGACGACGCCGACCGCGAGCGTGTGGCCGCCGCCATCGCCGCCGACCCTGCTCTCGCTGCCCACGTGGCCGCGCGGCGCACGGAGCAGCAAGCGTTCTTTGCGCGCCGACCATTGCTGGCACCGGCACCACAAGAGCTCGCCTCGGCGACACCGCACAGCCGGTTCTCGCTTCAAGGGCTCGGTGCGTGGGCGGTGTGGCTGCGGCGTGCCCTGCTTGCGGCGCCCGCTGTCGTCGTCGTGGGGCTCGTGGTGCTGCGTGCGCCCGATGCGCCGGGCGTGGCGGTGCGGGGTCCAGCACTGTCGGCGCGACTCGTGGTGCGGCGTGATGCACAGGTGTTTCGCCATGCGGGTGAGCCGCTGCGCGCGGGCGATGCTGTGCGCATCGAAGTCGACCTCGCAGCACCTGCGCTGTGCTCCGTGATTGGTGTCGACGTGAAAGGTGCTGCTCTTGTGCACTACGACAACGTCGGCCTCGGTGCGGGCAGCAGTGTCTTCCCTGACGCGCTGGTGCTCGATGCCGCTGAAGGGGCTGAAGACCTCATCGTCGTCTGCGACGGTGGTGCTGTCGATGTCGAGGCGATCGTCAGCGGTGCGAGCGTCGGCGGTGTTGCCATCGACGTTGTTGATGCCGTTGCGCGCCGCGCTCCGCGGGCAAGGCTTGCGGTGTTGTCGTTTGTGAAAGAGCCCGCGCCTCATTGATGGCGCCGTGGTCGAGGGGCGCTGTGTGAAGTGGGCGATGGTGCTGTGTGTGTGTGCACTGACGCCGTCGATGACGGCGCGGGCGGCCGTGCGCACGGTGCTCGCGATCGGCAACGACGTGGGCCTCGCCGACGAGGCGCCGCTGCGCTGGGCCGAGACCGACGCCGAGCGCTTGCGTGATGTGTTCGTGGAGATCGGCGGTGTTGCTGCGGCGCGCGCCACGTTGGTGCAAGCCGGCACCGTCGACGACGTCACCCTTGAACTCTTGCGCATTCGTGGGCAGGTCGAAGAAGTGAAGCGCCGCGGTGAACGCGCGGAACTCGTGGTCACGTACTCGGGGCACGGCGACGACAGCAGCCTCCACCTCATGGGCGAGCGCCTGCCCATCGCGCGCTTGCAGGCGCTGTTGCGCACCATTCCTGCCGATGCCGTCGTCGTGATCGTCGACGCCTGTCGCACCGGGCCCGTGCGTTCTGGCGCGGCGCGCGGCGCGAGCAAGGGACCGGCCTTCGACGTCACGCTCGTGAAAGATCCAGCACCCACGGGCCGCGCGTGGATTGCGTCGGCAAGCAAGGGCGAAGTGGCCCAGGAGAGCGACGACATCGAGGGCGCCTGGTTTACCCACCACGTCACCGCGGGGTTGCGCGGGGCCGCCGATGCCGACGACAACGGCGAGGTCACGCTCGATGAACTCTATCGCCACGCTCACGCGCGCACGGTGGCGCAGAGCTTTGGCGGCGTGGCCGTGCAGCACCCCGTCGTCGACGTCGACCTCGCTGGCGAAGGCACGTTGGCCCTCACGCGTCTCGATCGAGCGGCGGCCACACTCGTGCTGGCCGCGGGTCTTGCGGGCAGCTTCCTCGTCGTCGACGACCGCGGCGGCGACGTGATCGTCGAAGTCGAGAAGCACAGCGGCCGCGCGGTGGCGTTGGCGGTGCCTGCCCGGCGGCTGCGTGTGCAACAGCGCGAGGGCAGCACGCTGTCGCTCGCCAACGTCGACGTTGGTCGAGGTGCTCGCGTCGTCCTCGACGCCGGCGCGTTTGTCGCCGCACCACGCCTGGCAGCGCGGGCGCGCGGGTCCGACGTCGATCCCTCACCGTGGGGTGCTTCCGCCGGTGTCGCCGTGGCCACAGCGCCTGCTGCTGCGCGGTGGACCACCGGGCTCGTCGTGGGTGTGGAACGCCGCGTGGATGCGTGGCCGGTGTTTGTGCGCGGCAGTGTCATGGCCCTCGAGGGCTACGGCGACGACGACACGCGCACCTACCACGAGCGCGACGTCCGCGCCGGCGTGGGCGTCGCTGTGGAACAGTGGACGCCTGTGGGGCGGCTCAGCGCGGGCGCCCAACTGGGCGTGCAGTGGATCGCGCAGGACATCACCCGCAAAGACGAGGAGCGCTTGCGCGCTGCTGGCCTCGCCGCCGCCGCCCAACGAAGCGGCTTCTCCGTTGGCCCCGTGGCCGCCGCTGAATTCGCCTACGCCGTCCCCGTCGTTGGCGGCGTTGGCGTGGTCGTCGTCGTCGTCCCGCACGTTGCTGGCGTGGTGGTCGATGGCGTCGTCGACGTTGGCACCGGTGTCGTCGTCGGTGCTGGCATCTTTGGAGAATGGTGATGCGCGCAGATCTGCTGGCCGGCCTGTGGGGGCGTCGCGGTCTCTCTCCCGAAGGCGCCGCAGTGGCGTCGACGGAGTTGTCATGAAGCGCCTGGTCCCTTCGCTGTTCCTGGTCCCGCTCGTCGTCGCGTGTGGCGATGGCGTACAGACGCCGCAAGGCACACCACCTGCGCCGTTGTTCTCGGTGCGCGCCGAGGCCACGGGCTCGCTGACGGCAGAAGCGCCGGTGCGCGCGGCATTGGCGTGGACGGTGACGTCGCCCGAGCTCAGCGCGTGCCTCGACAGCATCGACGTCGATGGCGTGTTGTCGTTCTCCGACGAGACCTATCTCGAAGACGAGCAGATCGCCGGAGCGCTGCAGCGCTGCCTGACCTTCTCTGAGCGCGCGCGCGTGGAGACCGCGTCGGTGGCGATCGAGTCGCAGTTCCCGCTCGCGCTCGAGATCCCCGTACTCACGTTGCCAGACACCGCACTCTTGTCGGGCGACGCTGCCGCACGGCTCGGGATCGCCGATGTGATCGTCTACGAAGATCAAGACCAGGACAGCGTCTTCGACGAAACTGCCCGCGGTGCGCTCGACTTCGCCGACGTCGTCAAGGGCACCTCGCGCGCGCTCGACGAAGACGACCCCGAGTACAGCTTCGTCGCCTACCGCGAGGGCGAACTCTCATCGGTGTGGAAGATTTTCCGCGCGGTCTACGGCTGCCCCGATCCAGCGCCGGGCTTCTCCACGGTCACGCTCAGCATCGACGACAACGGCATCCCCGGCTGCGTCATCGACGACCGCGCCGTCGCTGTCGAACTCCGCGACGACATTTCCGTCCTCGGTTGCGCCCCCGAAGGCGACAGCGGCGAGCCCATCCGCGCCGACCGCGTCGAAGGCATTCCCGTCGACGCTGCTGCCACCTGCGAGGTCGGACTTGCCGACGGCGTCTTCGACGTCATCTACACCGCCGAACCCAACAGCGTGTGCCCATCGTTGACGACGCTCTCGCTCGTTGGTTGCGACACCTCGAGCGAGGCCGCGTGCCGCGCCACGTTCTACGACCTCGCCGCGAACCCGCCGTCGTGGTGGCCGTGCTCCTTCGGCAACGGCACGCAGCGCTACGTCTACCAGGAGAACGCGGCCACCCGGCTGACGTCGTCGCGCGACGCGCTGTTTGAGTACTCGTATTTCGAAGGCCTCGACGCGTTCCCGCTTGCATCGCTGCGCGTGGAGATGGACCTCGCAGACGGCAGCGTCGTCAGCGACTTCGCGCTCACGGTCACCGACGCCGACGGCAACGGCGTGTGGAACGCGGGCGATCGGATCGCCGTCGTCGAGGGTGTGGAGCGCTTCGACGTCGATACGCCTGCGGGCAACTACCCGCTGCGCCTGCTCGCTGGTGACGAGGTGATTGTTGCTGGGTCGTTTGCGATGCCGGTCGCGTTTCCCACGGTGCCCGTTCTGACCTTCGTTGCTGCCGACGCCCCCGCCGCTCTCACCGAGGGCATCGACGACCTCTGCACCGTCACGTGGACCGAAGGCGAGAGTGCGCCCTTCGCTGTCGCCGGCATCAGCGTGCGTGGCTACATCGGTGGTGAATGGCCCTTCGGCGGCCTCGGCAGCGAAGGTGTTCTCACGCTGCTCGACGACGTCGACAACGATGGCCTCTTTGGTCGCGGCGACACGCTGCTGGTGCGCGACCATCCAGAGGGCTTCAACAACGTGACCGCAGACCTGCTGCAAGCCTTCGGCGCAATGACATTCATCGAGGTGTCGGTGCCTGTGGCGTTCAACATGAGCGGCTACGTCGGTGGCACAACGCTCGAGTTGCAGTAGCTCGTCGCCAACGCGAGCTCGGCAGTGATCGGGCTCGCGCGCTGCGCTGAACCTCAGCGAGCATGAGCATGAGCATGGGCGGCGGCCGGCCGCGCGCCCGGGTGATCGATACCGGGCGACTCCATCGACGTCGCTGACGCCACTGCAGCAGCGACACCGGGGATGGCCACATGAAACGTGGTCTTCACGCCCTGCACGCTCTCGGCCCAGATGCGCCCGCCGTGGGAATCAACGATGCACCGACAAATGTAGAGGCCAAGACCAAGGCCGCGGCCGGTGCTCTCGACCTGTCGAAACCGCTCGAACACCGCCCCCAACAACGCCTCGGGGATGCCCACGCCGCTATCGCTGACGGCCAAACGCAGCTCGGTCCCCGACGTCGTGGCCTGCAGAGCAATGGCGCCGCCGGCGGGCGTGAACTTCAACGCGTTGCCGATCAAGTTGGTCAGCACCTGCAGCAGGCGCTCGCGATCGAAGTCGGCCTCGAGCCCAGCGTCGACATGCTCGGCCGTCAGGGCAACGCCCTTCTCTGCGGCCAACGCCGCGCAGGTTTCGACGGCGTCGTTGAGCAGCGCCTTCGCCGCACAGCGCGTGGGCTTGAGGGCGAGCTTGCCCGCGTCGATGCGCACCACATCAACGAGGTCTTCGATCAGCCGAGCCATGCGTTTTCCCTGGCGCTGCATGAGCCTGGCAGCGTCGACGATGCGCTGGCCTTCGGCGGTGTCGGTGCTTTCGGATTCCAGCAGGACCGCCCCGAGCATCATGCCGCTGAGCACATTGCGCAGCTCGTGGCTGACCATGCCCATCGAGTCGTCTCGTCGAAGCAGGGCCTGGTCGGACGACGCCTTGAGCCGAAGCATGTTGCGCACGCGCATGCACAACTCGACGCGATCAAGGGGCCTGGTGAGGAAGTCCTCGGCACCCGCACCAAGCCCGAAGAGTCGAGCGTCGCGGTCGTCGAGGGCTGTGAGCATGATGACCGGAATGTTCCTCGTGGCGAGGTTGCCTTTGACGAGGCGCGTGACCTCGTGGCCATTCATGCCGGGCATCAAGACATCGAGCAGAATCAAATCGGGAGGCTGCGTGGTGATGGCCACAAGAGCTTCTTCACCGCTGGCGGCAGTCACCACCACGAAGCCCTCCGCCGCCAACATGACCGACAGCAGTTCGCGGTTCATGCGCTCATCGTCGACGACGAGGATGACGGGGGGCTGGGGCAGGATGATGGCGCTCATGAAGTCACCCACGATGAAACGGTCGCCAGGAATTCCTGGTAGCGCAGGGGTTTGGCGATGTAGCCGTCGCAGCCCGCCGCGCGGATGCGTGCCTCGTCACCTTTCATCGCCAGCGCCGTGAGGGCGATGACAGGAATCGCGCGGGTCAGGCTGTCGGCCTTCAACAACGCGGTGGCTGCGAGGCCGTCCATGCCAGGCAGTTGGATGTCCATCAGAATCACATCGGGGTGCTCGGCCCGGGCCAGGGTCAAGCCGGCTTCGGCGTCGACGGCGCTGATCACCGTGTGCCCCGCCGAGGTCAGCAGGAACGTGGCGAGGGTCAGGTTGGGTGGATTGTCTTCGACGATGAGGATCCTGGCCATGTCAGCGCACCGCGACGGGGCGCGAGACCGCGCGAAAGACTTCGGCGCGAAAGAGCTGGGCGTCGAAGTGACCCTTCTCGAGGATCGCGCTGACGTCGCCATTCAACCGCTCACGGTCCGCCGCCGTCACGTGCTGCCCGGTCACAATGATGATCGGAATGTGCGCGTGGTCGTTGTGCTGTTGCAGGGCTTCCACCACCTCGAAGCCGCTCATCTCGCGCATCATCAAGTCGAGCACGATGAGGTCGGGGATCTGCAGGTTCACGGCTTCGATGGCATCAGCGCCGTCGTAGGCGCGCACCACGGTCGTCGCGAGTTCGCGCAGGTGCAGGGCCACCAGTTCAACGTCGTGGGGATCGTCGTCGACGACGAGTACCCGCAGCGACTGACCCAACGGCCGCGGCGCGAGACCCAGGCCCAGCAGCGCTTCGTACAGTTGCTGGCGCGAGAACGGCTTCTGCATGACGGCCGCGGCCCCAAACGCGAAGCCGCGGTGCTGGTCGGGGGCGATCGACACGATGACGACGGGGACCGCGGCGATGGCCGGCACGCCTTTGATGTGTTCGAGAAACGCCCAGCCATCGAGGCCGGGCAGGGTGATGTCCACCACCACCAGCGCAAGAGGCTGCGTGAGTCCATGGCGAATCGCGTCTTCGGCAGAGCCGACCACGACGACCTTGAAGCCCTCGGCCTCGAGCTGCAGGCGAATCAGCTCCGCCGACTTCGGGTCATCCTCGACGATGAGGGCGCAGGGCGCTTCCGCCAACGTCGACGACGGGCCCTTGCGGTGCTGCACCAGGCCGGTGCCTTCGACGGCGGAACTCGACGCAGGTGGCACGGGCAGCAGAGGCCCATCGCAGGGCAGCCACACCGTGAAGCGTGAGCCTTCGCCGATGGCACTCTCGACGGCGACAGAGCCACCGTGCAGCTCAGCGAGAATCTTCACCATCGCGAGGCCAAGGCCTGTGCCCTCGAACTTGCGGGCGAGGCCGCTGTCGATCTGGCTGAAAGGCTTGAAGAGCAGCTGCAATCGATCCGGCGCCATGCCCATGCCGGTGTCGGTGACACTGACCTGGAGAAACGCTCGATTCGCGGCACCCGGGTTCCTGTCGGCACCGTCGGAGCTGGCTGCCACGCCGTCGGGGTGCTCGTCTGACGCACCGGGGTGCACGACGCGCGATGCCCAGGCCTCAGAGACATGACCGACGTCGGCACCGGTGACCCGCGAGGCGCGCAGCGTGACCTGGCCTCCTTCGGTGAACTTCACGGCGTTGGACAACAGGTTGTAGACAATCTGTTTCACCTTGCGCACGTCGGCGTGGATCGAGCCCACGTCGTCGCCAACCTCCATCACCAGGCGCACCCTGCGGTTGGCGGCCTTCTCGCGAATGATCGACAGGCAGTTTTCCAGCGACGCGTGCACAGCGACATTCTCGACGTCGAGGGTCATCTTGCCCGCTTCGACCTTCGACAAATCGAGGATGTCGTTGATCAACGACAGCAGATGCTGACCGCTGCTGAAGATGTCGGTGATGAAGCCCCGCTGCTGCGGGCTCATGTCGCCCACGAGGCCATCCTTCAGCACTTCGGAGAAGCCGATGATCGCGTTGAGGGGCGTGCGCAGCTCATGGGACATGTTGGCGAGGAACTCGGACTTCATCCGACTCGCCCCTTCGAGCTCAACGTTTTTGTGTTGCAGCGCCTTCTCGATGCGCTTGAGCTCGGTGACGTCGCGAGCGGCGGCGAACACGCCCTGCAGCTTGCGGTCGCGGTCGTAAAACGTGGTGGCGTTGTACGAGACCACCGTCGTCGTGCCATCGCGGGCCCGCGTGGTGAGTTCGTAGTTGGTGACCTTCTTTTCGCGCAGAACCTGCTTGATGGCGGCTTCGGCGCGGTCGGGATCGGTGAAGTAGTTCTTGAAGGGTGCGCCGATGAGTTCATCGCGGGTGCAGCCCGTGAGAAACTCCATCTGCTTGTTCACGTCGGTCATGATGCCCGACGGGTCCGTCGTCATGAGCGCGTCGATGTTCGATTCGACGAGGGACCGCGTGTAGAACTGCTGGTCGCGCAACCGTTGATCGAGCACCTTCTGCTCGGCCTCCACCTGCTTGCGCGCGGTGTTGTCGGTGCCGATCAACAAGTAGCCGATGATCGCGTTGCGAGCGTCGCGCAGGGCCGTCACCGACACCACAGCAGGGAAGCGACTGCCATCCTTGCGGATGTAGGTGAGCTCGTAGATGTCCTCGATGCCGCGCGACGCCTTGAACACCAGGGCCTCAAAGCCCGGCGCA
>JBIKRQ010000169.1:0-13022 GCA_044349155.1 Myxococcota bacterium
GCAGACTAGCCGCATGTCGAAGGCCTTGCTTGGGGCGTCTCATTTTCGATGCATCGCGACCACAGGAATTCAATCGTATGGTGATTCTTTGATCGACCGCTGGTAATCCAGCTCCGGGTCGCGCTCCGACACTGTTTTGCGGTGCGCGGCCAGCGCCAACAACGGGCCCACCACCGGCAGCAGCCAACACAACAGCAGTTGGCGCGTGCGCAGCGCTGGGTCCAACTCGCGGCGCACGATCTGGATCGTGCCCACGACGGCGAGCCCCACAAGGCCCACCACGATCGCGACCACGCCCGTCGACATCAGTGCTTGTGCGGCACGAAGTCGGGCGGGGGCGCGCTGCCGTCGCCGAAGAAGAACTGCTCGCACTGCTGCTTCAACAGCTGGCGCGCCGACTTGTCTGACAGGTCGATGCGGTACTCGTTCATGAGCATCTTTTGGTGCTCGAGCCACAGCTCCCAGCCCTCGGCACTCACCACGTCGAACAGGCGCTTGCCCAGCTCGCCGGGAAACGGGGGTTTGTCGAGGCCAGCGGCCTCTTTCTTCAGCTTGATGCAGGTGACGGTACGCGACATGGACAGCTCCATAGCAGCAGCCGCACCCGCCGGCACCGGGAAGTTCGAGCCGTTGCTCTCGTGGGCACAGCGCTGCATCGGATCCAGGTGAGCCGTTTTCTGCGATCCCGGGCGCTGTGGGCTGGATGTTGAACGCCGTGCCGCGCCTGGAGCTCGTTGTGCAAGCCGAGGAGACCGACGCGGACCTCGTGGCGGCCGTGCGCGCCGGCGATCGCGCCGCCGCGTCGCGGTTGTATGCCCGACATGCGGGCCGCGTGCGCGGGCTGCTCGCGCGCATCCTTGGCACCGGCGCTGAACTCGACGACGTCCTGCAAGACACGTCGCGCTGCGCCGGCTCGATGCCTTGCGCGACCCCAACGCGCTTGGCCCCTGGTTGCGCAGCGTGGCCGTGGGCGAGGCGCGGCACCACCTGCGGGCGCGGGCGCGTCGACGCTGGCTGCTGTTCTTTGCCCCCGTCGACCTCCCCGAGCCCCGAAGCACTCCCGAGCCGCCACAGCACGAGCTGCGCGCGTCGGTGCAGACCACGATGGCGATCGTGCGCGAGCTGCCCGTCGACGAGCGCGTGGCGTTTGCCCTGCGCTACTTCGAAGGCCTCAAGCTCGACGAGGCGGCCCAGGCAGCGGGGGTGTCGCTGGCGACTTTCAAGCGCCGCTTGTTGCGCGCGGAAACCCAATTTCACGAACGCGCGCGCGCGTACCCGAGCCTCGATGCGTTGGAAGGCGAGCGATGAACGACGAACAGCTCGAACAGCTCGGTGCCGAAGCCCGACGCGCACAAGACGCTGCCTTGGCCACGCGCCCGTTGCCGCCGCTCATCCTGCAACGGCCGTCGCCACGACCCGTGCGGATGCCCCTCGTCGTCGTCGGTGCGGTCAGCGCGGCGGTGGTGCTGTGGCTGCGACCGGTGGCGCCCGGGAGCACGCCTGTCGTCGAGGCGGTGGCAGCAGCGCCGACCGTGCCGTCGTGGATCAAGCCCGAACCCGGTGCGCGCGTCACCGCGACGAGTGCTGCGTGGGTCTCCCTCGACGCTGGCAGCGTGCTCTTGCTGGGCTCGGCCGATGCCTCTGGACCTGCACCCGTGCTCGACGTGGGCGCGTGGCGGATCGAGGCGCAGCCCGGTGCGCGTGCGCTGGTGCGCTGGGATCCGGCACAGCTGGCGTTGGCCGTCGAGGTCAGCGACGGCGACGTGCGCGTGCGCGGTGCGGGTGTCGTGGGCGAGCGCGTGTTGCGCGCGGGTGAGCAGTTGGCGTTGTCGCCGCGCGAGGCGCCGCCAGTGACGTCGACGGTGGTGTCGGTGGCGTCGGTACCGCGCGCAGCACCGAACGTTGCGCCTGTTGCGCCTGTTGCGCCCGTCGAGGTTGTCGAGCCTCTTGAGCCTGCGCCGATCGCGGTGACGATGACGTGGCAGGAGCTCGCGCGGGCCCACCACTACACCGACGCGTTGTCGGCCGCACGGCGCGAAGGGATCGGCACCATCCAGTCTGGTGCCGACGCCGAAGACCTGCAGTTGCTCGGCGACAGCGCGCGCTTCTCGCTTGATGTCGATCTGTCGACGTCGACGTTTACCGCCATGCGTCGTCGTTTTGCGGGCACGCTGCAAGGGGCGCGCGCGAACTTCTATCTCGCGCGCATCGCGAGTGATGCCCGACGCGACGATGCACAAGCAGCGCTGTTGCTGCGCGTGTACCTCGACGCGGCACCCGACGATGTGTTGAGCCAGGAGGCGTCTGGTCGACTCGTCGAGGTGCTGGCACGCAGTGGTCGACGTGCAGAGGCGCGCGATGCTGCCGATGTGTACCTGCGCCGCTGGCCTGCGGGGCCGCACGCCGAGCTGTGTCGCTCGATGAGTGCCGCGCGATGATGTTGATGGTGGTGGCATCGATGCTGGCGCTGGCCGCCGCAGAACCTGCCGCAGAACCAGTGGCACCGATCGCACCGGTCGCACCGATCGACGTCGACGAAGACGGCCTGCGTGCGTCGTCGTTCGTGGCCGGTGAGCGCGTGCTGCTGGTCTCTGATGCCCTCGACAGTCCGTTGGCGCTGCGCACGCGCGACGAGCTCGAGTCGATGGGCCTGTTTGTGGTGCTGCGCGACGACGACGACATCCTCGAGGTGGTGTCGAGCGGGCGCGCGTTGGGCGCCGCTGCGGCCGTCGAGGTGCATGGTGGACGCCTCGACCTGTGGGCCGATCTGCTCGTCGAGGAAGGTCGCGTTGCACACGCTGTGATTGTGCGCGGCGACGAGCCCGTTGAAGTGGTCGCGTTGCGTGCGGCTGAACTGGTGCGCGCGCGTATTTTGCGGCCGCAGAAGCAGCGGGTGTCGTCGACAGCAACGCCGATGGTGGTGCCAACGCCCATCGCGATCGCACCGGCAACACCGATGATGCTCGAGGGAGCTGTGGGCGCGCAGGTGCTGCAGGCCGTTGGCGACGTGCAGCCGATGGTGCGCGTGGTGGTGGGCGGATCGGTGGCGGTGGAGCAGGTCGTGTTTGGCGTCGGCGTGGCGATTCCCACCGTGCCCGCCAACGTCGTCGCGGCGCAGGGCAGTGCCGACCTGCAGCTCACCGGGTTGTGTGGCGAGGTGGGCTGGCGGTTTGCGCCGACCGAGCACATCAACATCACCCCACATGTGCGTTTTGGTGGGACGTGGATCCACGGTGTAGGTCGCAGCGCCGTCGACACCGTGGCGCGTACTGGCGACCTCGTGGTGGGCGAAGCGAGCGTGGGCGTGCGCGCTGACTGGGTCGTGCAGGGGCCGCTGGTGGTGTGGCTGAACGCCGAGGGCGGGGCGTTCGCGTCGCAGCCGGTGATCGGCGTGGGCAACGCCGACGTACCGCTGGGGCCGGCGGTGGGCTCGATTGCTGCGGGCGTGGCGGTGCGTTTTGGCGGATCGCTGTGAGCCGTTTTTTCTGTCGCTGGGCGCCTTGAAGCACCGGACCATCGCCAACCACGGAGCACGCATGCCCAGCATCCACCGCACTCTGCACCGCACCGCTCACAGCTCCCTCGTCGCGGGAGTGCTGCTCATGAACGCGTGCGGCAACGCCACCCTCGACCTCGTCGACGAGCCGGCGGCGCGCCCCGCCCCCGTGGTCGAGGCTGAGGGATGTGACGAGCATCCTGAGCTGCCGTCACCGGTGAAGGTGCTGCTGCTCGTCGACATCAGCGGGAGCTTGCAGTTCACCGACGCGCCGGGCGTGCGCTTCACGGCGCTGCGCTCCTTCGTCGATCGCCTC
Organism: Myxococcota bacterium; assembly: GCA_044349155.1. Classification (GTDB taxonomy): domain Bacteria; phylum Myxococcota; class UBA727; order UBA727; family VGSZ01; genus VGSZ01. Next base: position 3,813 of record JBIKRQ010000169.1, read on the forward strand.
GCGGCACAAGGTGCTCAGGTCTCGACGATGGGCTTTGGTGCCAGCGTGCACGTGGAGCCCGCGGTCACGGGGCCGAGTGATGCGCTCTTCATCCCGGCGTCGGAGTGGGAAGAGCCCGCGTTTCTGACCCTCGCCGACGTGCAAACCGACATCGAGGGTGCCTTGTCTGTCGCGCGCATGCACCTGCAGGCCGACATCGCTCGCACCGAGCCCAACGAGCTGGCGCGCACGCGCTACATCACCGTCTTGTTCACCGATGGGGCGCCGAGCCCCGTCTGTTGCGTCGAGGGTGCCGAGCGCACCGAGGCCAGCGATGAGTTTGGTTGCCCGCAGGAGTCCTGGGAAGAACCACAAGGTTCTTCCCAACCCTACTGCGGCGCCGCGCCCGAAATCCCCTTGTGCGACGACCCGGAATTCCTGCAGCGCGCTCGCGAGAACACCACCGAGGGTGGCGGTCCCGACTATGGCGAGGGACCCCTTGGGCCCTACGTCGGTCTGGTGGCCGGCGGCAACTACAACCGTCGCGGCAGCCTCGAGGATGCGGCCCGCCTTCTCGGTACGCTCACGCAAGACGGGGTCGGGGCGGTGGACGTCCACGGCTTCATGCTGTTTGACGCCACGTTGCCCGACGAGGTGAAGCAGATCTACCGGCTCAACGCGTGCCGAGTGCAGCGCACCCTCGAGGCGGTGGCAGAGCCCGTGGCTGGCACCACCGAGCTGTTTTCGTCGTCGTTGGCGATCGACTTCAGCAGCGTCGACACCACGCCGTTGTGCCCGTCGCCGTGACGAGAACTCAGACCAGATCGACGAGGCGATCGAGCACCGCGCCCGTTTCGTCGAGGCGCTGCGCGAGGCGGTCGGTCACGTTCATGAGCAGCTTGATGCAGGCCTGCGGACGCTGCTTCTGCAACGTCAACAGCTCGCGGCGGTTGATCTCGATGACCCCCACCTGCGTGCGCGCGCGCACCGTCACCCGACGAGGACCAGGGCGCAGCAGGCTCAACTCGCCAAACACGTCGGGAGCGGTGAGTGTCGCCAACGTGCGTTGCTGACCCTCTTTGTCGACGACGATCTGCACCTCGCCGGCCACGAGCAGAAACGCGCTCTCACCGTGCAGCTTTTCGACGAAAATCGGCGTGCCGATCTCGACCTGCCGCGGCACGCAGATGGTCTCGATGATGCGAATGCCGTCGTCGGTGAAGCCGTGCAGCAGGGGGCTTTGCTGCAGCCAGGGAAACAGGTCCATGCGCCCACGCTACACGGGCCATGGGGACTCGGAAAGCAAACGACCTCGCTGTGCGAAGCCGAGGTCGTCGTGCCACTGACGTCGACGTCGTTGCAGACGTGGTCACCGGTCACAGGCAAGCCCGTTGACCACGTCGCGGTGTTCCGGCGTCATCGGCCTGATCTTTCTCGGCGGGTGGTTTCAGTTCCTGCTCGGTGCGATCGCGCAGATGCTCTACCAATTGGTGAACATCCGCTGGTGGTTCGTCGGCGTTGCCTACGCCATCGTCTCGGTCATCGCGCTCATCCGCGGCTGACGAGCGGTCTACTGCTCGTAGCAGGCTCCTCTGCACCATTCGGACTGCTGCGGGCATGTGCCATCGTCGGCGTAGCAGTTGGCGGCCATGCGGCAGGCCTCACGTCCACCACACTCGGCCTCGATGCGCGCTGCCTTCGTCGACGAGCAGGTCTTGTACACATCGGAGCACCCGCTGCTGCGACAGGTGTTCGCGCCGTTCACGCAGCCCGTGAAGCAGGCGAGGCGGGACTTCGCGCATTGACGACGACAGACATCGTCGGTGCAGCTGTTCATGCACGTGCTGCAGGAGCCGCCACAGTCGGCATCGCAGTCGTTGCAGGTGATGCCACAGCCTTGCAGGCAGCTCTCTTCTTCACCGAAGCAATCATCGGGGGAGCAGTTCTGCTCGAATGGACGCACCTCGCACTGCGGCAACACGATCGGCTCGTCGAACATGCCAGGGGCCGTCACGCGCACCACGTCGTTGCAGTTGTGCACGAAGCGCTCGACGAGCTCGGCGTCGGTGTAGCTCGCCTTCGGGCGTGACAACACCTCGAGCGAACGCGCCTCGCCACCAAACGTGACCGAGCCTTTGCCGACGACGACGTCCTGAGGCGACAACGGCTTTGTCGACGACGATGCGGTGCCCAGCAGTGCTGCAGAATCAGCACCCTCACCCACGAGTGCGTCGGTACAGGTGCCTGCAGTGCACCCTCGCAACAGCACCGAGCCGTGCCCCAACAGCGATGGCCCAGCGATGGCCTGCAGTGTGCTGTCCTGCACGTCGACGTCGGCGCTCACGATCTTTGGCGTGCCGCCCGCGCGAAAAAAGCGAACCACCGCGGGGCCCTCGGCGGTGAAGCTCACGCTCCACGTCGTCGAGCCCAACGTCGTCAACGTGTTGCCAAACAACCACCCCGCGGCGGGCTTCTTCAGGTCGACGGTTTCGACGCGGTACCAACGCTGCGTGAGCTTGCCGATGGTGCTCAACGCTTTGGCGGCTTCGACGACGCGCACCTGTGTGCCAAACGGCAATGTGGCCACGGGCTTTTTGTCGGTCGACGCATCGCTGCGCACGTTGGCGTTGTCGACGCTGGTGCGCACCACATCGCCCACCGCAAACACCGGTGTTGTGCCATCGCCCACCGGCTTCAACGTTGGCGTCGTCGTTGGCGTCGTCGACGATGCGGGCTTTGCGACAGGCGCAGCAGACAACAGCAACGACACACACGTGATGAGCAGCATGAGTGGTGCTAGCGCGATTGAGCCTCGAAGAGAAAACCGGCTTTGCGGTTTTGTCGCCGAGGCGAGTCTCTTGAGGGGTGGGCGGGGAAACTTCCCCGCCGAATGAAATTGAGCCTCGAAGAGAAAACCGGCTTTGCGGTTTTGTCGCCGAGGCGAGTCTCTTGAGGGGTGGGCGGGGAAACTTCCCCGCCGAATCAAAATTGCGGTGTCGACGTCACGGGGCGGGCACGGACTGCACGCAGCGAAAGCCGTTGTTTGAAAACGCCGCCTGCGGGGCCGTCTTGCCGCGCGTGACGAGGCCGTAGCCATGGCACGTGTTGGCCGAGCACCACCACGAGCCGCCGCGCGCCACCTTCGTTGTGCCCGTCGTGGGCACGCGCGCTTGCGCCACATCACCTGCAATGACGACGTCAGCAGACGTGCCGGCGGCCGCAACGCGCTCATAGGTGTCGGGCGCGTACCAGTCGGCGGTCCACTGCCAGAGGTTGCCCACAGCGTCGTAGAGGCCAAAGGCATTGGGCGGATACGCCTTCACGGGCGAGCGATAGACAAAGCCGTCCGTGGCCGGATTGTCGTCGTGGTGCTCGCCTTCCCAATGGTTGAAGCGGGCGGTGTTGTCGTCGCTGCGCTCGCTCTTGCCCCACGGAAAACGCGACGAGCTGCCCGCACGCATCGCGTACTCCCACTCGATCTCGGTGGGCAGGCGCAGACCGAAAAACGCGCAGTAGGCGGCCGCGTCGTTGAACGAGACCATCGTGACGGGGTCGTCGTCGCGCTGGGGGATGTCGTCGACGTGCTCGGGGCCAAAGGGGGCCTGCCACGTGGCACCTGGCACTTCGGCCCACTGCCAATCCTGCATGCCCAGCGTTGCGGTTTTGCCGAAGCCCGCGCGCTCCGCCGAGGTGACCGCACTGCTGACGTCGACGTAGGTGCGAAACGCGGCCACCGTCACGAGGGTGTCGTGCATGAAGAACGGCGCGACGGCGATGGCGTGTGCGGGCCGTTGGTCGACGGGGCCGATGGCGTTGCCGCGATGCAGCACGCCGCCTGGCACAAGCACCATGCCGGGCGGTGCAACGGGTGGTGACGGTGCTGACGACGTCGAGAGCAGCAGCGACAGGGCGGCGATCGTCACGTGCATACGATGAACTCAAAGAGAGTTGGTCGCTCCAGGAGCGAGACGAAAACGCAGGCTCAATCGTCGAGAAACTCATCGATGGGGAACTGTTGGCGCGCGTGAAGGACGGTGTGCACTTCGACGAGGCCGACAGCGTCGCGTACTTCGTAGACCATTCGGTAGGGAGCAACGATGAGTTCACGGATTGCCGGGTCGCCAAGCTCGACGACGATGCGGCCCATCCGGGGCATGGTCGCGAGCATCCGCGCTTTCTGCTTGAAGCCTGCGATGACCTTGTCGGCGGTGGCCCGGCCGGCAACCTCGACGATACGCGCTTCAATCGCCGCGATTCGATCCAAAGCGAGTGGCGAGAAGACAACCTTCACCGCTCTCGGGCTCGTCGTTTGGCGAGTTCGGCGTCGAAGTCATCGAGGACGATGCCTTCGCCACGGGCGAGCTGTGCGCGACTCACGGCGACGTCGTCGACGAGCTGTTCTGTCGACGTGACGTAGCCGCGGAGTGCCTCCGCCGTCACCGCTTCGAGAGGGCGTCCGAGCTTCGCCGCAAGCTTCTTGAGGTCGAGCAACAGCTCTTCTTCGACCGAGATGGAAACCATGAGCCGAGCATAGCGACAGACACGGCGGCGGCGAAGAGGGAACGGGCTTGATCACGACATCGCCTGCCGCGCTGCTGCGCCGAGCTTTGAAGAGCGCGCGAGCAACGTCGCGGTGCGTCGTGACGAGATGCGATTTGCCCTCTACGCGGACTTCTTTGTTGTCGACGAGGAAGAAGGGCACGCGATGAAAGTTGGAGTTCGCAAGCAGAGTTTTGAGTTGGTGGTGCGCCTGCGCTTGAGCCATCGGCCGGGGCAGTTCGCGCGCGTCGCCGCGCACGTCGCCAAAGAGGGCGCACTGCTCGGCGACATTCGCATCATCGAGCGTGGCGACGAGGAAATCACCCGCGACGTTACGATCGAAGCCAACGACGAAGCCCATGGTCGCCATGTCATCGAAGGCATCTCGGCCCTCGACGGCATTGAGTACGTCTCGACGCGCGACCCGGTGTTCGACGTGCACAGCGGTGGCAAGTTGGCGGTGGTGTCGACGACGCCGATTGAAACCGTCGAAGACCTCCGCCACATCTACACGCCCGGTGTGGCGCGTGTGACGAAGGCGATTGCCAAAGATCCGCAGCTCGCGTGGCAGTACACGGGCATGGGCCGCACGCTGGGCATTTTCACCAACGGCACACGCGTGTTGGGCCTGGGCGACGTCGGGCCGCTCGCGAGTTTGCCGGTGATGGAAGGCAAGGCGGCGCTGTATGCGCGCTTCGCGAATTTGTCGGCGTTTCCGTTGGTGGTGGCCGAGAAAGATCCGCAAGCGTTTGTCGATCTGGTGGTGCGGTTGTCGTCGTCGTTTGGCGCGATCCACCTCGAAGATATCCGCGCGCCCGACTGCTACGAAATCGAAGACGCGTTGATTGAGCGCCTCGAAAAACCCGTGATGCACGACGACCAACACGGCACCGCCACCGCGGCGCTGGCGGCGTTGATCAGCGTTGCGAACCGCACCGGCATGGACCTGTCGAAGGCCACGTTGGGCCAGATTGGTTTGGGTGCGGCGGGCAGCGCGATTGCGAAGTTGGCGCTCGAGTACGGCTTGAAAGAAGTGCTCGTCTCCGACGTGAACGAGGTCGCGGTCAAGCGCGTGCAGGCGTGGGGGGCTGTGCCCATGCCGATGACGGAGTTGGTGCAGAAGGCCGACATCGTGATCGCCACGACGGGGCGGCCGGGGCTCATCGATCCGAAGCTGTTGCGGCCCGGGCAGATCATCTTTGCGTTGTCGAACCCCGACCCCGAGATCGATCCGTCGGCGGCCCTCGAGGCTGGTGTGCGCTTCGCGTCGGATGGTCGCACCATCAACAACGCGCTGGCGTTCCCGGGCATTTTCCGCGGCGTTCTCGACGTGCGCGCGCGTCGGATCGTGCCGCAGATGTTGATTGCCGCCGCCGAGGCGATCGCCGCCTTGGGCACGGCCGACGAACTGGTGCCTTCACCGTTGTCGCCGCGCGTGCATGAAGCCGTGGCCCGTGCCGTGGCCGACAAAGCCCGCGCCCTCGGCCTCGACAACCAGGCCCGCGCGTAGGCCGTGACGAAGCTACTCAGCAGCGCGTGCGGCGTCGCTGACGTCGACGTCGCTGCTGTTGGGTGCTGCCTCGAGCCAGCCGGTGTTGCACGCGGGGCAGCGCACCTTCGTCATCAGCGGCCAGTGCGTGTGCGGGTCGGCGACCGCGGCCACGAAATCGGCCAACGCCGGTGATGTGCGCAGCACTTCGTCGCTGTCGGCGCGGCGCGGCGCATCTGCCAGATCGGCAGCGGCCAGGAACGTCGACAACACCACAGTGTCGTCGAGCAGCGCACCCGCGACGAGTGCGGTGTGGAAGCGTTCGCGGCGCACCTCGGCAGGGGCCAGACGCGGCACCGAAATCAACTGCTGCGTGCGCGCGCTGAAAAACGGCACCATGTCGGCCACGAGGCCCAACACCCCTCGGCACGGGCCGCATTCGACGACGTCGACGTGTGCGCAGCTCTTGCTCATACACTGCAGGCGCCACAGCTGTGGCTGTAACCCGGGGTCTTGTGCGGGGCGGCTTTCGTCGATGACGAGCTCGGCGGCTTCCGTGTCGACAGCGTCACCGTTCGCTGCTTCCTGGCCTGCATCGTGTGCAGGGCTGGTCTCGTGCGTCTCGTCGTGGGCCGCGTCGACGGGGAGGACAATCTCCGGCTCCCCCTCTCCATTCATGGAGAGGGGGTTGGGGGGTGAGGTTCCGAGCGGCGGAATGGTGCCGTCTTCGAGGTGGCCGACGAGGACGGGCAGCTCGCTGGCGTTGAGGTCCCAGTCGATCGGGTCGTCTTCCATCGAGACGTCGTCTTCATTTTTGAAGTCGATCTCGAGGTCGAACTCGGGCGGCGTTGGTGGCGGCGTTGAGCGTGGCAGCGCGCCAACATTTGGCATCATCGCGGCGAGCGACAACGCGTTGGGCGTGTGAGGCGTGTGAGGCGACAACAACGACGGCATCGACAACGACGGCATCGACGCCGTCAACGACGTCGGCACCAGGTCGGGCATCGCGGGTGGTGCTGGCAGCGTGGGTGGCGCATGCAGCGTCAGCGTGGGTGGTGCTGGCAACACGGGCGGCGCCATCACCGGCGGGGTCACGAGCAGCGACGGCGGCAGGCCCGTCTCAACGAAGCGCGAAAACGCCGCGACGTCGACCTGCTGAAACAGGATCTCGAGGCGCTTGGGGGCTTCGGCCACCGCGCGGTGCACCTTGCCTGGCAGCGGAAATTCCGCCTCGGTGACGGGGTGCACGACGAGCAGACTCACGATGCTGCCTGCGGGCGGCAGCACCGGCGTGAACAGCACCGTGCCACCCACAGCGACGTGGGCTTGCAGGTAGTCGCGCAAACGCTCGACGGTGCGCAGCTTCACCACGAAGCTCGGCACATCGGGGCGGCGGTTCAGCGTCGTCGTGGGCAGCGTTGGCATCGGCACCGACGGCGCGTGCTGCGAGGCGTGAGCGATGAAGGCATCCCAGCGGTGCTTGGTCTCGCTGCTGAGCGCGAACAACGACAGCCCCACGCCCTGACCGGGCAGCGTGCGCATCACGGTGGCGGCGGCCTGCATGGGGCCATCGGGCAGGTGGATCACGAGCTGCACGAGGTGTCGGTTGCGCGGCGCATCCACCACAGCGACGAACAAACCGTGGCGCGCAACATCGACCGCCCTGCCACGACGCACACCGCCACGATCGACAATGTCGACGTCGAGGGCATGACGAAAACGCCGACTGCGGCGCTGTTCAACGCCACCGGCGGCAGCAGCTGGGGAGAAAGTGGACGCGCTGACCATGTCGGGAGTGTGGCGGTCGTTGGCGACGTCGGTCACCAACGCCCCACCTGCTGTCCGAACTGAAGCACCCACGTCTCACGACATGTAGACCCAACGGCGTGCGCCCATCACGTCGCTGGCGTCGATCACGTCGCGCCGGTTGCAGACCTCGTCAGCACCCACAGACACTCCGCGCCACAGGAGCACACACCATGGGTCTCGCCGAACGCCGCGCCATCAAAGCCTTTCAAGACACGAACTACCCCGCACTCGAACAGCAGATCCAAGCGGCCGCGGGCACAGCGATCCCCGTCGAGGTCGACTGGAATTCCCTCGCGTTTGAGGGCTACGCCGACAGCTACGCCGACTCGTTGCCCAACATCTTCTTCGTCCCGCTCATCAAGGGCTTCGAGAAGGTCGCGTTCGACGACATGGGCAAGGAAGCCGTGCGCGATGGCATCAGCAAGATCGTGATCAAGGGCAGTGCCGACTACTCGTCGTACTGGGCCGAGCTCGAGAACAAGGTGCTCACGCTCACCTACTCGTTCTCCAACGTTGACTACGTCGACGACCGCGTCGAAGTGCTCGTGAAGAAGCTCGAGGCCAAGCTGTGAACGAATGGCTCGACAAAATGCAGGCGCGCCGCGCCGAGCTTGGTGAGCGGGCCACGGTTCGCGACGTGCTGTGGCGTCTCGCGCGACGCAGCAAGCAGGCGCAACGTCTGCCCCTGCGCGTCACCTCGGCGACGTTGTGGCTTGGCAACGGGCAAAGCACGCACGGCGTGGTGCTGCACGTCGACGACAGCCAGCACATCGTCACCATGGCCAGCAACGAAGGCACCATCACGCTGCTGCCCCTCAACAGCATTGCCGGCATCAGCGTGCACGACATGGACGCGTGGCAGCGCCCACCAGGCGACGTCGAGGTGATGAGCAAGCTCGAGCTGGCCCGTGCGGCTCGTGCTTTGAGCGAAACGTGCGGTGTGGCCATCGACATCGCTGCAGCAGCCACTGCGGCCGCTGAGAACGACGCCGCGCGGTTGGTGCTGCAGCTGCAGCTCGTCGAGCTTGAGGCCTGCTGGCGCGAGCTTACGGCGGCTGAGGCGGGCAAGGCTGCGTGGGCGGCGTTGTCGAAGGTGGTGGTGCACAACAACGACGGCAACGTCAGTCGCGAAGGCACTGAGCTGCGCGTGGGCAGCACCAGCCTTGAGCAGTTGTGGCTCGCACCCGAACTGCAGCGCGAGATCGAAAAGCTGTTGTGATGGTGACCCGACGTGACGAGGTGGAGCGCCTCGTCACGTCGTGCTGATTCAAACACTTGGCGCTTCGCCAAGTGTTTGAATAATCAATACTATTCGGGCGCGGAGCGCCCGAATTCTCGAGTAGGGGCGCCCCAAGCGCCGCCCCCCGCTCCCCCCAACCGCCTTGTGGGTCACA
>JBIKRQ010000569.1:0-3505 GCA_044349155.1 Myxococcota bacterium
AAGATCCCCGAGGACGAAGTCAGCCTCGCGGCCGCTTGCGACGCCTACGTCTCTGCCGTTCCCGACAACAAGGGTGACGCGAAGCTCAAAGAAGAGCTGATCAACGTCAAGTTCAAGTCGGCGTACATCTACCAGTCGCACTACCACTTCGACGAAGGTGCGAAGCGCTTCGGCGAGCTGATCGATCGCTGGCCCGACTCCGAGGCGGCCCGCAAGGGTGCCGACCAGATTCTCGACTCGTACGACGCCCGCGAGGACTACCTGGCCCTCGAGAAGTGGTCGCGCGACTTCGCCAAGCGCAAGGAGCTCACGAAGGACGCCGCGTTCGCCAAGCTCGTCGCGCGCTTCATGGAAGGCGCCACGTTCAAGAACGTCGACGCCGTCCGCAGCACCGCTGTCGCCGCTCGCACGAAGGACAAGGCCGAAGCCACCAAGCTCGCGCTCGAAGCTGCCGGCCGCTTCGATGGCTTCATCAAGGAGTTCCCCACGTCGGAGTTCGCTCCCGTCGCGCTCTACAACGCGCAGTTGCTCTACGCGTACGAGAACCACCTCGACACGGCCATCGCTTCGGCGAACCAGCTGTTGAAGGACTACGCGAAGGAAATCGCCGCCGGCGAGAACCTGAAGAACAAGCTCGAGGAAGAAACGATCATCAACCTCGCGGCCTACTACGCGAAGACGGCCGACTACCCGAAGGCGGCGGAAACCAACGTCCGCTTCGTCGACAAGTACAAGAACCACCCGAAGGCTCCCGACATCATCTACGACGCGGGTATTTTCTACCTCGGCCTCGGCGACACGCGGAACGCCACGGCGATGTTCGCGCGCTACATCAAAGACTTCCCCAAGCAGAAAGACATCCCCGACGTCTACCTGCGCATGGCGGCGGTCTACGAAGACCAGGAAGACTGGAAGCGCGCGTCGGCGATGTACGGCGAGTTCAGCAACATCCACGGCAAGGCCGCCCGCGAAGACCAGGTGCTCCTGGCTCGCTACAAGACGGCGCTGTCGCTGCAGAAGGCTGGTCGCGACAAAGACATGCTCGACGCCTGCAACGGCATTCTCGCGGGCTTCAAGAAGCTCCCCGAGAAGGTGCAGAAGTCCGACGTGGGTCAGCTCGCCGGTGGCTACTGCGCGTTCCAGGTCCTCGAGCCCGAGTACCAAGCGTACAAGGCCATCCAGATCGAGGCCAAGGCTGGCGCGTCGGGCAAGAAGGCCATGCAGCTCGTGAAGCAGGCCCTCGACGACAAGCTGAAGCAGCGTGACCTGATCGCGAAGAAGTACTTCGACGTGCTGGCCTACGGCAGCGGCGAGTGGGGTATCGCGGGTCTGTCGCGTGCGGCCGATGCGCTGCTCGACTACGTCGGCACTCTGCGCAACGCGCCCGATCCGCCGATGCTGCGCGACAACCCCGAGGCCCTCGACCTCTTCCGCACAGAACTCGAAAACATCGCGTTCCCCGTCGAAGAACAGGGCATCACCGCGCTGGAATCGGCCCTGCAGAAGGCCTTCGAGCTCGGCATCTACAGCCAGTACACGATCGAGATTGAGGACAAGCTCAAGACCTTCAAGCCCGCCAAGTTCGGCCGGGTCTACGAGCTGGCCTTCTTCCCCGGCAGCGACTCTGCCGCGAAGAACCGCTGAGCTGAGCCTGAGGGCCTCCCTCCGCGGGGAGGCCCTTATCCACTTGATTTCCTTGTCCTTTTTCGCATCAGAGAACGAGACCACCCATGAACAAAACTCGTCTGCTGCTCGCCTCGGTGCTGCTTGCTGCTGCTGTCAGCGGCTGTGCCACTGCTGAGGTGAAGCCTGAGCCCGTCGTCGTCGAGGCGCCGAAGCCCGTTGAAGAAAAGCCCAAGCTCGACTCGACCGCAGCCCTCGTCGCCGACGGCACGAAGCTCTTGAAGGAAGGCCGCGCCACCGACGCGAAGGCCAAGTTCGAATCGGCGTTGTCGAAAGACGCCGGCAGTGTCGACGCGAAGGTGGGCCTTGCCCAGGCTGAGCTGAAGCTCGGCAACTTCGACGCCGCCAAGGCCATCCTCACCGACCTGCAGAAGTCGCAGCCCGACTCCCGCGAGGTCGTGTTGCTCCTCGGCTTGCTCCACAAAGAGCAGGGCAACTACGGCGCCGGTATCGCGCTGTACGAGAAGGAGCTCGCCAAGCAGAAGGAAGCAGGTCAGCAGCCCGACAAGGAAATGCTGAACAACCTGATCACGATGTACCGCCTGTCGAAGGACTACGACGAGGCCATCAAGGCGTGCACCACGCTGTTGTCGCGCGATCCGAACAACAACGACGCGCTCAAGAACCTCAGCCTCATCTACTTCGATCAGGGCAAGTTCGACCTCGCCGAGACCATCGCGCTCAACTCGTTGAAGCTCAACGACAAGGACGCGGCGCTCTACAACAACCAGGGCATGATCCGCGTCAAGAAGAAGCGGTACCCCGAGGCGATGTCGTACTTCTACAAGGCCGTCGCGGTTGACCCGAACAACCTCGCTGCGCACTTGAACATCGGCTCGATCGCGCTGCGCTACCGCGACTACGCCAACGCCTCGAAGCACTTCGCCGAAGCGATGAAGCTCGAGCCGAAGCACCCCGAAGCAAACCTTGGCTACGGCCTCGCGTTGTCGGGTTTGTCGGGGTCGTTGCCGCCCGACGAGCAGACGAAGAAGGCGCCCGACGCCATCTCGCAGCTCCAGCGCGCCATCGAGATCGATGCTGGTGCCACCGAGGCCATCGGCGAGATCGCGATGATCCAGAAGCTCCAGCTCAACAACCTCGAAGAGGCCAAGAACTGGTGCGACAAGTACACGGCCGCCGCCAAGAAAGCCGACGACAAGGACCCGATGAAGGCCGAATGCGCCACCATCGACAACGAGTTGAAGGGCAAGGCTGCCGCCGCACGCGCGATGGAGCAGATGAAGAAGCAGCAGGCCGAAGAAGAGGCCGCCAAGCCGAAGGAAGCGCCGCCAGCGCCTGCTCCGGCCCCTGCCCCGGCTCCCGAGGCGGCTCCGGCTCCTGCAGCGCCTGCAGCGGCACCTGAGGCGGCCCCAGCACCTGCCCCGGCGGGCTGATTCAAACGCTTGGGCTCCGCCCAAGAGTTTGAATGTATTGATGAATTCGGGCGCGGAGCGCCCGAATCTCAACGGTCAAAGGCTTCGATATGCGCCGGCTTCGACGAATGGCCCTTGTTGTGTTTGGGCTCGTCGTAGCCGGCGTTGTCGTTGGTGCGGCCAGCGGGCGCTTGCCGGTTCGTCCGCTGTTCACGTTTTTGCAGTTCAAGCTCAGCCCGGGCACAGCACGGCTGCAGCATCTGGTGCAACTGCGCGAGCCGTCGACGGGGCGTGAGGTCTTCCTCGTCGGCACCACGCACCAGTACCACTACGAAGATCCCGACTGGTCCATCTGGCACCTCAAGGCCGTGGTGCAGCACCTGCACGTCGACACGCTGTTGATCGAAATGATGGCCGACGCCGTGAACGAGGGCCGTGTGGGCGAGGGC
>JBIKRQ010000568.1:0-3505 GCA_044349155.1 Myxococcota bacterium
CCCGATGAAGGGGTCGACGATGGTGGCGACGCTCGAACGCCTTGGCGTGTTGCCGTCGTTCAGCAGGCCGCGCGTCAGCGACGACAACGCGTTCTCGGAAGCCCTGTTCCGCACGCTGAAGTACCGACCCGGTTTCCCGTCGAAGCCGTTCGCCGACCTCGCCGGAGCGAGGACCTGGGTCGAGGGATTTGTCGCTTGGTACAACGGCGAGCACCTGCACAGCGGCATCCGGTTCGTGACGCCCGACGACCGCCATCATGGCCGTGACGTCGACATCCTTGCCCGTCGAGCAGTGGTCTACGAAGAGGCGAGAGCGAAGCGCAAAGACCGTTGGGCCAACAGCACTCGCAACTGGGAACATGTCGGCGAGATTGTCTTTAATCCTTCCCAGCAAATGCCCAGCACAAAGCTCCCGAAATCTACGAAGGGAACCAGCGCCGCCGCCCAACTCGCGGCATGACTTCATCCGGCAACAACGTTGACACTCACCGGCGTCGTCGACCGCGTAGTCCAAAGCACCCCGCGGCACCATCGCCAGGTTCACGGAGCCAAGGCGGTCGTAGTTGTCGCACAGGGCACCGACGACGACGCTGACGGTCAGGGTGTCTTGCAGCTGGCCCAGCTGTTCGTCGGTGAGCTTGACGGCGTTGCGGAAGTTGGACAGGCGCAGCACCCCCGGCGGCGACGGCTCGTCGACGGTGGCCGCGTAGCCGTCGTAAAAGACCACGTCTTGCATGAGCGTGAGCGTCTGCGGCCCCGGCTCAGGCGCGTCTGGCGTGTCGGACTCATCCGTTGCTGGGCAGGCAACAAGAGCCAGGGCGAGAAGAGACACACGAACGACCTCACCCCCGGCGCTCCGCGCCGACCCCTCTCCTTTCAGGGAGAGGGGTGCAGACCTCGGTTCCGGCTCCCCTCTCCCTGAAAGGAGAGGGGCTGGGGGTGAGGTTCTTCGCCCACGTCGAGGAACTGTGTCGGCGCGCGAAGCGCGGATGCGGTCGAGCAGCACAGAGGCGGGTTCGTCGGTGCGCATGGCCGTTTGTAGCGTCGTCGTCGCCGCATCTCCAGCCGCGCTCAGGCTGTTTCATCGGCAGGCACCGCCATACCGCACAAGCATTGGTCGTCGACGACGACGACGTGCACGGTGCGAAGCATGAGCATCCACATCTTGAGCGCGGCCGACATCGACGGCATGCGACGCGCCGGTCGCGTGGCCGCCGCGACCCTCGACGTCGTCGGCAGTACCCTGCGCGCCGGCATGACCACCGCCGACATCAACGACCTCGTCGCCGCCGACACACAGGCGCGCGGTGCCGCCCCCAGTCAGCTGGGCTACGAGGGCTTTCCCGCCGTGGTGTGCACGAGCCGCAACGAGGTGGTGTGCCATGGCATCCCGAGTGCGCGCGAAGTGCTGAACGACGGCGACATCATCAACGTCGACGTCACCAGCCACATCGGCGGCTTTCACGGCGACACCTCGCGCACGTTTTGCATTGGTGCCGTGAGTGCTGAAGCGGCCCACGTCGTCGACGTCGCGCACCGCTGCCTGCTCGCGGGCATCGCCGCCGTGCGGCACGGCGCGCGGCTCGGCGACATCGGTGCGGCCATCAACGAGCGGGCGGTGCGTGAAGGCTGCAGCGTCGTGCGCGACTTCGGTGGTCACGGCATTGGTCGCACCATGCATGCACCGCCCCACGTCGCCCACGTCGGCGTGAAAGGGCGCGGGCTGCGGTTGGTCGAGGGCATGTGCATCACCATCGAGCCGATGATCAACCTCGGCCGTCCCGAGGTGCGCGTGCTCGACGACGGCTGGCGTGTGGTCACGGTCGACGGCCGCTGGAGCGCGCAGTTTGAGCACACGCTGCTGGTGACCCGCGACGGTGCCGAAGTGCTGACGCCCTCACGTGTGCGTTGATGTGCCGTTTGCGTGGCAAATGAAGAGCAAACGGTGACAACCGAGGCAGAAATGATGTTCGTCACGACCGTGTGCTGCGATGGTGTGACGCGCAGCATGATCGGTAGGTTGAAAGAAGCAGCGGGGCACTCCACGAGCGCAGGTGAGGTGCTCATGAAAAGCGGTTCGTCCCGGTGGTTCTTGTCCGTCGTCGTCGCGGTGTGTGCGTGTGCAACACCCGCCCAGGCGCAGTTTCAGATCAGCCTGCCCAACGTGGGTCTTGGGCAGCAGACGTCTGTTGACGAGATCAACCGCATGGTGACGTCGGGGCTTGATTCGATCCCCCGCAACTTCGGCAGCGATCCCGCGGATGAAGAGCGCAAGATCGCCCTCGCCGAGGCCCAGCTGAAAAAGGCCAACGACGCCATCACGCCCGCGCACAAGCTGGATGGCCGCTTTGGCGCCGTCGAGGAGAACCGCGCGTTGTTGGAGCGCCAGATCCGTGTCGCGAAGCTGGCCAACGCCTGCTCCAAAGCGCTCGACGCCATCCGCAAGTCGCACGACAAAGGCACCCTCGCCACCGACGCCCAGTTCAAGGCCCTCGCCACGGCCACCACGGCGCTCGAAGGCGCAAAAGCACAAGGCTTCGAGCCCATCGTCGCGTTCTTTCAGCAGCAGGGCGTCGACCTGAAGGCGCAAAACGCGGCCGTGGCCGCCCGGGGGGCCCAGCAGGCCGCCGAGCGCGAGGCCCAGGCCAACCGTGAACGCTCCCAGGGCGTGCTCACGGCGCTGCAGCAGAAGGAAGAGGCGTTGCACGCCTGGCTGACGGCCAACCCGCAGGGCGCCATCCCCGCCGACCTCCTCGCGCAGTTCGATGCCGCCGTTGCTGCTGCAAAAACGAACAAGGCGCCGGTGGGCTGGTACGAGCGCCAACAGGTGCAACTGAACGTGGCCAACGGCTTTCGCCTCGACGACCAGGCTGCGTTTGCCGCCGTTGCCAAGGCGCTGAGCGGCGAACTCGTGGCCTCGGGCTTCAACAAGCAGAAGGCCTTCTCGACGAAGTTCAACGTCAAAAAGGACTACTGCTACCTCGCCGTCATGCGCTTCGGCACCGCCAGCGGCACGGAGCGCCTCGAGAACCTCACATTTCATGGTCCGTCGGCGAACACCGGCGTGCAGGAGTTCTACGTCTCGCCGCGCAGCGAGGTGTGGGAAAGCATGCGTGGCGTGTGTGCGACGCAGGCTGGTGCCGTGACCGTCGATGGCGACGCCACGTTTGCCGGCACGAAGAATGGCATCCGCTTCGCCGTGGTGGCCTGGCCGCGCGCCGAAGTGCCCGCGTACGTGACCCAGCAGGTCAACGTTGTGGCTGGCGACCTGTGCGACACCCAGGCGTGGAAAAACCTGTGGACCAACCCGGTGCCCGGCTCGCTCGTGTACGTCGGCAACGAGCCCTACCTCGTTTCCAGCACGAGCCAGGGCTGGAGCGACTTGTGGACGGCCACCGCGCTGGGCGACGTCAACTACAAGCTCCCGCCAACGACAACTACATCTCCCCTTGAACTGCCTACTTCTTCTGCTTCGTAGTTGTCGTCTGGGTAGTTGTCGTTGCTG
>JBIKRQ010000170.1:0-12986 GCA_044349155.1 Myxococcota bacterium
TGCCTGCGTTTCAGCGCTTGCGCGTGATGGTCGACGGCATGTTCGAGTTGGCCGCCGGCCGCGAGTGGTCGTTTTGGGCACTCACCACCAGCGCCCACGGCTTGCGCGGCACGCCGGAGCACCAACCCGGTGAAGCGCTCCGCCGCGAAATCGCCGCGTTCATCGCCGACGGGATCGCACAGCAGCAGTTCCGCAACGTCGACGTCGAACGTGTGGCTGCACTCGGCTACGGCGTGGTGGAAACCGCGATGCGCCACTGCTTCTCGCCCGAAGAACAAAGCAAAAACCGTGGGGCCTGGGCCACCGTCGTGTTCGACATGTTGGCCGCCAACGTCGCGCTCGCACCGCCGCCAGACCAGCTCGCCCATGACGACGTGACCAGACGCACGCAGACGGCTACGGTCCGCCGATGAGCGGTTCACTGCGCGCCCGGTCCAGGGTGGTCCACATCAGCGACGTCGAAGGCAGCTGGGCGCGCCTGGCCAGCTTCGTCGACCGCGCCCCCGGCGTGTACTTCGACACCCTTGGCCGCCTCGTCGTCGACGAAGACACCGTGTTCGTCTTTGGCGGTGACGCCGTCGATCGTGGGCCGTGGTCGCGTCGCGTGGTTCGCACGTTGCTCGAAGCGCACGTGCGCCAACCCGACCAGGTGGTGCTGCTCGGCGGCAACCGCGACATCAACAAGGTGCGTGTGCCCCGCGAGCTCAACGGCATGCTGCCCCGTCGAGCACCCGACGACGTGCGCGCGCTGCCCAGGCCCGACATGCTCCGCTGGATTTTCAACCACACCATGGGGGCGCAGGGCGCGTTCGAATTCCGCCGCGACGAGCTGCACGCCGAAGGCTTCGACCACAGCGACGACGCGGTCGTGCACAGCTTCGTCACCGACCTGCTGCCCGGCGACGGCGAACACTTCCGTTTTCTGCAACACGCGCAGCTCGCGTTTCGTGCTGGCCCCACGCTGTTTGTGCACGGTGGCATCGCCAACGAAGCCCTGGGCCACGTGCCCGGCCACGACCGCTACGACGACCTCGACAGTTGGATCGAAGCGCTCAATGCCTTCTACGCGCAGCAGATTGGCTGCTACGCCGCCGATCCCCTCTGCCGCGACGAGGACCCGCCGTGGCTGCCGATCGTGCTCTACCAGGCGCCCAAGAAGGGCCTGGGCCGTAACCCCGAAAGCGTCGTCTACGGCCGCTTCGGCTCCGACCCGTGGAACAACCCGCGCCTGCCCTCGGCCGCGGCGCTGCGGTGGCTCAAGCAGCACGGCGTCACCCGCGTCGTCGTCGGCCACACCCCCTGCGGCGACATCCCGGCGGTGCTGCGCAGCGACGAGGGCGTGGAGATCGTGATTGCCGACAACTCCCGCGGCCGCCTCGACATCGGCACGGTGGTGAGCGTCGAATTTCACGACGACGTGCTCGGCATCGACACGCGCACCCGCCTCGACGACGACCGCGAGCTCGACGTGCGCTTCTTCCTGCCGCGTGCTGCGCCAACACAGGTCGGTCAGGTCACCGCCGACGGCCGCTTGATCAAGGCTGTTGTCGACGACACAGCGTTGTTGTTTCGCTCCGACGAAGGCTTCGCGACCCGGCAAACGCAGGTGCCGTTGTCGTCGTTGTCGGGGCTGGTGGCGCCAACCGATCCGGCGTGCCCGTAGCGAGCACTCCGTCGTCGAGGGGCTGCCACGTGCCAAACAGGCGATCGAGCACCGGCAGCAAACCGGCGTAGTTCGCGTTGAAGCGACGGGGATCGCTGCTGTGATGCGCATGGTGAAACGCGGGCGTCGCGACGACGTGCTCGAGCACGCCAAAGCGCAGTGACACGTTGGCGTGCAGAAACCCGGTCCACAGGCGCCGCAGCAGCAGCACCGCCCCAAAGCCCGACAACGACACCCCACACAACAAGCCCGGGATGGCGACGGCGATCGCGTGCACCGCGACGTCGACGGGGTGCTGCCGCCAGGCCTTCGACCACGTCAACACCGCGACGTCGTGGTGCACGGCGTGAAAGCGCCACAACCACGGCACGCTGTGCATGAGCCGGTGCGAGGCATAGGCCCCAAGCTCGGCCCCCAACAGAGCGCCGACCAGCCCGAGCCACGACGACGATGTCCACGGCGACGACGGCACCGCTGCGAGCAGTGGACCAATCACACACTCGAGCGTGGCGGCCCCCAGCGTGAGCCAGGCGATGTCGCCGACCCAGCCGGTGCGCGACGACGATGACGATGACGATGACGACGACGACCACACCTTCGGCCACAGCTGCTCCAGCGGCACCAACAACGCCGCCGCGAGGGCGACGAAGACCACGACATGCACCAGCAGCGCGACCACGCTCGGCACGTCAGTAGTCGTCCATCACCGACGAGAACAACGCTTCCCCCGGGTCGGTGAGCACGGCCGCGAGTGCGCCACCCGCACCAAGAAAAGCCACCAACCACAGCACCCGCGTCGACGTCTTTTTGTTCATGCACGCTCCTGCGCGCCCAACAGCACGCGCAGCGCTGCCATTCCCTTCGTGCTGCGCGCCGCGTAGGAGCACCGCATGCACGGCATCATCGACACCCACGTGCACCTCGACCACCTCGGCGACGACGGACCAGCGCTGCTGCAGGCCGCCGTCGACGTGGGCGTGGTGGCCATGATCGGCAACGGTGTTGATCCCCGTCGACGCGCCCTGCTCAAGGGGGCCGTCCCCGCGGGCCTGTGCATCGGCTACGCCGTGGGCCTGCACCCGCAGGAACTCCCAGCCCTTGGCGACGACGACATCGAAGCCGCCTTCGTCGCCCTTGAAACACGCGTGCACACAGAACCCGACATTGTCGCGATTGGCGAATGCGGCCTGGATGCGCGCCCGGGCATCGGCGACACCGACGACCAACGACGTCGTCAACTGTGGGTGTTTCAGCGACATCTGCGTCTGGTGCGCACCACGGCGTTGCCGTTGATCGTGCACGGCGTGCGCCGCGACGGCCCGCTGCTGCAGCTGCTGAAAGACGACCTGGCGGCCCATGGGCCCCTGCCCGGTGGCGGCGTGTGGCACGGGTTTTCCGCGTCGCGCGACACCATGCAGTTGGCCGTGGGCCTGGGCCTGCACATCTCGGTGGGCTTCATGGCCTTGTCCGACAACGCGCGCCGCTTGCGCGAGGCCATCCCGGCGATTCCCGCGCACCGCCTGCTCGTGGAAACCGACGCGCCGCCGTTGCCCCCCGCGCGCATCGTCGACGTGATCGCGGCCATCGCCACGCTGCGCGGCACCGACGCTGTCAGCATCGCGCAGCAGTCGGCCGACAACGCCCGCGCGCTGTTCGACCTGTCGCGCTGCGCGTCCAACCCTGCTAGTTGAAAGCCCATGCCCGACGTCGTTGCCGATGCGAATCCTGCCCAGATGCAACAGCTGTTGGCCCGCTGGGCTGCTGGTCGCATCACGCTCAAGGAGCTCAAGGGCTACAGCGACGACGAGCTGTATGCGATCGCCCACACCGGCTACTTCTTCTTGATGCAGGGCAAAAACACCGAGGCCCGCACGCTGTTCGAAGGCCTCGTCGCCATCGACCCGAAGAACGACTACTACTATCGCGCCCTCGGCGTGATTTTTCACAAGCTCGGCGACGCCGACCGCGCCATCAAGCAGTTCAGCTACGCCATCCAGGTCAGCCCGAAGACGGCGTCGTCCTACGTGAACCGCGCTGAGGTCTACCTGTCGCTCGGCAAAACCGTCGACGCTGCCAACGATCTGCGCAAAGCCCTCGAGGTCATCACGCCCAGAGAGCCGCAGCTCGCCCGCAAAACCCGCGCGTTGTTGGGCGTGGTTACCCGCCGCCGCTGAGCGACGCAGCCAGCGTCGTCATCACCGCTACGTCGACCACCACGCTGCGCCCGCCGCCTTTTTGGTAGCGCACCACCGCCACCACTTCGCCCGCATCGTTGAGCACGGGCGCTCCACGAGGCAGCGGCAACAGCAGCGTGTGGGGTGCATCGTCGTCGCCACCAAGAACCGCCTGCGTGCCCTTCGGCCCGCGCGACAGTCCGATCAACCACCGTGAATGCGCGCCATCTCGGCTCACCCCCAAAGCGGTCACCGGCTCCGTCGTCGTCGTCTGCACGAGGGCCAGGCCCGTGCGGTCCACCGCCACAACGGTGCCGGTGCCAAGGCCCACACCCGTGACGAGCACCGCGCTGCTCACCTCGGCCCCGTCGAGCACGGTGCACAACAGGCCGCTCGACGAGACAAAGAAGCCCTGGCTGTGCTGCGGCTTCTTCGGCCCGGCCCCGTCGACGTCGAAGGCCACCTCGACGACAGCGTCGCCGTAGCGCGTGGCAAACACGGCCGCGGGAGGCAGCGCGTTGTTGGGCGACGTCGACAACATCAACAGCAGTCCTGCGATCATGGCCGCATGCCCGGCACGGCGATCGAAGCACCAGCAGCGCTCGACGACGACGACAACTGCTTCTGCATGCCCGGCAGATTGCGGCGCTGCACGCGGCCGAGCACGGCGTTCACGACGGCGGCCGAGGCAACCCACACCGTGAGCCACACCGCCAACAGCGCCAGGCTGGGGGCTGCACCCACCGGCGCGCCGATGGTGGCGACGACGACGGCCAACGCGCCCCACGCAAGCCCCAGGCCCGTGAAGCCGCTGATGCCGTAGCGGGCGACGTCGTGCATGTGGATGTCGAGGTGCTCACCGAAGGCGGCGTCGTCGAGGTCGCGTTCGCGCAACGAGCGTTCGCCGTCGAGTTCGTCGGCGCGGTCGTCGTCGAGCTCGAGCGCCTGCTCGAGGTCGTCGGGCGCGACGGCCACCAGCGCTGTTGCGTCGGCGTCGTCGTTCGTGGTCATGCCGAAGGCGTGCTGGAAGCAAGGCGCTGTTGTTCGGCTTTGTCGGTGGCCAGGCGTGTTTGAAACGCGGTGATCTCGCGAATCACAAGGCGCCCCATGAGGCCCGTGACGACGAGAAACACCGGAATGAACACCACGCCGCGAAACGTGGAGAACAAGGCGACGACGAGTGCGGCAACAACCCCGGTGTACAAAGCAACCGGCACGCCGATCACCCAGGGAAGCGCTGAGCGGGTGGAAGTCTGCGAAGTCATGACCAAAGCCATAGCAGCGGAAACGCGGCGCGGCAGGGCGTCAAACGTCGGCAGCGGGCAACGGGTAACGGCGCGCAGCCTCGTACAACACGATCGCCGCAGCCGTGGTCAGGTTGATCGAGCCGCCCAGGCCATCGGTGGGGATCTCGATCCGCTGGTCGGCGAGGGCCAACACCGCCGGCGAAATGCCGTGGCGTTCAGCGCCCACCACCAGGCACAGCGGGCGATCGGTGTGCATCTCGTGGGGCGCCACGCTGTCGTCGGCGAGCTCGATGACCGCGATGGTGTAGCCGTCGGCACGCGCCTGTTGCACGACGCTGAGGGCATCAGGAGCGACCTCAAACGGCACCCAGCCGATGGTGCCCGCGGCCGGCTTCGCAAGCTTGCGCTGGTGGGGTTTCACGTCGGCCCCGCCGCACACAAACAGGCGCTCGATGCGAAAGGCGTCGCACAGGCGAAACATGGTGCCGATGTTGGGCAGCATGGTCACGCCGTCGAGCACGACGCGGATGGGCCGCCGCGGCAGGGTGGGAAACACGTGGCGATCGGGGCGAGGCGGCAGCGGCATCGTCGCGTCATACACGACGCCAACACGGCAGAAACGAAAACGGAGCCCGCGAAGGCTCCGTCGTCTTTCATGCACTCAAAAAGCGCTGCTCACCAGCCGCACTTCTTACCCTTGTTCTGCTCCTTCAACCACGTCTGCAACGGGGCGAAGTAGTCGAGCAGAGCCTTGGCATCCATGGTATCCTGACCCGTGAGCTTCTTCATGGCGACCGGCCATGGCTCGCTGGCACCGAGGGCGAGCATGTCGCTCAGGCGCTTGCCGGCGTCGGCGTTGCCAGCCACCGAGCAGGTGTGCAGCGGGCCCTTGTGGCCAGCGGCGTCGCACATCGCCTTGTGGAACTGGAACTGCAGAATGCGGGCGAGGAAGTAGCGGGCATACGGCGTGTTCGCGGGGATGTGGTACTTCGCACCCGGGTCAAACGCATCGGCCGGACGCGCCGAAGGAGCGGCAATACCCTGATACTGGGTGCGCAGCTTCCACCACGTCGCATTGTACTGGTCAGGCGTGGTCTTGCCGGAGAAGACGTCCCAGCGCCACTTGTCCATCAGGTAGCCGAAGGGCAAGAAGGCGACCTTGTCGAGGGCGTCTTTCATCTGCAGGTTGATCAGCGCCTTTTCGTTGTTCGGCACAGCCTTGAGGATGCCAATCTTGTTCAGGTAGGTGGGGTTCACGCTGAGGGCGACCGCATCACCAATGGCCTCGTGGAAGCCGTCGTGCGCGCCCTGCTGAAAGAGTGCGGGCAGCATATGGTAGTACTGGTAGTAGTAGATGTGCCCGAGCTCATGGTGCACGGTGATCAGGTTGTCTTCGTCGACCTGAATGCACATCTTGATGCGCACATCGTTGTCGTACGTGACGTCCCAGGCCGAGGCATGGCACACGACCTCGCGGTCGCGGGGCTTCACCAGCATCGAGCGCTGCCAGAACGAATCAGGCAGCTTCTTGAGGCCGAGGCCGACGAAGAAGTCTTCGCCCATGTGCGCCAGCTTGTTCTCGTCGACCTTGGCGGCCACAAGCGCCTTGGTGACGTCGAGGCTGGCCTGACCCGGGTAGGGCTCGACGACGTCGTAGACGTTCGCCCACTCCTGCGCCCACATGTTGCCCAGCAAGAACGCCGGGATGGGGCCTTCGTCTTTGACCTTGCCGGGGTACTTCTTCGCGAGCTTGCCGCGCACGTAGCAGTGCAGGTCTTCGTACAGGGGCTTCACCTGCCCCCACAGGCGCTCCATCTCGGCCTCGAACTGGGCCGGGGTCATGTCGTAGCGCGACTTCCACAGCGCCCCAGCATCGGCGAAGCCGAGGTTCTTGCTGCCCTCGTTCACGAGGCTGACGTACTTCGAGTACAGCGGGGCGATCGCCGGGCTGATGGTGTGCCAGTCGTTCCACGCGGCTTCGAGCTCGTCGTAGTTGCGGCTCTTCGTCATGACGTTGCTGAGCTGCTCGAGGTCGCGGCAGACCTCAACGCCCTTCTTGTCGGCGTGGCAGCTCTTGCCCTTGCCGTACATCGACGTCATCTGGCTGGCGACGCGGGCCAACTCGCTGGTCTTGGCCGGGTCGTTCGGGGCTGGCAGGTCGGCGGAAATCTTGAGCAGGTGCAGCGCGCGCGCGGTGTCTTTGTCGACGGCAACCCCGTCGAACGACGCGGCCTTCTTGATGGCCTCGGCGGTGTAGATCATGAGCGCTTCGCCGGCTTCGGCCGACAAGATCTCGGTGTCGTCGGTGATGTAGGTGTTCTTCACCCACTCCGCACGCGCCGCCTGGGTGCCAAGGCGCTTGAGGTCGGCGTTCACCTTGGCGACGAACGCTTTGGCATCGGCCGGCGTGGGCTTCGCCGCAGCCTTCGCAGGTGCAGGTGCTGGCGCAGGACCAGCAGCACCGGCAGCGCCGGCAAACAAGGCCGCAACGAGCGGCACAACGAGGGTGAGGGAGTGGCGTCGCAACATGGCGGCCCGCATACCGCGAAACGCGCGCCGACACATCCGCCAAGGTGTTCAGGCTGCGCTGTCGATGGTGAACGACTGCGCAACGCGAGCAGATCGCTCATCGACGAAGCGCAAAGACCTCGAGCGCGACTGCTCAGGAAAAAAACAAGGCGCCCGAAGGCGCCTTGTTTGTTGCAGCTCGCTGAAGCGTTCAGGCTTCGGCAGCGGCGTCGGTGCCGTCGGCTTCGGCCGCGTCAGCAGCGTTACGCTCCTGCTCGGAGAGGTCGGGGGCGATGACGACCTTGATCTGCGAGTTGACGTCGGCTTCGAGGCGGACATCCAGGGTGAAGGTGCCGACGGAGCGGATGGGCTCCTCGAGCTTGATGTCCTTGTGGTGGATGTTGTGGCCGATGGCGGCCAGCGCCTTGCTGATGTCGCGACCGGTGATCGAGCCGAACAGCTTGTTCTGCTCGCCGACCTTGGCGGTGAGGGTGACGACGACGCCGGCCATTTCCTTGGCCTTCTTCTCGCTCTCGCCACGCAGGATGCGGCGCTTGTGCTCGATCACCTTCTTCTGGTGGTCGAACTGAGCGACGCGCTTGGCCGAAGCCGGGAGCGCGAGCGCCTGCGGGATGAGGAAGTTGCGGGCGTAGCCGGGACGAACGCTGACGAGCTCGCCGAGGCGGCCGAGGTTCGCCACGTCGCGGGCGAGGATGACGGAGACATTCTGGGCCATGAGACACTCCAGAGTGCGGCGCCTACGGCGCGGCAGCGGAAGTAGAGAAAAGTGGTGGGAGCGAAGCAGACCACGGGCCCACGGTTGGTGGGCCCGCCAGGTCAGTTCACTCGTCGTCGCCGCCGAAGCGGTCGTCGCGGTCGTCGCGGTCGAAGTAACGGTCGTCGCCTTCGTCGTCGAAGCGGCGTTCCTTGCGCTCGTCGCGCTCCTTGACGATCGGCGGATTGAGGATGTCTTCCTCGGCCGAGAAGTCAGCGGGGTTGGCAAGCTTGTTCAGCACCACGGTCTGGCGGAGCATGACGGTTTCCTCGATGGCGAGGTTACGCTCGTACTCAGCGACGATACCCGGACGGCCGAGGTAGCGGTGGTGGACAAACATGCCCTTCTGCTGCTTGTTGCGTTCCCAAGCGAGCTTACGGCGGCCCATGTTCGTGATCTTGAGGTGCTTGCCGCCCTCTTTCTCGACGACACCCTTCATCTTGCTGATGAAGGCGACGGCGGCTTCGTCAGCCACGTCGGTGCGGAGGATGTAGATCGTCTCGTATTCACGAAGGTGGCTGGCAGAGGGGGCGGGCACGGATCACCTCACGGCGGTCAAAAACAGAAGCCTCAGGCGTGAGGCAGGGTCGGTGCATAGCAGACAGCCCCCGTCGCACAAGGGCGATCTTGCTGTTCGCCTGATCCTGCTGCGCCGGGTGGCGCCACAGGGCGTCCAGATGCGCCACCGGCCCACCCTGCCCCACCACCGCCTTGCCGCAGGCACACGCTCAACAGCACGCGCAGCCACGAAGAAGTGATCTCCCGCGCCTGCGGGCCTGCCGAAACATGTCGAACCGTGCCGTCGACCAGGCAGCGACCAATGTGCCTGCCAAAGCCTCACCAACCTGCTAGCGCGGCCGTGATGTCGTTTGCGCGCCCACCTTCACCTCCTCTTGCTCGTGTCGCGACTGGTGCGCTGCGCTGCAGTGTGTTCGTCGTTGGCCTTGGTGCGGCGTGCGCCGGCAACGTCAAGAATCCCGTGCCCCTCGACGGGCCCGTGTTTCCGATGGGCCTGGCGCTGTCGGCCGACGGCAACCGCTTGTTGGTGGGCTCGAGCAACTTCGACTTCGCCTACGACAGCGGGGCGGTGTTGTTGTCCGACGTGACGACGATCCGCGACGAGCTGCTCGCGGGTGCTGATGCCTCCACCGTTGTGGCCTCGCCGTGGATCGCTGGGGTGCGCACACCGGAGTTCGCCGACCGCCTCGCGTTTACCGCTGATGGCAACAGCGCCCTGTTCACCACACGCGATGGCAACCTGCTGCACACCGTCGCTGTCGGCGACGACAGCGTGTCGTGCGGTGACGTTGATGTGTGCGACAGCGGCACGAATGTGTTGCAACTGGCGGGCAACGACCCGTTCGACATCACCCTGCTCGACGACGATGGCGTGGTGGCCCGCGGGTTGGTCAGCCACCTCGAAGACCCGAGCATTGAGCTCTTTCAGCTCGATCGCGCGGCCTCGGGCAAGCGCATCGTCGTCGAGCACGTCATCGACCTCGCGCTCGACAACGCCACCACCTCCGGCGTTCGTTCCACCGTGGTGCTGCCTGCGGCTCCGGGCCACGACGCGATCGTCTTTGCCGCCGTCGAGCGCGAAGTGTCGAGCGCGTTGGTGGGTGTCGACCTGGTGCGCTTCTCTGTGCCCCGGGTCGGCGACACCGCCCCCCCCGTTGCGGTGCGGCAAGACGTGACGACGATGGTCGGTTCGCGCACCATGCGCGACCTGGTGCTGGTGCACGACGACGTCACCGGAGGCGATGCGCTCATTGGCATTGTGCAGGGCGGCACCTTCACGAGCGGCCGCGCCACCACTGGTGATGGCCTCGTGCGCTTTGCCATCGACCCCGTCGACCAGCACCTGACGCTCACAACGCTTGCGCCCACGTGCCGCCAGCCGTTCGCACTTGCTGGAGCCAACATCGACATCGACGACGACAGCGCCGCGGATGTGTCGCGGGTGTTGGTGGCGTGCCACGGCTCCAACGAAGTGGTGTCGGTGGATCCGCTCACGCTGGAGATGCGCGAGGTCAGCCGCTTTTACGGCCGCGGCCCGTACGACATCGTCGTCGATGCGCTGCACCAGGTCGCCTACGTCAGCTTCTTTCTCGACAACTCTGTGGGCGTGTTTCGCCTCGTCGACGACGGCGAGGTCAGCTTGACCCCGGTTGGTCGACTGGGTGCTGCCCTGCCCCGCCCCGAGGATGGCCGCGAATGACCAGTGCTTCACGTGTTCGTTTCGCGCTGGCGCTGTCGACGGCGACCGTCGTTGCTCTTTCTGGGGGCTGTAACCAAACGACGGTGCAGCCCACGCGCGGCAATCTCGATCGCGTCACCGACATCGTCGTGGTGAATGCCGCCGACGGCCACAGCTACACCGTGACGGCGAACCCCGACCTGCAGCACCTGCGCATCGTCGACATGACGACCGGCGCGTTTGTGCGGTCGCCCAACCGCTATTTCCCGCTCTCGCCGCCGTCGAGTGCCTCGGAACTCGCCGTCGCCGTGGAGGTGCGCACCGCTGGCATCGACGCGACGCGCGTTTTC
Organism: Myxococcota bacterium; assembly: GCA_044349155.1. Taxonomy (GTDB): domain Bacteria; phylum Myxococcota; class UBA727; order UBA727; family VGSZ01; genus VGSZ01. The sequence continues at coordinate 10,915 of JBIKRQ010000170.1, forward strand.
GGACTTGATCCAACAACCGACACGGTCGACATCGTGCATGTCAGTGCGCGCGAAGGCGACGCTGAGGCGTTTGCGGTTGTTGGCGGCTTCGACACCGGCAACGCGCCCGGCGACCTGGCGGCAATCCGCGTTTTCGCCACAACCCTCGTTGCCGTGACCCTGCCAGACGCTGGGGCGGTCGAGATCTACGCCGTCGACAACGGCCACAGCTCGACGCTGTTGACGACGGTGGCTTTGCCGGACGGTGCGGTCCCCGATCGCATTGTCGCCGATCCGTTGGGGACGGCTTTCGTCGTCGCCGATGCGGTGCGTGGCGCGCTCTACATGCTCGAACCCGCGGCCGACGCCAGCGAGGTTGTGCTGGCGCGCACCGTCGACGTCTCTGGGCCGGTTGGCGCGTTGGCGGCCGGCATCGTCAATGTCGGCGATGGCGGGGCGCCGGTGGTGCTGGCCCTGCACGCCGACAGCGCGTCGGCGACGTTGGTGCGGCTGTTTCGTCGCGACTACGCCGAAGACCGCTACGCCGTGCTCGCCGCCGCCGAACTGCCCAATGTCGCCGTCGCCGCCTACATCCCCGACGCGCGTCGCAGCGCGGCCAGGGCCACCGTGTGCTGCGTGGGCTTGAGCGCCAAGCAGATCGAAGCAGGTGAAGCGAGTGCTGCATGGGGCGGCGTGCTGCTCGCTGATGGTCGCCTGCTGTACATGCAGCTCGCAGCGTCGACGATCGACGGCGTCAGCCTTGGCGACACGCGTCGCGCCCTGCGCCTGTTCGACAACGATCCCGGTCCACCTGGCGCTGGTATCGACGCCGATGCCACGGCCGATGCGATCGCCGAAGTGGAAGCCAACGAGCCTGAGACCGACAACGACAGTGACGACGAAGTCATCTTCGTTGAGCTCGACGTCAACGCTGGCGCGAACCTGTGGGTTCCTGCCGAGGGCGGCGACGATCGGCGCCCCGTGGTCAGCTTCGCCACCGTCGACAACTTCGGCACGCCTCCGTTCCTGCCACTGCTGCAAGAGACGACGACGCTGCTGCTGACGTGGGAAGGTGACCTGCCGGTCGCGAGTGGCTTGCCGGCCACGCTCGCCGACACGGTGGTGACCACCGAAGTCGATCTGGCTGGACGCAGCGTCCGCGTCGGTGATGTCGCGCGGCTGTCGTTGGTTGAACCGCTTGACGGCTGCGAAGACAGCCTCCGCGCCAGCATCATCAGCGTCGACGGCACCACGCTCACCGTTGCGACGAGTGACAACCCAGATGACGTGGCGCTGTCGGCCGCTGCGCAGGCGTGCCTCACCGGCGCACAGCTGCGGCTGACCGTTGAAGCGCGCGACGCGTTCGTCGTCGAGGATGCGCTGACGTTCTGGCAACGCCTCGCGTTTGGCGAAGCGCTCGCACTGCCCGGGCGTACCCTGTCTCTGTCACCAGCGACGTCGGGTGCGCCACTGCCGGGCAGCAAGCTCACAGTCCCGCTGAATGCGCGTACGACGACGCTGGGGCTCGACCTCGTCGGCTTCGATGCACGCGCCCTTGTGCCCACGGCGATCGCTGGCGGCACCATCGTCATCCCCGACGCCAACTCCGACGTCGACGACGCCACCATCGCCGCCCGCCGCATGGTGGTGTCGGCAGGCAGTGTCGATGCGCGGCTGTCGCAGCCGAGATTGTTCACGTTTGACGAGGCCGAGACCATCAGCGGCAACATCGAACCCCTGCAATAGGCGAATCGCCATGCTGCTGTCGTTGTCGCTCGCTGCTGTGCTCGTGTCTGCACCGATGTCGTCGTCGGCGGGTGTTGCGGTCGACGCGCCGAGCAGCACCACGGTGTTTCTCGACGGCGGGGCCGTGCGTGAAGTGCAGCGCACAGGTGTTGGCGTGGTCGTGTATCGCGACGTCGCCACCGGCCGCAGCACCACGGCGCGGCTCGACGACACGATGCTGCTGCAGGTGCGCAACAGCGCCGTGCTCGACGACGTGTTGGCCCGCCACGGCTTGCAGCTGGTGCGCGCAGCGATGCCGGCGATCGGCGTGTACGTCGTGCGCGCCCTCCACCACATCGACGGCGCAC
>JBIKRQ010000171.1:0-12981 GCA_044349155.1 Myxococcota bacterium
GACGACGAACACATCGAAGCTGCACTGAAAACGGCCGTGGCGCACCTGGTCGACGACTTCAGACCAGCGGCGTTGGCTGTCTTCGACGAGCAGCTCTTGAAAGTTCAGCGCCTTCAGCTCGTCGCGCGTACGGCCCAACAGGCGCCGGCCCTCTTTGTTCACGTAGTGAATGCGGCCGTCGACGTCGATCACCGAGATGCCGTCGGCGGCGTACTCGAAGAAGTCCTGGTACTTGCGCAGCGCTTCGGTTTGGCGCTCGGCCTGCTGCTTCATCGACTGCATCTGCTGATGCTCGTCGCGGAAGTGGTCGAACAAGCGCGCGTTGCGGATGGCCACCGCACACGACGCCGCCACCGTTTGACCGAACTGGATCTCGTGTTCTGTGAGAACACGCGCCGGCTGCGACGACCGCAGAAACAGCACGCCCGTGACCTGCTCCTCGAACACAATCGGAAACAGCGCCATCGTGCGCACACCGCGCTCGAGCAGACGCTGGCTCACGTTCGACAGCAGCGGGTCACGCGTGACGTCTTCGATGAGCACGGGTGCGGCACTCTCAACGCACCGCTTCACCTCGGGGTAGTTGCTCAAACGAATGCGCAAATCGCGAACAGCGCGGTCTTCGGAAGCGGCGACCATGATCGCGTCGTCGTCGTCGGGGTCGAGCAGGATGATCGAGCAGCGCTCGAGGGTAATCACCTCGGCGATCAGGCGGCTGACGGTGTGCAAAATGAGCTGCATGTCGAGCGACGAGCCCAACGCCTGCGTGAGTTCGAGCAGCAGCGCCGCGTCGCGCTTCTGCTTGTTCAACTGCGCCAGGGTGCGTGCCGCGCGCAGGTTCGCCGTGGCGCGCGTCATGAGCTTCAGGTCGTTGTCGACGTCGACGACGAAGTCGTCGTAGCCGTCGGCGAGTGCGCGTCCAATCCGCTCGGCGGGCGACTCGTTGCCAAGCAATGCCACCATGCGCAGCGCCGCGTCGGGGCGGTGCTGCCGAATCAGTTCGGGCAGCGATGTCTCGCCGGCAATCCGCAGATCCACGTCGACGAGGATGACGTGCGGCGCCAGCGACACCGCCATCTCAATGAGTTCTTCGGCGTCGTGAGCCTCAAGCGCGTTCCAGCCATCGCCACGCAACAGCTCGATCATGCGACCACGTCGTCGACTTTCGTGGTAGGCGACGACGACGATCGGACGTTGGCTGTCGTCGTGCCGAGGCGGCGGCCGCAACCGGAGCTCGGGCGATGTTTTTTCGTCTTCGAAGCTTTGGACTTCGGCTTCGGGGGCGTCGAATTCGGCGGGGTCGCTCACGCCGTGACGGTAGCACGCTCGACGCGACCGACGTCGTTTCCTTCCATGCGCAGGACGTGTTGACGGCTCCTTCGGCTGGCGCCGAAGAAGTTGCCGTGATCGGTTCGCGCAGGCAGCATGACCGCGTGGTTGAACCGCAGGTCCTTCTCGTCGTCGACGACCTCAACGTGCCCCTTCGAGCGGCGTTCGCCGACCGTTTGCCAAACACCCTCGTCGAGTTCGGCACCCGCGATGACGTCGTTTTTCGGTGCACCGCGCGCCGCTTTGACGCCGTGGTGCTTGCCGCGGGCACAGGCGACGCTCCGCTCGCCGGACTGCAAGCGCTGCCGTTGCCGCCGCCGGTCGTCGTTGTCTTTCTCGACAGTGCCGACCCTCGTCGAGCCGCCGTGCTGCGTGCGGGTGCCTGGGAGTTCGTTGCGCCACCGGGTGCGGCCAACTTCGACGCCCTGCTCGCGTTGGTCTCGCGCATCATCGACAACGACACGAACAACGCTCGGCTCGACGCCCAGGCGCGGCAGTTTCGGGCCCTCGTCGAGGCGTCGTCCGACGGTGTGTACATCCTGCGTGACGGCCAGTTCTCCTGGGCGAACCGCCGGTTTCAAGAGATGGTCGGCTACTCCACCGACGAGCTCACAGCGCCCACGTTCTTCATGAGCGAGCAGATTGTCGCGCCGTCGTCGCGAGCGTTTCTGAACGATCGCGCCCGACGTGTCGACGCTGGCCTCGTCGTCGAGCCGCGCTACGAATTTCGCGCGCAACGCAAAAACGGCGAAGCCTTCGATGCCCAGGTGTCGATTGCCTACATCGAACTCGAAGACGGCAAGGCCGGTGCCCTCGGCATCATGCAGGACATCACCGAGCGCAAGAGCTTCGAGGACCTACTGCTGCAGAAGAACAAAGAGCTGCAGCTGCTCAACACGTTGTCGTCGGAAGTCAACGCGATCGAGAGCCTCGAGACGCTGCTGCACGCCGGCTGCGACCACCTCACGCGCATTTTTGGTGCTGCCGCTGCAGGCATCTCGTTGTTGTCGCCAAACCGACGCACGCTTGGCCTCAAGGTGAGCGCCAACCTGCCCGACAACGTCGTCACCGCGCTGAACAACCTGCCGATCGACTCGCCGACACTGCTCGCCACCGCGGTGCGCACCGGCACCAACGTGGTCGTCGATGACCTCGCTGGCGACCCACGAATCGCGCTGGCTGCCGTGGCGCAGCTTGGTTTCAAGTCCGCACTCGTGGTGCCGCTTCGTCGGCGCAGTACTGAGGGTGACGTCGTCGTCGGCGCCGCGTTTTGCATGTTGCCGGCAGGCCGCCAGTTGAGCAGCAGTGACCGCGACTTGATGATTGCGGTGGGCAACGTGCTCGGTGCGGCGATCGAACGCGCCGCCCTGCTCGACAGCGAACAAAACGCGAACCGCAAGCTCGTCGCCCTCGACGACATCGCACTCGCCTTGTCGGCCACTCTCGACGCCGACGACGTCTCGCTCACGGTGGCGCGCGCGGCCCATCGCTTGTTCGGCGCGACACGCGTGATGATCGCAAGCCTCGCTGCCGACGGCGAGTTCTTCGTTCCGCAGCACGTGCTCGACGAGGGCGAATCGACTGGACCGCTGGTGCCGATCGCTCTCGACGACACGCTCATGGGCGTTGCCGTGCGTGAACGGCAGCCGGCGCAACGCGTGCGTCCGCGCGATGGCGTCGACGTGTCGATCAACCCCGTCGACGGCCGCGCTGTGCAACTGCTGCCGTACGAAGCAGCGTTGTTTCGTCAGGGCGTTGGTACTGCGGTGGCGATCCCGATCATCATCGACGGCGACGTCAGCGGCGCGCTGTGGCTGGGCTTTGCCACCACCACGCCGCTCACCGACGCTGACCTGCAGGTGCTCTCAGCAGTGGGCACGCACGTCGCCATTGCCACCAAGAACGCCATGCTGTTTTCGAGCCGCGAGCGCGCGCTGCAGGAGTTGCAGGCGGCACAGCAAAAGCTCGTCGACAGCGAGAAGCTCAACGCGATTGGACTCATCGCGCACGGCGTCGCCCACGACTTCAACAACGTGCTGGGCTCGATCCTCGGGCGCGCCCAACTGCTGCGGTCGCAGGTGCGCGACGTGGCGATCCTCAAGCACGCCGACATCATCGAGAAGGCCGCGCGTGACGGCGCTGAAACCGTGCGACGCATCCAGGAACTCGGCCGCTCCGAACGCGCCGACGACTTCGTGCCCGTCGATGTGCGCGCCATTCTCGACGACGTGATCGAGCTGACGCGCGCGCGCACCGCCAACAAGTCTGTGGCGATCGAGGCCGATGGCAGCGACGACATCCGTGTGCCCGGCAACCCGTCGGAGCTGCGCGAGGTGCTCATCAACCTGGTGCACAACGCGGTCGATGCCCTGCCCGCCGACGGCGGCAGCATTCGGCTCACGGTGCGCCTGCACGACATCGTCGACGCCGAAGCCAGTGATGAACCACCGCGCCCCGTGCACATCTGCGTCAGCGACAACGGCCAGGGCATCCCCGACGACGTCATTGGTCGCATTTTCGACCCCTACTTCACGACCAAGGGTTCGCACGGCACGGGGCTTGGCCTGTCGGTCTCGCACAGCATCGTTCGTCGTCATGGCGGCCTGATGCATGCGTCGTCGCGCACGTCGGGGCCGTCGCGCGGCACCACGTTTACGCTCGAGCTGCCGCGGTTTGTCGACGACAGAGTCCTCGTCTCGGCCGCCGCCGCCACCGCCACCGCCGGTGCACCAGGCCGCGCCACGGTGCTGGTCGTCGACGACGAAGAGAACATCCGCGAGATCCTTGCCGAGATGTTGATGACCGCCGATCACGAAGTGCTCACCGCTGTCGACGGTGCTGAAGCGCTGCACAAGTTGCAGAACACGCCTTCGGTCGATCTCGTGCTCACCGACCTGGGGCTGCCTGGCATGTCGGGCTACGAGGTGGCGCAGGAGATGAAGCGCCTGCGGCCCGACCTGCTTGTTGGCCTCGTCACCGGTTGGGGGGCAACCCTCGATCCCGAGAAAGCACGCGCCCACGGCGTCGATCTCGTGATCTCCAAGCCGTTCCGCTTCGAGCAGGTGCTGGGCATCGTCGACGAAGCGTTGATCGCGCGCGCCAAACGCTGAGCACGAGAATCGAAACCATGTTTGCAGCGCGTCGAACGAGACGACGCTACAGTCGTCGGCCCTGAGCACCACACGGAGAAGCAGATGAAGGACCTGAACGTCGAGCGCACCCAGAAGTTGTTGTCGCGCATCATGGAGTTCGAGCTCGCTGGCGTCGTGCGCTACACCCACTACTCGCTGATGGTGTCGGGCCCGAACCGCATCCCCATCGTCGCGTTTATGCAGGGTCAGGCGTCGGAATCGCTGCTGCACGCTCAGCAAGCGGGCGAGATTCTCACGGGCCTTGGCGGGCATCCTACGCTGCAGATTGCGCCCATCGACGAGACCTACCGCCACGCCGTCAAAGACATCCTCGAAGAGAGTGCGGCCCACGAGTCGCGCGCGCTCAAGCTCTACAAAGAGCTGCTCGAAGAGGTCGACGACTGCAGCGTCTACCTCGAAGAATTCGCGCGCGGTCAGATCGCCGCCGAAGAGATGCACTCGCTCGAGCTGCGCAAGATGTTGCGCGACATCGGCGTTGGTGTGGTGCCCCACCACGCCCACAAGCACGACCATGACGACGACGACAAGCCCGCAAAGGCGAAGAAGGCCAAGGCCGACAAGCCCGCGAAGGCAGCGAAGGCCGACAAGCCCGCGAAGGCCGACAAGCCCGCAAAGGCCGACAAGCCCGCGAAGGCCGACAAGCCCGCGAAAGCCGACAAGCCCGAGAAGGCCGACAAGCCCGAGAAGGCCGACAAGCCAGAGAAGGCCGACAAAGCTGAAAAAGCCGACAAGCCCGCGAAGGCGAAGAAGCACTGATCGTCGACGACAGCGCATGAAAAACGGCGTCACCCTCCACCGAGGATGACGCCGTTTCTCGTTCGAGTTCGCTCAGGCGCTCACGGCCTCACGCAGCGCGCGCACCAGACCGTTGCGCTTCATCGCCTCGTACTGGGCGTGCGCACCGCTGTGGATGTCGTGCTCGGAGGCAACGCCTTGAAACAGCTTGGCGACCTCGTCGTGGGCCTTCTTCTCGTTGCCGAGGCCGGCACGCACGTAGGCATCGCGGATGAAATGGATGGGCTCGCCTGAGTCCTTCAAGCCGCCCAGGTCGAGCGTGAGCTGCATGAGCGCGCAGTACACCGACTTCGACACGTTCACCGGCGACGTTTCGCGTTCGGCGGTGGGCAGCTGCACGTACTTCGTCGACGCGATCGGCGCGCTGGCCATGTCTTTGTAGGCGGCGATCGGGTTGGTGTCGTCGAGCTGCACAAGGCCGTTGAGGCTCTCGGCGTAGATCGGAAACCAGCGCAGGTCGCGGCGGAGTTCGTGGATGCCGTCTTCGAGCAGGTTCATGTCGTACGGCGTGCTTTCGATCTTCGACAAGCGGCGCGCGAGTTCTTCGGTGACCTGCTCGCGATCCTTCGCGACGTTGCCCCACTTCGCCTCGCTCCAGTCTTCGACGGTGTCACGCAGGCCGCCGATGCGACCCTTGGCATCGGGCATCCACTCGCTTTGCAGCAGCCCCTTGAGCGCTGCGCGCGACGCCTGCATGTCGGCTTCGAGCACGGCGATGGCCTTCGGGTTGGCGCCAACCTTTTTGGCAGCTTCGAAGTTCGACTTCGTCATCGAGAAGCGGCCGAGGTGGTCTTCAAGAGCCTTCACACCGACGTGCACGGCCTCGGCGGGCTTGCCGTGAATGCCGCTGTACAGCTTGGCAATACCCTCAAGCAGGAACACCTGGCGGCGCAGGTCTTTGGCCATCACGACGTCGACGAGCTTGTCGGGATCGGTTTCGCTGCGCAGCACGGCATCGATCTTCGCGGCATGCACGAGCACGCGCTCAAACGGGCGCTCGACGGGGCCTTCGACCTTGTGGCGCTCGAGGAGGGCGGCGACCTCGGGGAGGTTGCTCTTGAGCCGACCCTTCTTGTCGAGCTGGGCCTCGACGTTGAAGCGCATCACGCCCGCACCGCCAACAGACGCGCCGACCGACACGCCGGCATTGCCCACGCGGCCCGCCACAACGTCGCCGAGGAGGGCCGACAAGCGCTCGCGCTCGGGCTTCTTCATGCCGTCGAGCACGACGTCTTCGAGAGCCTTGACCAGGGCGGGGTCGGTGGCCTTGGCGCCCTCGAGTGCCTTTTCGAGATCCTTCTTCGACGTGAGCGCTTCGGGTTTGACCCCGAGCTTCAAGAAGGCGTTGGCGATCTCGGCGTGGGAACGGAGCGTGACGGTCATGCAGGCCTCGGCGAGAGCTGGAGTCAGGTCTGTGACATAGCCCGCAGCGCACACGATTGGCGCCCCCAATCAGGATCCCCGACGGGCACAAACGTCTCAGACGAATGCGACGACGCGCTGCACGCATCGGATTTGACGCGCCAAACCTTGACGACGACCCGGATTTCCCTAGGGTTTGTGCATGACACGGTTGGATTCGCCTTCGCAGAGTGGCCCCATCAAGCGCCCCTTCCCAGGCAGCGGGCGCGTGCACCACGACGGACAAGATCCGCGGCTGCCCCCCACGCTGGTCGACCTGCACATCCACGTCGGCGGCTCGGTGGCGCCCCACGTGCTGTATTCGATCGCGACGCAGCAGGGCTTCAAGCTGCCCACGAAGTCGTACTGGGAGTTCGTCGAGCTCGTCACGATCCGGCCCGGCGACACCCACAGCCTCGACGACTACCTGAAGATCATGCACGAGGTGACCGAGAAGATTCAGTCGTCGCCGATGGCGGTGGAGCGCTCGGTCTACGAAATCATCGGCAAGGAATACCGCAGCAGCCGTGTCGACCAGATGGACCTGCGCTTCAACCCGATGAAGCGCAACCTGCAGGGCGAGCGCGACCTCGACCACATCATTGCGGCGGCCTTGCGCGGCATGGACCTCGCCGTGCTCGAGTACGGCGTGAAGTGCTGCCTGATCTTCTGCCTCGCGCGCGAGTTCAGCTACGAGCTCAACGAGATCATCCTCGAGAAGGCCATCAAGTATCAGTCGCGCGGTGTGGCCGGCATCGACCTCGCTGGCCCCGAGAGCCACAACATCGAGCTGCGCATCAAAGACGCCGCCCGCTACGAGCGCCTGTTTGCCCGCGCCCGCGCTGCCGGCCTGAAGACGACGGTGCACACCGGCGAGACCAGCCACACGTCGGGCGAAGGTGTGATCGCCACGCTGCGGCACCTCAAGCCCCACCGCATCGGGCACGGCATTCGCGCGGCCTACAACGACGAAGCGCTCGACATGCTCGCCGACAGCGGCGTGGTGCTCGAGCTGTGTCCGTCGTCGAACATCGCCACCAAAGCGGTGAAAGACCTCGCGGAGTTCGGGTTCGTGTTGTCGAAGTTCCGCGAGCGCAAGATCCCGTGGACCATCAACACCGATGGCCCGTACCTGCTCGACACGTCGCTCACGAAGGAGTGCACGATGTTGCTCGACGCTGGCATCGTCACGCCGGCCGAGTTGGCGACGTCGTTTCAGATCGCGCGCGACGCCTCGTTCTTCTCCGCCTGAGGTGCCTGGTGCAGCTGCCGATCCCCGTTCATCCGGCAGTGCGCCATGTGCGCCTCTCGACGTCGCACTTCGCGGTGCTGTTTGGTGCCCAGCGGCTGCAGCGGCTGCTGTCGTTGTCGTCGGGCACGGTCGCCAGCGATGGCCTCGTCGGCGTGGCCGGGCCTGCGGGTGAGCTGCTCAAGGTGCGCGTGCTGCTGCCAACGGTGATGCGCACCGAGGTGCATCTGCTGACGCGCGATGCGCTCGAGATTGGTCTTGCCGCTCCCGGTGTCGACGTCGATCAAGCGCAAGGCTGCACGCTGCACGGGCCCGCAGGCGTGGTGGTGTTGGCTGCCGCCGTCGTCAACGCTGAGCGCGTGGTGCTGCCACTGCCCCCTGCCGACCGCGTCGATCTGCTCGCGCAGTACGAGCGCCCGCGGCTCTACCGACGTGTGGCGGTGGTGCGTGGCGAGCGGGCGATGGCCTTCCTCGACGACGACAGCGGCGAACTCCGCTCGACCTCGACCGCCCGCCTCAGCACCTGAGCGCTACCACGTCGACGGCACCGCGCCGTGCAGGCACGTGATCGTGTTGGGCGCCCACGGTGTCGACGTCAGTGACGATCCGTCGGCGGCGAAGCCCTCGGCCATGCTCCACGTCGGCGGCTGCGTCGGCGTCACGCTGTGCAGGCCCGACTGCAGCGGACCAATCACGTAGGTGTGGCCCGCGACGCGGCAGTTGAAAAACGCGGCCATCGTCGACGCCAACGTGTGCCCCGCCTGGCCCGCAAACGCACTGCACGTGCGCCACCACACAAGCGACGACGGCGACAACCGCGCGGCCACCGCCCGCCAGTCATCGCCCAGCGGTGACGATGTCAGCTGGTGTGCCGTGAGCACGTCGCGGGCGATGAACAAGCGCCCCGGCAGGCCGTGGCCCCAGTACTGGATTTCGTCGATGCCCTCGCCGGGCTGCACCGAGGCCAACCAGGCGACGGCGTCGGTCCACGACGTGGCTCCGAAGGTGGCGTCGGCACGCAGCGCTGGCGGGTAGTGGCGGTACAGCTCGACCCCGATGCGCCACGACCGCGTCAGCAGGGGTTGCACTGCCGCGCGGCCGTGTCCGGTAGCGTCGTAGACGACGAGGCGAAGCCCCATGCTGCTCCACAGGCTCAGTGTTGATCGGCGGGGAAGTTTCCCCGCCCACCCCTCGAGAAGTTCGCCTCGGCGACAAAACCGCAAAGCCGGTTTTCTCTTCGAGGCTCAGTGCGGAACGATGGTCACCGTCGTGGTGCCGCCGCCCTGCAGCGACTGAAACAGGAAGTAGCCACCAACGCCAGCGCCCGCCAACACGAGCACCGCACCACCCACAGCACCGCCGACGATCAAGCCGGTGGGCGGGCCTTCGCTCTCGTCGTCTTCGACGCGTGCAGGACCATCGAGGGTGCGCACGGGGCGGACCACGTCGGGGGCGATGTCGCGGCGCGGCGGTTCGTCGTCGATCTCGGGCTCGTCGTCGGCATCGTCGTCGAGGCGGCGCGCCGGCAGCGTGATCACCTTGGTGGGCTCGCGCGGCGCAGGTTTGACCTCGGGCTCGCGGGCCTTCACGGGCTCCTTCGGCGGCTCGGGAGCCTTCACCGGCTCCGGCGTGCGACCTGGCGCACGATCGCCTTCGGGCATGTCGTCGTCGTCAGCGAGTACATCGTTCAGCGACGGCGGAGCGGGCGTGTTCTTCTTCGGCGGCGGCGCAGGCTCGTCGTCACCGGTGAGGATGTCGTCGTCGTCGGGCGTGCGCTTCGGCGGCGGATCGGCCTTCGGCGGAGGGTCGGCCTTCGGCGGCGGATCCTTCTTCGGTGGCGGATCCTTCTTCGGCGGCGGCTCTTTTTTCGGCTCAGCCTTCTTCGGCTCGGCCTTCTTTGGCGGCGGCGCCTTCTTGGGCTTCTTCTTTTCTTCCATCAAGTCGACGTCGCCATCGGGCATGTCGTCGTCGTCGGCACGGGCCAACGGCGCAAACAGCACACCGCACGACAACACGAGGCTCAGGCCTTTGGACAAAGCACTCATTGCGCAAACTCCGCAGCCTGGGGCGGCGTGTTGATGTCGGCGAAGATCTCGGCGGTCTCGGCGACGACGTTGGCGTTGTAGCCGCCCACGATGACGATGGTGCCGTCGCCAATCGCTGTCGCGGTGGCGCCAGCGCGGGGCTGCCGCAGCGTGCGCGCCGCGTTGTTCACGCGAATCGTCGACGTGGCGGGCTCAGGCGTATCGGTGAAGAGGTCGAGCTTGTCGGAGCCCGTCCAGCTGATCGCGTCGAGGCTGCCGATCTCGAAGCCACCGACGATGATCGACGTGGCCTCGTCGGGCAAACCCGCAACGCTGGCAAACAAGCGCGGCGCCTGCAGGTCTTGCGGCAGGGTCACGCCGCCTTTGCCTTGTGGGTCGTTGGCGGTCGCGTCGAACACGTGCACGTGCGCTGCGTTTTCCGTCGAGAACGTTGCGACCGTCCCAGTGAGTTCGCGCGTGAGTCCACCAGCGACGACGAAGCGATAGTCGAGGTAGAGGGCGCCACCGGCGAAGAACAGGTTGCGCTTGTTCTGCATGCTCGCGCGGGTGAGGCGCTCAAACGCCGTCGCGGCCGGGGCGAGGTTCTCGATGTGGAAGTAGCCCGCATCACCCGCGTCGGTCTGCACTGCACCGCCCCACAGGAACGTGCCCTCGGGATCGGTGGTGAACGCCTGGTGCCCGGCGCGTGCGCTCGCCATCGCCGGCCCCGTGCGGCAGTTGACCGTGCTGCCGCTGCACAACGTGGTGGTGCGCAGCGCGTTGCCGAGGTCGTTCGCGCCGGTTTGCGCCTTGCTTGGAATGCCGCCGGTGATGATCACCTCGCCATCCAGCGTCGTCGTGGCGGCCGCAAAAATACGCGCGCCGCCCGGGTCTGAACCAGCCGACTCGAACGAGCCGGTCTTTGGGTCGTAGACCTCGACGCTGGCGACTGGCCCCTCGGGCGAGATCGGAAACGGCCGCGACGCCGTGGACTGCGGGAAGAAGAACGCTTCGCTCGAGCCGCCAGCGATCACGACGCGCCCGTCGGGGAGCTTGGCCGCGGTGTGAAACATACGCGCCGTGTCGAGGCTGCCGACACTCGTGAATGTGCCGGTTTTCGGGTCGTAGACAGCGGCCGTGTTGCCGGCAGTCGCACGCAGGCAGGGCCCGCCGCAGGTGCCGCTGGCGTCGGCCATGGCGCGGGCACCACCGACGATCAGCACCGTGCCGTCGTCGAGCGCCGTGGCCGTGTGAAACGCGTGCTCGCCGTTGGTCGTGCTGCGTGCGCACGAGAAGTCGGCGATCGCTGCCAGCACCACGTCGACGGTGGAGGGCTTGTCGGCCGCAAAGGTCTGCGGGCCGCTCACGCCGCGCCAGCGCGCCTGACCACCGACGAGCCCGTAGAGCGCGACGATGCGATCAGCACCCGCCGGCACGGTGTCGATGATGATGGAGCCGTCGCCGGTGCCGACGATCGGCTCGTCGATGTCGGGGCCCGTGATCGTCGCGGCGAACGAGGTCACCTCGCTCACAAACTCGCCCTGCTTCAGCGACACGTCGTCGGCAGGGCATGCGCCCTCCAACGGCTGCAGCAGCGTGTGGGCGACGAACTGTGGAGACGTGGGCGCCTCGCATGCAGCGACCGGCACCACCAGAGCGACAACCGCGGCAAGACGAAGACCCGTCCGCGACAATCTGTTTGAGTCCATGGGCGTGTGGTCCCATATCCCACCGGCGTCGACAACGGGGTTCACCATGACCACGTCAAACGTCCGAGAACGCGCGGAGATCTAGCCCCGGCTCGACCGTGCTCAAAAACCGGTCGACGCGGCTGCGGCCTTTTTGGAACGCCACCCCTGCCGCAGCTCGATCCGGCTTTCGCTGCCCGACGGTGGCGCCACGAGCCACGCGCTGCCACTGCGCCGCGCCTGGGCCCCGCGCGCGGGCACGAACGCCGGCACGCCCACGCCACGCTTCACCTGCCCGTAGCGCACGCCGCGGAGATCGATCGGGCGCGACGAGAACCGACGCATGCGCAGGCGATCGGCCTCAACCCCGTCGACAAGAACCGTGCACCACGCCGGCTGCAGCACGAACACCAGCAGGCCCACGACGATCAAGAGCGCCAACAGGCCACCCACAAGCAGCAGGGCTTGCAGTTTGCCGTCGTTGTTCACGACGGCGATCACCGGGAAGCGGGCGACGACTTCGGCCTCGCTGCGATCGGTGAAGATCTGCGGCAACGCCTCGGCCCCGTACACGCGACGACGATCGGCCGCCGACACCACCAACGACGCACGCACATCGCGGATGCGCGCGGTGAGCGGGCCCTGCAACAGCAACGCGTCAGTGGTGGCGACGTCGATGATCTCGCTCGGCGACGTGGGCGCTACCGTGACCGCAGGGATCAGCAAGCGCACCTGCAACGTCTGCTCCGCGCCGGGCAGGATCGGACCGAGGACGAACTGCCCCGTGTCGTCGACGCCAGCAGTCGCGCCCACGGCTTTGATTCCGCCCGCGCACACAGCCCCCGCCCACGACAATCGCTGCGGCGACTCGCGCGTGCGCGGCAGCAACGTGGCGCCTTCGATGGCCAACCGTGCGCTGTCGATCCGCTCGTGGCGCAGGTTGTTTTTGACGACGAGGGTGGCCACGCACGGCACGACATCACCGAACTCGGCGGTGCGTTTGCAGCGCAGCGGTTGGGTTTTGCCCTCGGGGGTTTTGGCGAACGAGACGCTCACCGCGTTGAGGTCCATGGGCTTCAAGCGCAGCGGCACACCGGCGAGGTGCGCCGGCGACGAACCCGCGTGGCCCGCCGTGAGCGACTGCAGCGCGGCATTCCACAACACGCCGTCGGTGGTGGGCTTGCCGTCGCCGAGATGCCCGCCCGACAGGCGATCGACCTCGCTGACATCGGCACGCACGCGCGACGACACCTGCAACGCGTAGACAAACAACGACGAGCCACACAGCCACGTGCACTGCTCAGCGTCGTGCACAGGGTAGGCATACACGAGCTGCAGGCGTG
>JBIKRQ010000570.1:0-3490 GCA_044349155.1 Myxococcota bacterium
TTCGACCCCAGCCGCCACACACACGCCGGCCGGTACCTGTCCGTTGTGGCAGCCTACACGAAGGAGCGGTTCGCGCACCTGCCAAAACCCGAGCAGCACCACGGCGACGACAGCCGCGATTTTCCAGCCGATGTGGCTGTCTTCGGGGTCGCCTGGCGCCGGCGGCGACGCGGCGATTTCGAGGCTTGAGCCCGCCACGCGCGATGGGGTCTGCGTCACACGTGCGGCCAGGGCTGGCGTGACGCGCAGGCGATCGTTGAGGGCCCAGCCCGCTCCTTCGAGCAGCTGCGCCAGGTTGCGCCGACGCAGCTTGAGCCAGCCAACAAACCCCGACGGACCAGCGATCGCTGCAAAGCCGACGACGACGATCGACAACAAGTCGGCCACGCTGAGCGCTTTGAGCTGGGCGGCGATGAACGCCACCGACGAGCCCACCGCGGCCACGGCCAACCCACCCATCGCCAACGCGTTGCCCATCGCGGGGCCCGCTGTCGACGTCGGTGGTGCTGGTGCTGCTGCCGGTGCTGGCGCTGCCGCAGCGGGCGCTTTGGCGAGTGCTGCTGCGGCGGCGGCCTGTGTGCCATCGAAGGTGGTGCCGAGGGCGGCGCTGTGTTTGTTGACGGCTTCGTCGACGCCGGCGTTGAGGCCTTCGAGCTTCTTGTTCAAGAACTCGCCGATGCGAAAAAACGGCGAGAGCGCTGCTTCGATGACACTCACGGGCTGACGCACGATGTGGGTGACGACGAGGTCGTGCTCTTTGTTGTCGAGGTCGTAGAACAAGCCGCGCTTGCCGACGACGAGTTCGCTGCTCCAGCCGCGGGTCTTGGGCAGCACCACGTCGAAGCTTGCGCCGCCCTCTTTGTCGAACACCTTGCCGTACACCACACAGGTGGTGCCTTGCTCGGTGTGGGCCTTGTGCGCGCCCACGTCAGGCACGAGCAGACTGAGCTCGTAGCGACGTCCGGCCAGCACGGCGTGACCACGCTCGTAGAGGGCGCGGTGGTTCGTGTAGAGGTCGGGCATCGCCAAAAAGCTGTTGGCAAACGCGAGCAGAAAACGCTGCAGGAGCAGCACCTTCTCGAGGTCGGCGATGGCGTCGAGGGCCACCTTGTCGTCGAGGTCTTTCTGCTGCGCGTGGGCCACCGCGTCGAGGTCGGCGTCGGCGATCGCGGCCACCGACGAAGCGATCGGGGCCAGCTGGTGCGTGTCGTACGCCTGCTGCCAGGCGAGGATCGCCGCGGCGGTGGCCTTCAGGCTGCTCCAGGTGGCCTCGGTGAGCAGTTGCTTGTCGCCCCCGGGGGCGTGGGCGAGCACGTCGGCGGCGAAGGCCTGCAGGGCCTCCAGGTGCGGCCCACGGTGCAGGGTCGAAAACGCCAGCACGCCTGCTGGATCGGGCGGGGCAATCGGCAACGCGGCCAGGGCGGCCTGCATCGCGGCACGGTTGCCGACGAGGCTTTCGATGCGGTCGGCGGCCAGGCGAAAGCGCTCACGGGCATCGGGCTGGCTGGCGACGAGGCGGCAGAGCAGGAAATGCTCGTCGAGCACGTCGGCGACGGCCTGCACCTGTTGCGCGCGCGAAAGGCTTGCTTCGCCCCACACAAACACCGCGTCTTTGCTCGCGACGTGGGCCAGAAACGACGCGCGCGCGGTGCGGAAGGCGGCGAGGTTCTCGGGCGATACCCCGGCGACGCCGGCGCGGTTTTTCGCTTCCGCAAACAGCGACACCAGCTGCGTGGCCAACGCCTGCGCCGACGCGGGCACCTGGGCGGGGGCGACAATGCCGTCGCCGTTTCGGCCGGCCGCACGCAGCGGGCCCTCGGCGGCGCGGACCTGCTCGAGGGTGACCGTGGTGCTGCCGGCAGCGCCCACGACGTCGAGGACGGCGTCGGCAGCGCTCTTGATGGCGGCGGCGGCGGGCGTGAGGTGCGCCAGGGTGAGGGTGGCCGAACGGGTGTCGACGCCGACGTCGGCACTCAACATGCCCGACAGCCAGGCGACCGCGGCCTGCAATTCGTCGACGCGGATGCGGCCGTTGTCGTCGCTGTCGAGCAGCGCCAGGAACTTGTCGTCGGCGACGAAGCTCGACAGCGGGGCCGACGTGGCCACCCACTGGGTCTCGGGCACGTTCACGGCCTCTTTGAGCTGGGCAAACGTGTCGACGCGGACGTGGGTGCTGCCGCCGAAGCGACGATAGACAACGGACATGGGGTACCTCTGCGGCGGGCGTTACGGGGACGCGGTGGGAGTGAAAAGAGCAGCAACGCCCCGCGTCGTGGGTTGACGGCCTGTGACAGGGCCATGACACGAGGTCGCATGAGTGCTGAAGCTGGTCTCAAGGAACACGCGGTGATCACAAGCCTCAAGGTGCTGCCGCAGCACACCATGAGTGCGATGGCCGGCAAGCTCTTTGGGCTGCCCACGCCCAAACCGCTGCGCAAGCTGGCCTGCACCGCCTACGGCAAGGTCACCGGCGTGAACTTCGACGAGGTCAAAGAACCCCTCGAGTCGTTTACGTCGCTGCAGAATTTCTTTGTGCGCGAGCTCAAAGACGGCCTGCGCCCCGTCGACGCGGCCGCCGACGCCGTGACCGCGCCGTGCGACGGTGCCTGGGGTGCGTGCGGCACCATCGACGACGACACCGCCCTGCAGCTCAAGGGCCGCCCGTACTCGGTGCGCATGCTGCTGCAAGACGATGCCCTCGCGGCACGCTTCGACGGCGGCAGCTTTGCCACGCTGTACCTGTCGCCGCGCGACTACCACCGCTTCCACGCCCCCGTCGAAGGCGACGTCGCCACGCTGCGCTACATCCCCGGCGCGTTGTGGCCGGTGAACCGGGCAGGGCTGTCGCTCGTCGACGGACTGTTCACCAAAAACGAGCGCATCATCGCGTTCCTGCAGCCCAAAGATCGGCCCAACGCCCTCGTGGCGATGGTGGCCGTGGGCGCCACCATGGTGGGAAAAATCAAAGTCGCATTCGACGACGACGTCACCACCAACGTGCGCCAACCCACCAACACCGTGCGCCGCTACGATCCGCCCATCCACCTCGACAAAGGCCAGGAGTGGGGCCGCTTCTTGTTCGGCAGCACCATCGTGTTGTTGGCCACGCCCGGCGTGTTTGACCTCGACGTGCAACCCGAAGGCTCACCGCTGCGCCTGGGCAGCCGCATCGGCACCCTCGGACAGCTCGGACAGCGCTGATGCGCGTGCTCGTCGTCGGCGGCAGCGGGCTGCTCGGCAGTGCCACGGCCGAGCTCGCCAAAGCCCGCGGCCACGACGTCACCGTGCTCGCGCGCAACCCGCCGGCCGACGGCAGCCCCTTCCTCAACATCGACGTGTACGGCCTGGCCAAAGACGCCTGGCCCGCGGTGCTCACGGGCTTTGACACCGTCGTGTACGCGATGGGCAAAGACGATCGCGAGGCCCAGCCGCGGCCCGCCTACACCGCGTTTGCCGCCGACCACGTCGTCACCTGCGGGGCAATGGCCAC
>JBIKRQ010000172.1:0-12954 GCA_044349155.1 Myxococcota bacterium
CTTGCCCGATGGTCGCCATCGGCTCGTCATGACGGGCGTCGAGCTGCTCGAGAAGCTCGTGCCCCTGATCCCGCCGACGTACGCCAACCTCACACGCTTTTCGCGCCCACGAGCCGCCTGCGCACACAGGTTGTGCCCCGGCCGCCGCCGAAGCGTCCATGCGGGGCGACAGCTGCAGCGCGATGGCTGTCCGGTTCGTGGCAGCGTTCGCCGCGATCAGCGGAAGTGCACGATGACCGCGACATCTTGCAGGCTCGTAAGCACTTCGAGCACGCCGTCACCGTCGATGTCGACCGCGAGGGCATCGCTGCACGCGGCTGCTGGCGCGCACGCGGGCACCGCGATCCCGCCGGCGATGCCCCCCGCGCTGGCGTTGCCGACGCCGTAGAGGGCCGCGAGGTCGGGTCTGACGACGGTGCCAAGGGACAAGACGGCGAACAGGTCGTTTGCGCCATCACCAGCACCTCGATTGCTGCCGCCGAAGAAGTTGCCGGCCGCGAGGAAGGTCGGCGGCGAAGGCAACCGCGCGGGGGGCGCGCCAGCGTCGACGAAGGCCCCTGCTGACAGGCGTCGCAGCCGCACGAGCACCTCGCCGGCATCGGCCTCGCTGCTCAACAACAACCCGTCGTCGCGCGCGGTCAGGGCGATGGTGCTTTCGAGACCGGCGACGATGGGCACGGCGCTGAAGTCGCCAGCACTTGTGAGTCCGTCGCCGAGGTCAAGCACGTCAGGGCTGTCACCGCCAAAGACCACGACGCGGTGGCGCGTACCGTCATCGCCGAGCACGCAGAAGCTGCCGACCACGGCACCGTTGACGGCGATGTCGAGGGGTGTGGCCACCGCGGCGCCATCCACGTCGTCGATGTCGACCAGAAGCTGGGTGGTGCCGTCGCCGATGACGCCGGGCAGCCCAAGAGGTGTCGTACACGACGAGGCCGAGAAGTAGCGGGCAGCAGCAGAAACGTCGACGACGGGGCCGTCGGGTTCAACGGGTTCAACAGGTTCGACGGCGGGCGCCGCGGTGTCGACGAAGGCGAGGGTACCGTCAGCGACGATGACGAAGACGTCGTTGCCGATGTCGGTGGTGGCGAGGCCGACGAGGATCATGGACCGGGTGGCGCTGGCGACGGTCTCACCCCGCGCGCCTTCGAAGCGCTGCAGCCGCGGCGTAGGTCGCCTGCTCACACCAGCAAACAGGGGCACACCGTCGACGACGAAGGGCCGCAGGGCGTCAGCACTCGTGGGAATCAGTTCGAACCTGGGGACGGCGAAACCGGGCGAGGCCGTGTCGCCGTCGGTAGCCGGGTTCTCGACGGTGAGGGTCGCTCGCACCGGACCCGCGGGCGCTGCCTGTGGCGCAAAGAAGGCCCGGCCGTCGTCGTCGGCCAGCACAACTTCGTCGACGACAAGGGCGCCGTCGGCGGCGAAGAGGCGAGCGCGGACTGCGGCACCTGCGACGGGCGAGCTGTCGGCCACTCCAGCGACGACGGCGCTGACGTGGTCGGTGAAGATGCTGGCTTCGCCCAGGTCGTCGTCGAGCACCGTGGCGTCGCCAACGACCAGACTCTCAGCGCTCGCATCGACGAGCTGGTGGGTGCGCGCGATGGTGACCGCAACACGCACGACACCATCGAGGGACCCGACCTCGCGACAGCCACGGCCAACGACCAGCTCGCCGCGGCGTGCCTCGACGATGACGAGCTTTGCGCCCACGCGCGGCAGCTCGACCCCGGTGAGCGGCAGGGGCTCACGCGCGATCAACGTCAACGCCGGCACAGCCACGAACCGCTGACCAGCGCAGCCACCACCATCGTCGGCGAAAAACGCTGCATCGAACGTGGCGTCTTCGGCCATCGCAGCAGCGTCGACGTCGATGACCACGCCGTAGTCTGCACAGCTGGCGAGCACCACGAGCGCGAGGATCCCAAACGACGGCGTCAACGACGGCGTCAACGACGACTTCATCGACGACGTCATCGGCGCACCGTCGATGACACCACCACCGCGTCGGGGGGTTGATTGGCAACCAGCACGGCCGCCGTGGTAGCGCCCGCGACGACGACGCTGGCGACGACGGCGCCGGTCCACATCCACGGGTTGGTGTACCAGGGCGGCGGGGCGTCGTAGCCGACGGGGAGCTCGAGGGGATGCGCGGGTGAGGGCGACAACACCACCTGCGAGCCATGGGCATCGACGCCAACCAGCGCAAGCTCGACGATCACGCCGGGACGGCCGAGCTCGTCGACGACGGCAGCGTCGCTGCGGCGCGCCGGCAGCACCAGGGCAATCGCCGAGCGACCAGCGGCGACATCGGCGTCGACGTGCGACCAGGCGAGCGCCCCTTTGTCGCGGTGCCACAGCGAAACGCGCTTGACGGTGGCGTCGACGTCGGCGCGGCGGACCACGGTGATGGGCACGGGTTCATCCAGGCGCGCGACTGCGGGCGTGACCAGCGCAAAGTCGAGGCTGCGTCGTCGCGCAGCAGCGGTGCGCGCGGCTTCGAAAGCGAACGTCACGCGCGGCGAGGCGTCATAGGGCAGCGTCTGCGCCGGCGCGAAGCTCAACAGGCGCACGAAGGTGGCAACAGCGCCGTCGGTGTCGTCGACGAAAGCTTGCGCTGTGCCGCGCAGCACGAGCAGCCGCAAGACGTCGTCGTACGCGAGGCCGCCGGTCTCTTCGACAGCAGCCAACAGGGGCAACGCTGCATCGGGGTCTCCGTCCTGCAAGGCGGCCTCGGCGTCGGCGAGGGAAGCGCTCAGCAAGAAGGCACACAACGCGGCGAGCATCGGCGTCATGTTGCCCTGCCATCGCCGCGGTGTCGACGTCGGCGCAGGCGATCTCTGCAGGTTCCACCGCTGCCGCTGGTACCTCGACGTTCCACTTTCCCTCTGCCGCGCTGCACGCTGCGGCAGTGAACCAGTAGAGTGTGCGCGTGATGCACACCGAGAAGCTCGAAGGCATGATCACGGGCCTCGTCGCCATCGGCGGCCCGGCGCGCGGCATTCTCCTCGAGATTGAAGATGCCGCCGGACCGCGGCGCACAAAGACCCTCGGGCTCCTCGCGCGCATCGGTGGTAGCCGCGACTGCGACATCGTCCTCGCTGACAAGGCCGTCTCGCGCCTGCATGCCGAAGTGCGCGCGGCCAAAGACGGCGTCGTGGTCGTCGATCGCGACAGCAGAAATGGCACCCGCGTCAACGACGCGCTCATCAAGGAGGCCTTCGTCCCCGTCGGCGGCTTCTTCGTCGTCGGCGAGTCCACCATCCGTGTCAAAGACGCCGGCGCGCCGCGTTTGCCACCCTCGCCGCGGGACCGCTTCGGCGGCCTGGTCGGCGAGAGCGTGAGCATGCGCGAGGTGTTTGCGGTGCTCGAGCGCGCCGCCCCCAGCGACGCCACGGTCTTGCTCGAAGGCCCTTCGGGTTCGGGCAAGGAACTGGCCGCGCGTGCGTTGCATGACCACTCGCCGCGCGCTGCGCGACGCTTCGTTGGCTTTGATTGCACGTCGACGTCGCGAGAGCTGCTGACCAGCGCGTTGATGGGCCACAAGAAGGGGGCGTTCACCGGCGCTGTCGCTGACCGCCCCGGTGCTTTCGTCGAAGCCCACCTTGGCACCCTGTTTCTCGACGAAATCGGCGAGCTACCGCTGGAGAGTCAGGCCCAGCTGCTGCGGGTGCTTGAGACGCGCAAGGTCACCCCCGTCGGCGACGACCGCGCCAAAGACGTCGACGTGCGCGTTGTTGCGGCCACCCACCGCGACCTGTTTCGCATGGTGCAAGAAGGCACTTTTCGTCTCGACCTGTTGCACCGCCTTGCCGTCGTTCATCTGCGGTTGCCAGGGCTCGCCCAGCGCACCGACGATCTGCCCATGCTGGTGCGCACGCTGTACGCCGCGCGCGGCCTCGATCCGGGCCCCATCGACGGCGACAACCTTCGTCGCCTGCAGACGCACCCATGGGCCGGCAACGTGCGTGAACTGCGCAACGTGCTGGAGCGTTCGCTGGTGCTGGCGTCGCCCGACCAACGTCGCTTTCAACAGCTGTCGTTGTGGCTCACGTCGATGGGCGGCGACAACGCCGACGGCAGCACCGACATGAACGACGCCGTGGTCGACGTGTCGTTGCCGTACAAAGAAGCCAAAGAAGCGCTGATCGATCGCTTCGATCGCTTCTACCTGCCGCAACTCATGCGCCGCTTCGACGACAACGTGACCCGCGCCGCCGAACACGCTGGCCTCTCGCGCCGTCACCTGCGCGTGCTGCTCGTGAAGGCCGGCGTGCGCGACGCCGGCGGCGCCGATCATGATCATGACGACGGCGACGACGCGTGACGCCGTTGCAACTGCCGAAGTCCATCGGCGGCTACGAGATCCTCGGCCCCCTCGCGTCGGGCGGCATGGGGGCGGTGCTGCTCGGCGAGAAGGTCACCGCTCAAGGCTTCAAAAAGCGCGTCGCCATCAAGGTGATTCTCCCGCATCTGCTCGGTGATGCGCAGGCCCGCGCGCTGTTCTTCGACGAGGCGCGGTTGGCGGCGCGTTTCAACCACCCAAACCTCGTGCAGGTCTACGACTTCGGCGAGGCAGACGGCTTCTTTCACCTCGTCATGGAGTTCGTCGAGGGCGCCAGCGTCTTGTCTCTCTTGCAGCGTGAGTCAGGGCCCCTCGACAGCGGTGTCGCTGCACGCATCGTGTTGGAGGCCGCGCGCGGGCTTGCGTGGGCCCACGGCGCCGTCGACGACGACCAGGTGCCCCTCGGCGTGGTGCACCGCGACATCTCGCCCGACAACCTCTTTGTCACCACCAGCGGTGGCACCAAGGTCCTCGACTTCGGCATCGCCCGCAGCCGTGAGCGCAGCGCCGTCAGCGTCGTCGGCATCGTCCGCGGCAAGCCGGCGTACATGGCACCTGAAGCCCTGCTGGGTGACGCCATCGATGGGCGCGCCGACGTCTGGTCCCTCGGCGTTGTCTTTGTGGAGATGCTGACTGGCGAGCGCCTGTTCACCGGCGAGGGCCTCGCCCTCGCGCGGCGCGTGGTCGAGGAGCCGCTGTCGTTGTCGTCGTTGTTGGCGTTGTCGTCGTTGCCCATCGCCCCGTCGTTGACCGACATCGTCAGACGCATGGTGGTGCGCGACGTCGCCGCCCGGGCCACGATGACCGAGGTTGTCGCAGCCCTTGAGGCCAGCAGCGACGTCGCGTTGCCAACGGCGGTACTGCCAGCCCTCGCGGCGCGGATGCCACCGTCGAGTTCGTCGTCGGGTTCTTCTTCGTCATCATGGGCAGCTGTTGTTGCTGTTCGCGGCGAGGACGAACAGACCGCCGACTTGCCGGCGGCCGCACCACCCGTGGTGGCCTCGCCCGTCGATGTTGTCGCTGTTGTCGCTGCTGTCGCTGCTGCTGCAGACAGCGTCCCTGGACCACAGGTCGCCGCATCATCGCGTCGTCGCGTTGGTGCAGCCGGTGTCGTCGTGGTCGTGGCGGCCGTCATCGTCGGCGGCGTGTTCGCCTTCGCTGGTACAAGCGGCAGAGCCGTGGTCGAAGCCGAAGACGCCGGCGTCAGCACCATCGATGTCACCCATCACGCTCGCCTCGACAGCGACGCGGTCGTCGACGCCGGGGTCGAGGCGATCGATGCCGGCGCTCTGCAAACAACGCCGACAACGACGCCGACGCCACTTCTACTGAAGACACCACCGAAGACACCGACGTCACCGCGAAAGACAACGACGCCGTCGACAACGCCGTCGACAACGACGTCGACAGGGACGCAGAAGACGCCGACGACAACGACATCGGAGGCGCCAACCGGCAGTGCGGGGCTGTACGTGCCAGATCGCCGCCCGTGGGTCGATGTGTTCATCGACGACGTCAAAGTTGGTGTCTCGCCGCTCGGGTCGCGCCGTCGTCCTTTTGGCGTGAGCGCCGGCAGCCACCGCCTGAAGCTCGTCGACCCAGCCACGGGCGCCACCGTCGTGGAGCGACACCTTCAGCTGGAGGTGGGGGCCGTCGAAGAGGTCCGCTGACCGCTGGTACCTGCAGGTACCAGTGTTCGGGCTCACGGTCCGCGGAACCGTCTGCACATCGACCAGGGACATCGACGCTGCTCGTCGACGTTCACCAGTTCGGCAAATACCCGCCCTGCGTGTCGAACACCGACATGTGCAAGTGGTGGTGGTGGAAGAAGAACCAGCCGATGTCTTGCGCTTCGCTGAGGTCGTACGAGATGCCGCGACCAAAGCCGTTGCGTGGTCCGTTGGCGATGCCGTCGTCGCCGCAGGCTTTGCTGTCGAGGTCGAGCACGCCGGTGTCGCACAGTTCCTGCGCCGCAGCCTGCACGAGCGGCGCGACTTTGCCGTCGACAGCGATCGTCAAGTACTGCGGTGACTCCATCACGTAGGCGATGAACAGGGCCGTGCGCTGCGCGTCGAGCGTCGTCGGCGTGCCGGTGCAGTGGTAGGCCTCTCGGCCGCCTTCTGTGTGCGGGCAGACCTCGCGCAAGCGGTTGTCCTCCTGCTCGAGCTGGTAGTAGCCGATGTCCATGTCGTAGCCGCGCTCGTGACACTCGGGCGGATGCCCGGGGTCGTTGTCGCTGGTGCCAGGAATGCTGCCGTCGGCTTCGCTCATATCGCCAAGCCCAAGGACGTTGTCGCCAAACGTCCAGCCTTCGGCCTCGGCGGTACAGCGCACGCGCGCGGTGGCGTAGGTGACGAGCATCGCGACGTCGCGGCGAATGTAGCTGCGGTACTGGTTCGAACTCGTCTCGCCGTTGATCGCGTAGTCGTCGTAGCCGAAGCCCTGGCGTGGATCGAAGACCACGAGTTCGCCGCAGAAGGCCTCCAGCTCGTCGTCGCTCGCGCCGGCAAGCGTGCACTCGAAGGCAGGAATGTTGTCGCAGACGTTGCCTTCGCCTTCCCCTTCGCCTTCGCCTTCCCCTTCGCCCTCGCCGGCGGGCTCGACGTCGTTGTCGGGCACGCAGCCCGCAACCAGAAAGACGGCGCTTGAAACGGCTGCAAACAACGACACGCGCGTGACGACCTCGGGGGAGCAGTCAGGTCGCCGACGCGGCCGCTGTTTTCAACCGGATGAGTGCCCGATGCGTCGCCGCTTGCCCACCGTCGGGATCATCCTTGACCGGTCGTAGACAACCCCGTGGCCGTGCCCACATGGATGCGGCACCAGCTCAGGCGCGGGGGTGTTGACGAAGCGCGACGACGGCGTCGACGACGCAGGCCGGCACGAACGTCACTGGCAGCCGCAGCGCGACAAATACCAGCGCGGCGCGGCCGCGTGCCACGACGACGCCGTCGACATAGACGACCACCATGTCGTCGTCATCGTGCTCGTTGACTGTCACGCGGCCGAGCCAGTTGAGGGCGCAGATCGGCCACCGCCAGGATGAGCCGCGCGGCAGTCGCACCGTGTGACGGTTTGGCGAGGGCTCGATGAAGGCGATGTACGCGGCGAACATCACGAGAGAGTAGGCGCCGACGTCGAGGGCGAGATCGATCGACAGGTGCAAGACCACGCCGATGAAGAATGCATATGGCCGCCACCGCGGCACGAAAAACCCGACGGCCAGAAAGCCTTCGAGCACGACGGTGAGCCACGCGGCGACGACGTACCACGGCGTCCACGTCACCAGCGGCGCCAACCAGGCGAGGCCGAACTCGACGAGCTTCGCCTCTGTTTGCTCGGTGGCGCTACGCAGCAGGTGGCCCGTCGACCAGCCGTCGTTGAGCTTGCTCAGCGTCGAGAACAGGTAGACCACGCCGAGCTGCAGCTGCAGGAGCCGCAGCGGCAGCACCCACGTCGTCGTCGTCGTCGTCGTCGATGTCGTCGATGTCCCTGCACGAAAGCGCCGCCACCAGCGCCGCGCGACAGCGTCGAGGCCGTGGGTCGCGCCACACGGCGACAGCGCCAACAGGGCCGCGAACACGCTGAGCGCCCACAGGTTGTGCTTGAAGCCGGCGGGATCGACGACGAGCAAGAGGAACGACACGAGGGCCACCCCCACGGTCGACCACCGGCCCAGCAGCCCCAGCGTCATCGTCACCGACAGCACGAGGCCGACGGTCTCGAGGGTCATGTACTGCGCGTGCGTCGGCACCGGCCAGCCGTCGACGTAGCCACCCAAAGACGTGGGCGGAAACTGCGACGCCGCATAGCGATGCACGGGCAGCCCCACGCTAAGCTTGCCCAGCACGAGCCGCGGCACCGGCGACGTCAGCCCGATGAATTTGCACACCGCCGCGAGCCCCAGAAACACGCGCAGGCGGCCGAAGATATCGACATCGACATCGGTATCCACGTCGTCGCCGCTGAAGCGTTGCAACCGGTGCCAGGCGTTCATCGCTGCACCCGCACCGTCTCTGTGATCGGGGCGCGCTCGCTACGTTGCGTGGTGATGACGACGTCGACGGCCACGGCCTGTGCTGGCACCGTCTTCAACGCGACACGACCGAGCTGCACGACGAGGCCGTCCCACGCGCCCTTGCCGTAACCGTAGGTCTGTCCTGTGCGCCCGACCTGCAGCGCCGGCGGCACGCGGCTCTTTCGCGACATCTTCCACTGGCCGACGACGTGACCCTCGAGGTCGACGTACTCGACCCGCTCCACCCGCACCTTCAGCAGATAGGGGAACATGCCCCAGACCCAACGGCTGTCGTCGACGACGAGGCCGCGCACGCCAGCGACGCCCCAGGCGACGACAAAGGCAACGACGACGACGGCACCGACGACGCCACGACGACCAGATGCTGCTGCGTTGACCACATCGTCGTTGAAGTCGTTGGCGTGGGTGGTCCCAAACGCAAACGACCAGGCGGCAGACGGGTTCAGCGAAGGAGGTTGAGCTCGCCGATCACCAGGTGATCGCGGCTGTCCGTGCTGCACCCGCCGACTCAGTTTGCCGGCTGCTCCGCAACGAGCTTGCGCAGCTTGTTCAGCGCCAACGCTTCGGGAATCACGAAGGGCACGAGAAACATGAAGAAGTTCAGCACTGGCGGCGGTGCGCCTTCGATGGGCGTGAGCGGAACGATGAACATGTCCTGTCCTTCGCGCAGAAAGTGCATCACGAAGGCGAACAGCAGCAGGCGTGGGTTTTGGGAAACAAGTGCCCAGATGGACACCACGGCCATCATCGCATTTCGTCCTGCCAGCACGGTGATGGCCTGACGCATGGCTGCCCCTTCCACTCGAAGGCCGCCGTACAGCAGGTCAGGCTGCACGTAACAAGCGAACGTCTGAAAGAAGAGAATGACAATAATAATCACCTGGATCGCATTGATCCAGTGTTGGATCTTTGCCCGGGTCGACGACAAACCATTGGTCACAGTGGCTCCTTGATTGCGGATTGCGGATACTGGAACGGTCGAGTAAATTCGAGCACTTGGCGCTTCGCAAAGTGCTCGAATGTCAATATAAATTCGACCGCCCACCGAGGCGAACTCGACCGCTTGCGGTCGAATCTCTTGAGGGGTGCAGGGACGCTCAGGTCGCCGACAACTGGGCCTTCGCCGTCGACCAATCCTCGAGGTGATGCACCCGGACGATCTGGCCATTTTCGATCTGGTGGATGTCGATCGTGTCGATGCGGAACGACTTGCTGCCGTCGAGGGTCATGCCCATGAAGCTGCCCCGCGGCGAGCCGGTGGCCACGCTGCACCGATGACCATGTCTTTGGGTTCCCACACGAGGTCGGGGATGAGGGTCCAGAAGAACGCGACCTGCTTGATGAGGGCCGCCTTCGACTTGGTCTCCTGGCTGTTGATGGACTGAAAGCCCTCGGCGAGAATTCGACCGCTTGCGGTCGAATTCATATTGATATTCGAACACTTGTCGAAGCGCCAAGTGTTCGAATTTTCTCAAGGACCGCCGTGCTGGTGGTCGCCGTGTTGACGGTGAGGGCCTGCCTGTAAAATGGCGCAACGATGGCTTCGACGTCGTGCTTGTTCATCGTGTTTCCCGGGGTGTCGTCGGCGGGCCGCGGATCGGGCTCGTCGTTCGTTCTGATCAAGAGAATGCGCCCGCTTCACGCGCCGGAAAATCGCTCTGATCGACGAACACTGTTCGATAGAATCGAGCAATGATCGACCAGCTGCGTGCCCTCGCCGTCTTCGCCAAGGTCGTTGAACTCGGCTCGTTTCGGGCGGCGGCCCGGGCCTTGTCGGTGTCGCCCTCGTGGTGAGCCATCACGTCAGCGAGCTGGAACGGCACCTCTCGCTGCCCTTGCTGTACCGCTCAACCCGGCGGCTGGCGTTGACGCCCGATGGTGAAAAGCTCGTCGGCGCCGCCCGCGAGATGGTCGACGCCGCCGAGCGCGGCCTTGATGGGGTCAGCGGTCGCAGCGAGACGCCCACGGGGGCCTTGCGGCTGACGGTCCCGGCGTTCCTGGCGGGTACGGCCTTTTCGCGGCACCTGGCGGCGTTTGCGGCGGCCCACCCCCAGGTGGCGCTGACGGTCAGCTTCTCCGAGCTCACCCGCGACCTGCTGCGCGACGGCTTCGACATGGCCATTCGCATGGGGTGGCTGGACGACAGCACCCACAAGACCCGCAAGCTCGCCGACATGCGGCGGCTGTTGGTGGCCTCGCCACAGTACGTCGCTGCCAAGGCACCGCTGCGCACGCCCCGGGGGCTGGCGTCGTGGGACCTGGTGCAGCTCAGCTCCCGCCCCGCCGAGGTCACGGTGCAGGCGCCAGGCAAGAAGGCCCAAACGGTGGCCATCACGCCGCGCATCGCCGTCGACAGCGCGGCGGCGGTCCGCGAACTGGTCATCGCCGGTGCGGGCGTGGCGACGTTGCCCGAGGTGACCGTGCGCGACGACCTCGTGGCTGGTCGCCTGGTCGAGGTGCTGGCGGGGTGGCAGCCCGCTGGCATCGGGGTGTATGCGGTGTGGCCCGGCAACGCCCAGCGACCCGGGCTGACCATGCGCTTCATCGAGTTCATCAGCGCGCCGGTGGCGAACCTGTTTGCGTCGAGCCAGGCTCCTTCTTCTTCTTCTTCTTCTTCTTCTTCTTCGTCGTCGTCGTCCCCGCGCCACCGTCGGTGACGACGTCGCCGCGTCGCACAACGCGTGTGGGCCCAGACCCGTTGCCCGAGGACGCACGCGTGCCACGGTTGTCGTCGGAGGCCTCATGCGCACCCCATTTCCAGTCTCTCGCCCCACGCAGCGCGTCGTCACGGGCGTGGTCGCTGCGGCCGCGTCCCTTGCTGCTGTCGTCGTCGCTTGCGCGGAGCCGCCCCCAGCCGACGTGCCTCTGTCGTCGTCGTTCTGCCGGACGGGGGCGGGGATCACAGCCAGGCTGGCCCAGGCCAGGGACGGCCGCATCCTGGTGGGCAGGGCCACGGGCTTGTCCACAACCACCACGGCGTTGGGTGCTGGCTTTGAGCCAGTCCCAGGGTCGCCGGAGGTGACGGTGCGCAGCATCGCCGTCGTCGACGACACCGCGCTGCTTGGGACGGCTTCGGGTCTGTTCAGCCTCGAGCTCTAAGGCCCAGCATGGGCTGTTCGACGCCTGCCAGGAACCGGTCCGCCGCACGAAGGGCCTGGTGGTCGATCGCGTGTCGAAACCGACGACGACGACGCGGCTACAGCCGACCTTCGAGGGCCGCGGTGACGTGGTCGCGAAACAACGACACGCGCCGCGGCAGCACCTTTCCCGGAAACACCATGAAGGCGGTGGCCAACACCGTCGACCACGACGGCAGCACACACACCAGGCTGCCGGCGGCCACGTCATCGCGGGTCATGAACGCCGGCATCGCAGCAATGCCGGCGCCAGCGCGGGCAAGGCTGCGCGCGGTGCTGATGTCGTCGAGGAAGACGCGGGGAGCAACGTCGACGATCTGCGTGTCTTCGCCGTTGGTGAAGTGCCAGCGGTCGCGCGGCTTGATGCCAATCATCGCGTGCTGCTGGAGCTCGGTGATGCGCCTGGGCGCGCCGACACGGGCGATGTACGACGGCGATGCGTACAGCCGCACGTCGAGAGAGGCCAACTTACGCGCGACCAACGAGGCGCCCACAAGCTTGCCAAACGCAAAGCGGAAGGCGAGGTCGAAGCCCTCGCCGCGCAGGTCGACGAGGCGGTTGGTGAGTTCCATCTGCACCTTCACCTGCGGGTGACGCAGCATGAAGCTGGCGACGACCTCGGCGAGGATCGAGGCGGCGAAGTCGGACGTCGCGCTCATCTTCAGCGTGCCCTGCGGCTCGTCGTCTGGTGACAGCGGCGACGACAACGCCTCCTGCAACGACGTGAGCCCCGGCGTGGTGCGCTCGAGCAACACCTTGCCCGCCGAACTCAGCGCCACCGTGCGCGTCGTGCGGTGCAACAGCGGTGTGCCCACGTCGGCTTCAAGGGCAGCGATGGCCCGGCTCACCGTCGAGCGCGGCACGCCAAGCTTCGTTGCGGCCACGGTGAAACTGCTCGCTTCCGCGACGGCAGCGAAGACGACGAGGCGGGAGAGGTCGAGGGTCATGGCCCATTGTTGCACATTTGGGATAGTGTGTTGAGCAAGATTCGATTGGTCCGAAACCGCAACGGTTGCAGGCTGTGCTCATCGAAACAGGCAGCAGTCCACCAACCACCACGGAGTTCGTCATGTCGAAGACCACCACCCTGTTTGTCACCGGCGCTTCTGGCCACCTGGGCCGCCATGCCGTCGAGCTGTTGCTCGCGCGCAAAGACCCAACGCTCAAGATCATCGCGGGTTCGCGCACGCCCGAGAAGCTCGCGGGCCTCGATGGTGTTGAAGTGCGCCGCGTCGACTTCGAGCAGCCCTCGACGTTGGCGACCGCGTTTGCCGGTGTCGACCGCCTGTTGCTCGTGAGCACCGACGCGCTAGCAGGTTGCTGAAAAAGTCGGCAGTCGGTTCTCGACGAGAAATGAGGTGTTCGTCGTCGAGAGCTGCGCCAAATATCGGGTGTTCCGGATCTACCTGTCATGCGTGGTGAAGATTCGAAGC
>JBIKRQ010000173.1:0-12896 GCA_044349155.1 Myxococcota bacterium
ACGTCACCGACCGTGTCGAGCCGGCCGGTGTCGAGCCCTTCGAGCGTTGGCGCTGACGGTGCTCGCCGGGCAACAGGAGGCGCCGTGGTCGGCGACGGTGGTGGCGTTTGCGGTGCTGACGGTGGTGCAGCAGTCGGCGGCAGGTCGGCGCTCATCAGCGTGTCGAACACGTCGGACGCCGACGGGACGGGCGGCGGATTCGGGCCGTAGTCGAAGGGCATCGCGCACGTGCGGCATTGGCGCTCGCCGAAGACGACGAGGCTCTGACATCGGGGACAGGGGGCGGTGCGCAGAGACATCGGCGGGATCCTACATGGGGATGACACGTTGCGCAGCGTCGGGCAGGGTCCGTCGCGTTGTCGTTTTTGTTGCGTCCACGTCTGTCCCTTTCGGAGCAGGTCTATGTCGATTGTCGTCGTCGGTTCGGTTGCGTTTGATTCTCTCGAGACCCCAGCGGGAAAGCGCGAGCAGGCCCTCGGCGGCTCGGCCAACTACTTCTCGATCTGCTCGCGCTTCTTCACCGACGTGAGCCTGTGCGCCGTCGTTGGCGACGACTTCCCCGCCGAGCACACCGCGTGGCTCAAGGAGCGCGGCATCGACACCAGCGGCCTCATGCACGCTGCGGGCAAGACGTTTCACTGGAAGGGCCGCTACGGCAGCGACCTCAACGAGGCACAAACCCTCGGCACCGACCTCAACGTCTTCGCCGACTTCGATCCGAAGCTGCCGGCCCACTACGCCGACGCCCAGACGGTGTTCCTCGC
This sequence comes from Myxococcota bacterium, assembly GCA_044349155.1. Lineage (GTDB taxonomy): Bacteria > Myxococcota > UBA727 > UBA727 > VGSZ01 > VGSZ01. The sequence goes on from JBIKRQ010000173.1 coordinate 765, forward strand.
CAACATCGACCCCGACCTGCAGCGCAAAGTGCTTGCACAGGTGAAGGCGCCGAAGCTCGTCGGCATGGACTCGATGAACCTCTGGATCAACATCAAGCGCGACAGCCTGATCCAGACCATCGGCATGGTCGATGTGCTGTTCCTCAACGAGACCGAGTCGCGCCTGCTCTCGGGCGAGCACAACATCGTCAAGGCAGCCAAGGGCATTCAGGCCCTCAGCAAGAAGCCGCTCACCGTCGTCATCAAGCGTGGCGAATACGGCGCGCTGCTGTTTCAGCCCGGCAAGCCCACGGTGTTCATGCCTGCCTTCGCGCTGGAGTCGGTGTTCGATCCGACGGGTGCGGGCGACACGTTTGCGGGCGGCTGCATGGGCACCCTCGATCGCGCGATCAGCAAGAACGGCGTCGTTGACGATGCGGCGTGGCGTCGTGCGATGCTCGCGGGCACCGTGATGGCCAGCTTCGTCGTCGAGGCGTTCTCGTTCGACCGCATGCAGACGCTCACGAGCGAGGAGATCCTCGCCCGCGCCAAAGAGCTGCAGGCGATGACCACCGTCGAAGGCAGCGTCGACCTGCGCTGATGCCGCACACGCACCGGTTCGCGCGTGCGGGCCGGTGCTGCGTTGTGTCATCGTCGACGTCGCACCTGTTCGGCCGCCTGCGGTCGACTTCCAGCTTGTTTCAACGAAGGAGAGCCCATGTCTCGCACGATCGTGGTCATTGGCGGCGCTGGCGGCGGACCTGTTGCAGCAGCGCGGGCACGTGAACTAGACGAGCAGGCACGCATCATCCTCGTCGAGAAGCGGCCGCAGGTGTCGTGGGTGCAGCCTGGGCTGAAGCACCACCTCGAAGGCAAAGTCGCGCGCCTGGCCGAACTCGACGACGACCGCCGCGAGTTCTTCGCCGGCCGTCACCGCATCGAACTTCGCACCGGCACCGAAGCCGTGCGCATCGACCCCGACAGCCACCGCCTCGTCGTCAAAAACGCGGCCGGCGTGGTCGACACCATTCGCTACGACGCCGCCATCTTCTCTGGCGGTGCGGAGATTTCTCCTCTCGGTGTTGACGGCCTCGTGCTCGGTACGCCGGGCGTGGTTGGCTTTCGCACCAGCGACGACCTCGCGGCCATTCAGGCGGCCATCGCCGCCGGCGCCAAGCGCGCTGTCGTCGTCGGTTGCGGGCCCTATGGCGTCGACGCTGCTGTTGGCTTGTCGCAGGCTGGGCTCACTGTCACGGCCCTTGATCGTCAAGAGCGCGTGCTGCGTTCGCTGTCGTTGTTCGCGGCGCGCGCTGCGCAACGGGCGCTGCGTCAGGTGGGGGTCACGCTCAAGCTTGGGCGTCGCATCAACCGCGTCGACGTCGATGGCAGCGTGCGCACCATTCACCTCGACGACGGCAGCAGCATTGTTGCCGACCTGGTCGTGCTCACCACGGGCCTGCAGCCGCGCACCGGCTTGCTCGCTGAAGCAGGAGCAGCGCTCAACGGCGACGGCAGCGTGCGCGTCAACGACCGTATGGAGACCACACTCCCCGGCGTGTACGCCTGCGGCACCGCGGTGTCGGTCACCCACGCCGTCACGCGCGCGCCGCTGTGGTTGCCGCAAGCAGCAATCGCCACGCGCACTGCACAAATCGCAGGCCACAACGCCGCCGCTCCGTCGAGCAAGCCCGAAACGCTCTCGCCGATGGCGGGCACGGCGATGTACCTCGTGGGCGATCAACGCTTCGCACGCACCGGCTTGTCCGAGTCCGAAGCGCGCTCGTTTCTCGGCGACGATCGCGTCTTTGTCACCACGGTGTACGGCTACGCCGGCGAGCCGTGGGTTGGCGGCGATGCGCTGTGCGTGCGCCTCGTGGTCGATCGCAAAGAGGCCGTTGTCGTCGGTGGCGAAGTGCTTGGCCGCGAAGGCGTGCCACGCCGCATCGACGCGCTGGCGCAGGCTGTGGGTGATGGGTGGTCGCCGTCGCACCTGGCCGACCTCGAGATGAGCTACGAGGCCACGCTCGGCGCCGCGTTCGACCCGCTGCACATCGCTGGTCAGCTCGCCGCGCAGGCCCTCGTCGGCGAGGCCAATCCGCTCGGTGCCGAAGAACTCGCGCTGCGCATTTTCAAGAACGACGTGTGCGTGCTCGACGTGGGCAAGGCCGCGGCCAACAAACCGTGGCCCGCATCCACCGTGCACATCCCACTCGAAGCGCTGCGCGATCGTTTGGGCGAGCTGCCACGCGATCGCCCCGTCGTCGTCGTCAGCCAGACGGGGCAGCGGGCGTATCAGGCGTACCGGATCTTGAAGCAGCGCGGCTTTGCCGATGCACGCCACCTCGACGGCGGCGCGTTGGCCTTCGCACTCACGCTCGACTAGCAGGTTGCTGAAAAAGGCCGCTTCGGGCCTTTTTCAGCAACCTGCTCGATCAATATTGGCCTCGTCTCCGACGAGGCCGGATCAAGATCTCGCAGGCTCTGAAAAACGCAAAGCCGTTTTTCAGCAGCCTGCGAGGCTGCGAAATGAATATTCCAAAGCAGGAATATTCATTCCCATCGTCGTCATCAGCGCAGCAGGGTGGGTTCTTCGCCCTGCACCACTTCGTAGCGGTGGCCTGCAGCCAGCGTCACCGTCTGCTCGGGCAGGCTGCCCACGGGCCAGCGGATCGTGACTTCGGCCTCGCAGGCATCACCAAGGCCAACGGTCTGCACGAGATCGTCTTGCATGCCGAAGTGGCCGTAGCCGCCGCCCACGTCCCGCACCTGCGTGACGACGTCGCCGTTGATGGTGGCTTTCACGGTGATGCGCGCGCCGATCGCCGCGGTGTTGGTGCCGTCTGCCTGCACCAGCCGCAGCTGCACGCTGTTGTTGGCAGTACCGCGCACGTTTTCGAAGTAGCGCACGTTGGCGGTGTCGTAGCAGGTGTTGGGCTCGTTGGCGTCGCAGCGGCTGCGGCTGTGGCCCACCACCATGTCGAGGTCGCCGTCGTTGTCGAAGTCGGCCACCGCCACACCGTGGCTGCGGTTGTGCTCGAAGCTGTCGGCGGTGGAAATGCTCGAGAACTGCGGCAGCCCCGCGTCGTTCAGGCCCTCGTTGTGAAACCACAGCCCGCGGTTGCCCGCGTAGTCCGAGCCACCCAGGTAGAAGTCGAGTCGGCCGTCGTTGTCGACGTCAAACATCGCCGCGGTCATCACGCCTTCGTCCCACGACACGCCCGTGGTGTGCTCGATGTCCCAGCCCATCGCTTCGCGGCCTGGTCGATCCAGGTGGATCGCACCGTCTGCACTGGTGTTGAGCAACACCTCGGCGTGGTCTGAACCAGAGCCCGCCCACCAGTGGCGAATCGCGGTGGTCAACACGTCCATGTCGCCGTCGTTGTCGACGTCACCGCACACCGACGTCGCGTTGTTGCCGCCCAGACGAAACGCTTCGGTGTCGGTCGCGGGATTCCAGTTCTCGGTGTCGCACGCGAGCAAGGGCGATCCCGAAATCTCGTCGCAGCCCGCAGCGTTCGGCGAGCCTTCGCAAAAGCACATCGCGAACTGATTGTCCTGCCAGGTGAAGTTGTCGTCGTAGGCGTAGCCGCTGTCGACGGAGACGTTCTCGAAAAAGCCGACGCGGTCCTGATGCCACAGGTGGTTGGGCGCTCTGCCGTAGCTCGCGGCCAACAGCTCGTGTCGGCCATCGTTGTCGAGGTCGCAGGCCATGCCCGACCACGAGCGCGTGTGGGCGAAGCCCGCGTTGATCGCCTCGACGTTGTCCCAGTCGGCCGCGAGCACGCCGTGGTCAGCACTCTTGTCGACGAAGTGGCCCGTACCGTCGCCGTAGTAGAGGCGGTTGCCGATGAATTCGAGGCCGTCGTAGTTGTGCTCGGTGACCCACAAGTCGAGGTGGCCGTCGCGGTCGAGGTCGGCAAAGCTCGCCGACGCCGGCAGATCGGTCTCGAGCCGCACGCCGTTGTCGACGCTGCCCAGGGCAAACACGCCGTCGCCTGCCCCCAACAACACCTCGCTCGTTTCGCCCAACGCCACCGCCGGCGTGGTGGTGTCGATGCCCGCGTACGCATCGAGCACGCCGTCACCGTCGACGTCGCCAAACGCCACCGTCTCGCCCGAGCGTGCAGCGATCTCACCGCGTGCAGCGAAGAAGCGGCTGGCGGCGGTGTCGTCGACGAAGTGGCCAGTACCGTCGTTTTTCATGATCCACGACGAGCGTGCGGCATCCGTCGTCGGCAACGTCGGGTCGCCGCCGGGCTTGGCGTTCTTGCGCGCGATCAGATCGGCATCGCCATCACCATCGACGTCAACGCTCGACAGGCGAAAGCCCACCACACCCTGCAGACCAATGTCGGCGGCGGGGCGTTCGACGAACAGCGGCGTGCCTGGGGCCCATGGCGCAGCATCAACGCAGCGGTCCTCGACGCCCTCGGTGCGCTCCAACGTAAAGCACGCCCCAGCGCCCAAAGCCGTCATCACGATCGCAACACGACGCACCATCGCCCACCTCCACAACACGAAGCGGGCGGAGAATATAACAGGCGTATTGTTTCAGGTGACGCGGCCGTAACCGCCTGGATATCAACAGCTTTTGCACGTCATGTGGGTCGAGTTCACGTCGTGAGCAGCTGTGCCCAGTCGCCCGCCTCAAGCACGCGCTTGTCGAGCAGCAACACCACCAGCGCGTCGAGTTCGGCGCGGTGTGCGGCCAACACCGAAGCGGCGCGTGCGCGCTCGGCGTGCAGCAGGGTGTCGATCGCATCGTCCACGCGACTGCGTCGGGCCTGCGACATCTGCTCGCTGGCGGTTTCGTCGTCGAGCATCACGCGTGGGCCCAGGTCATCGTCCATGCCGTGGCCCGCCACCATCGCCCGCGCCAACGCGGTCGCTGCTTGCAGATCGCCAAACGCGCCGATCGACACCTCACCACACACCAGGCGTTCGGCCTCCATGCCACCAAGGCCCACGCACAACTCCGCCCGCAGGTCCGTCGTCGTCGTCGCATACGGTCGCGCACGCGCCTGCCGCAGCACGTAGCCCAACGCACCATCCACATCCTGCGCGAGCGCAATCTTCTCGGGCCGGCGCGCACCAGGCAACAGCATCGCGAGCAGCGCGTGTCCGGCTTCATGCACGGCAATCACGCGCTCTTCGTGCGTCGACAACTGCACGTGTCGTCGTTGTCGACGGGCGAGGGCGGCATCGATCTCCGCGGTGGTGAACGTGGTCTGGCCCGTGCGCAGCTGCAAACGCTTGAGCGCGCGAAACGCAGCAGCGATGTGGTCGCCCGTGTAGGGCTGCGGCACGCCATCGGCTTCGCCCTCGGTGCGCTTCACCAGATGCGCCAACAACGTCGACGACAACTGCAGCTGCAGCCGCTGGTTGTACAACGTGGCGATCGCCAAACGATCGGCAGCGTCGGGTGCTGGAATCTCGATCACAAACTCAAAGCGCCCCGGCCGCAGCAACGCGGGGTCGACACTCGACAACAGGTTCGTCGTGCCGATGACAAAGACGTTCTCGTTTTTGCGAAAGCCATCCATCTCGGTGAGCAGCTGGTTCACCATCGAGTGCTCCACACCGCTGCCCGCGTAGGTGCCGCGCGCGTGGGCGAACGCATCGATCTCGTCGAACACGATCACAGCAGGTGCCGACTGCCGCGCTTTGCGAAAGATGCGCCGCAGGTTTTCTTCGCTCTCGCCCACCCACTTGCTCTTCAGCTCGGGCCCCGAAACGACAAACAACGTCGCCGACAACGCCGTCGCCACCGCCTTCGCGAAGTACGTTTTGCCCGTGCCCGGTGGTCCATGAAACACCACGCCGCGCGGCAGCAGGTCTTCGATCGCCGCCACGTCAGCAGGAGACGCACTCTGGTCTTTGCGCCACACGAGTTCGAGCAGTTCCTGCTTCAAGCGTGTCTTCACCGAACCGTAGCCAGCGACGTCGTTGTCGAGGTCGACCTGCGGCAGTTGCACCTCGTCGCCGGCAGTCTGTTGGCGCAGCTCGGCATACACGCGCGAACCGGTGTTGCTGCTGTCGCCCACGGCTTCGGCACGTCGTGACAGGTCTGACAGCAGGCGCCGCAAGCGCACCGGATTTTGCCCCGAGCACAGCGGATACAGCGCGTACGGATCGAACGACGTCGTCGAGATGGCGCGTGCTTCACGCTGCGTGATCAAGCGCGGCAGCGCATCGCGCGCGATGCCCACGATCTCGCGACGTGCGGAAAACACGCCCAACAACGCGCGCGGAATTTCAAAGCTCGGATCGCGAAAGCCGAGCAGGCACACATCGGGATTCTCGTAGAGCAGCGGGATCGCTTCGCGTGCTTCGAGCGTGAGGCCGGTGTTCGTCGTCGTCAGCACGTCGAGATGCGGCAGTACCACCACGCTGCGCTCAACGGCGCCACGCACGGCCGCCCCAAGCTGGTTGATCATGCGCGTCAGCTGCCCGCCCGAGGGCTCGTCGGGGCCACTGCGTCCGTCGACGATCACAAGCTTCGGCGCCTTCGTCCCCGCGGCCGTCAGGCGCTTCAAGCGCTGCCGCAACGCCACCAGCAGGTGCACGGTGAGCTCTTTGTCGCACTCGACGAGCACGCTGCGGCCCAGGAGCAGTCGCTCCTCGATGAACGCCAGGTCGCGCGCGCAGGCGACCTCCACAGCGTCTTGCAGCTCGAGGTGCACGGGCAGCGTGTCGAGGGCGAGGGCGCGGGCACTGCTCATGGGCAAACCCTGTCATCCCGAATGACCAGTGAACACCCCACCGCTTGCAGCGCTGCAGGCACGAAAAAGCCGCCCGAAGGCGGCTGGAGACGTCGACAGCTGTGGCGGCCGTGTCAGTGGGTGCTGCCCACGACCATCATTTCGCCCACGACCGGTGCGTCCACGATGGCCTCGGCCGCCGGCACATCAACCGCCACCGCCTGCGCCGTCGTGGCCGCTGGCACGGCCAGCACGAGCCCCTGGCGCTGCACACCGGCGGTGATCGCCGAACGCGCCAACGTCTCGAGGGTGGCCACGCGGGCCGACGTCAACAACGTGCTCACATCGACGCGCAGGTCGATGGGCAACAACTCGTCAGCGCCCACGCCGGCCACGTCAGAAGCGCTCAGGGCGACGCGCTGGGCGAAAGCCCCGTCGACCACGAGGGTGAAGGGCACCACCACCGAACCGCCCGACGACTGCCCCGACGCGCGCGACTTCTTCTGTGCTGCCACACGAGCCCGCACCGCCTTGAGGGCATCGAAGCCGTGGGGACGCGCCGGCGTGCCGTCGGGGTCGACCTCGCCACGCGGACGCGCGGGCGTGCCGTCGGGGTCGACTTCGCTGGTGTCTGAGCTCGGTTCCGCGGGAGTACCGTCGGGGTCGACTTCGGAGGTGCCGTCGACGTCGTCGGGAATCGCGGGCGTGCCGTCGGGGTCGACTTCAGAGGTGCTGTCGACGTCGTCGGGGATCGCGGGCGTGCCGTCGGGGTCGACTTCGGAGGTGTCGACGTCGTCGGGGATCGCGGGCGTGCCGTCGGGATCGACTTCGGCAGCCGGAGCAACGGGCTCCGCAGGCGTACCGTCGGGGTCGACCTCGCCAAAGGCGCCAAAGGTGCCCGTGGCGATGGTGATCGTGCCCTCGATGATCGCGGTGTGCCCGACGAGGCTGACCAGGCTGCTGTCGGTGGCGGCGACGTCGCTGTCGGCGGGACCGAACTCCACCGCGACCGTGCCGCCGTCGACGGGGACCGACCAGGCGCGGGCTTCGCTGTGGTTGCTGCCGTCGGCGGCGAAGTTGAACACGACGCCAGCTTCTTCGGCCGCGACGACGTCGTTGTCGCCAAGGACGCGGGCTTCGTTGGCGTGAGCGACCAGGGAGTTGATGGCGATGTTGGCGCTGCGATCGGCCAACGCGATGGTGCCGTCGACGACGAGGCGTGGCTTGACGGTAATGGTGCGAACGGCGCTGACGGACTCGTCGGCGGCCGCACACGACGTCACGGTTGCACCCAGGGTTGACCCCAGGACAACGGCGAACAGCAGAGCAACACCACGACGCATCACGATCACACCCACTTCAGCAACCGGACTCTGGCAGTTTCACCACGATGGGCCCCGCTGGCAAGGCCACAGGACAGAGATCGCGAAATGCACACTGCGCGAAGCAATCGGTTGTCTGCCGGGAACTTGAGCAGGTTTCGGGCCAACCGCAGTGTGCGTCTGACGCACAGCGGCGGTGCCGGTTGTTTTTGTCCTACCGACCGCACGCTGCGCGCATTCGGCGTACGGTGGTCGGTTCACCCCAACACGGCGGTCCACATGGGCGACAAGAACCCGAAGTCCAAAGACAAAAACAAGAAACAGGACGACGCCAGCAAAAAGGCGAACAAAGACGCCCACGACAAGAAGCAGGCGCCTCCCGCTCCTGCACCGGCTGGCAAGAAGAAGTGACCAACGCCGACGTGTTCGCCGGTCGAACATGGCTTCATTGATTCGGCAAAAAAAACGCGGCCCTTCGGCCGCGTTTTTTGTTTCCTGCTGGTCAGCGAACCGTCACTCGGCGGCCATGGCGTAGGCGTCTCGGTAGCTCTCCATCGACAGCACGTTGGCTGGGGGCAGTGCGCGGCCGGGGGCCACATCGTGCAGCACCTCGAGCACGGCGGAGACGAGGCCCTCGTTGTCGACGAGGTTCGTGAGCTCCGCGGCCTTCTCCGCCATCGCGGGCACGCGGGTGGCGAAGTCGAGGATGGCGTCGGCCGTCATCTTCTTCACGCCCTTGCCAACGCCCATGATCTCAAGGCCGACGGCGTTGGCCTGCTGCTCGTACTGCTTCTGGATCGGCTCGGAGAGCACGGGCTTGCCGAGGGCCAGGGCCTCGACCATCGTGCTGTGACCGCCGTTGACGATGACAAACGGGGCTGCCGCCATGTCGTCGAGGAAGCCAGCTTCGGAGAACGCGCGGTACTCAACGCGGCCGCTGTCGTCGGTGCCCGTGCGCTTGGTGCCGTACACGACGAAGCGGAGGTTGCCGTTGATGGCGGCGGTGCTGAGCGTGCCGGGGAGGTCGGCGTTCGTCGACGACGTCTGGTACACGAGCACGGGGCCGTTGGTGGTGGTGCGGCTGCGACGCGCGAGCACCTCGGGGCGGGTGGCGCAGGGGACGTAGCGGACCTTGTTCGTGTCGACGCCAGGCTTGAGGCCGGGCTGAAAGAACGACGTGATCAAGATGCGGTCGAGGACGGGGCCGTTCCACCAGATGGCCGCGGCGATGTTCGCCTTCTCTTTGCGCTCCTGCTTGGTGGGCGGCTCGGGCATGTCGCCGTGGGTGATCACGTGCATGTTGTCGAGCGCGATGACCGGCGTGCCGGACCACCAACCCGTCCAGGCCGACATGAACTCGAAGTCGGAGATGACGGCGACGGGCTTCTCGTTGCGCATCCGCCAGAACATCGCCCACACCTGCTTCAGGCACGGCGCGATGCGGGCGAAGTTGTAGCGAAGCGACGCGGGGATATCCAAAGCGTTGTTCGTGTAGATGAGCGGGATGAAGAAGTGCTCGTGCACCTCGCCACCCGTCTTCTGCCGCAGGAACTCGGCGACGCGACCGCCGCAGTAGACCTCAACACGGTAGCCACGCTCGCGCAGGGCCACGATCAGCGGTGCTGCACGGGTCGCATGGCCCATGCCCTCAGACGAGAGCGCGAAGAACACGGTCGGCTGAGTCGGTCGATTCGCTGCGTTCACGACAACACCTCACGTCCCTGACCTGTGAACCGCCCCGTTCGGTGGGTCAATGGCGACACCCGGCCATGAGCAGAATTCGGGCCAGTCACACTGCGCCACACATCTGCCACTGCCTCGGTTTTCGCCGCGTTGGAAAGCCGATTTTTGGACATTGCTGTGGTGCGTCGACCGCGTTGCAGCCTGCGTCGGGGCTTTCGCAGCCGGCGTTTCACCGATCGCACACACAGAATTCACACACGTTTTGTGTGGGTTGAGCCTCGAAGAGAAACCGGCTTTGCGGTTTGTCGCCGAGGCGAATCTCTTGAGGGGTGGGCGGGGAAACTTCCCCGCCAGATCAACCGGCTCCAAACACCTGCCTCTCGGGGCTCACACACACGCTCGAACGACCACGTCGACCGGCCGCGCAGACCTTGCGTGACGACGACAAACCCGGCAGCACGCGCGCATGACACGCCCGTACGACCTCGTGCTTTTTGGTGCCACCGGCTTCACAGGGGCGCTGGTGGCCCAGGAGCTCGCGCGCTCTGCCGAGGTCAAAGCGGGGCTGCGCTGGGCGATCGCTGGCCGAAACCGCGACAAGCTCGCGGCCGTTGCTGCAGCCTGCGGTGCACCGGCTGTCGAAGTGGTCGACGCCACCGACGCGCAAGCCCTCGCCGCACTCGCGACAAAAACGACGGCCATCATCACCACGGTGGGGCCGTATTTGCGCCACGGCTTGCCCCTCGCCACGGCGTGTGCTGCGGCGGGCACGCACTACTGCGACCTCACGGGCGAGCCGCCGTTCATCCTCAAGAGCATCCAAGCAAACCACGCGACCGCGACGTCGACAGGCGCGCGGATTGTGCACTGCTGCGGCTTCGACTCGATCCCCAGTGACCTCGGCACCCTGCTGTTGCAGCAGACCGCGATGGCCGATGGCGGTGCGTGTGACGTCGTGCGGTTCACGTTGATGCGTGCCGCCGGTGGTGTGTCGGGCGGAACAGCGCACAGCCTGCTTGCTGTGATGGAGGCCGCCACCAGCGACCCTGCGTTGGCGAAGGGCATGCGCGATGCGTACATGCTCACGCCCGGTGGGGTGCGTGGTCCCGACCGCGGCGACTTCTTCGGCGTGAAGTTCGACGACGACGTCAACGGCTACGTCGGCCCGTTCTTCATGGCCGCGATCAACGCGCGCGTGGTACGTCGCTCGCACCACCTGTTGGGCATGCCGTGGGGCGATGGCTTCTCGTACAACGAGCAGCACCGCTTTGGTCGTGGGGTGCGCGGACAGCTCGCCGCGCGCGCGGTGCAGGCCTCGATGGTGTCGGTGTTTGCGGCGGCGGCGACGTCGATGGGGCGGTCATTGTTGGCGAAGGTGATGCCCGCGCAAGGTGACGGCCCAAACGAACAAGCACGCGAGACCGGCCACTTCACCTGCCACCTGCACGGACACAGAAAGAGCGATGGCGCGCACTTCCGCGTCGTCGTGCAAGGCCACAAAGACCCGGGTTACGGCGGCACGGCGATCATGCTGGCGCAAGCGGGCTTGTGTCTGGCGCGCGATGCGCTCACGAGCAGCGGTGGTGTGACCACGCCGGCAGCAGCGATGGGCGATGTCTTGATCGATCGCTTGCGCACCGCCGGCATGACGTTTTCTGCTGAGCGACTCTGAGCGAAAGGCGCGCGACCTGCGCGTCGAAGAACGTTCGTTCACCTTCGACACTGACGACGACACCACCAGGAGACAGCCATGGCCTTCAGCCACACGATCCGCCTGCGCTTGAGCCACACCGACGCCGCGGGCGTTGCCTTTTTCGTGCAGCCCCTCGTGTTGCACCACACGGCGTTTGAAGCGCTGCTCGACGAGGTGGGCTGCTCCGTCGCCAGCATTCTGCGCGAGCGCAAATGGGCGATGCCGATCGTGGAAGCCAGCGTGCAACAGACCGCACCGCTGCACGTGGGCGACGACGTCACGTTCACCTTCGCGCTCGAAAAGCTCGGCAAGAGCAGCTTGATCGTGGTGAGCACGATGACGAAGGGCGCTGGTGTGCCGGTGGGCCGCTGCCGCACGGTGCACGTCGCCATCGACCAGACCGGTGCAAGCACACCCCTGCCCGCCGACCTCGTCGAGGGGCTGCGCCAACGCTTGTCGTAGGCGTTGTTGACAGCTCAGTGCACGAACCTCTTCGGTCAGAGCTTCTTCGGCGGCCGCAGGCCGGCGCTTGCTCATGGGTCAAATGAAACGGGCCCGAACGGGCCCGCTTTCATGGATTGCCAACAACCACTCACGGTTCACTGATGTTGATGGTCACAGGGGCAACTACAGCGCTTCTTCCATCGATCGATCGACCGATCCCATTCGCGATCCGGCGTGATCTGACTGTGTGATGCCTGCTCCGCTCTCCCTCGACCTTCGTAAACGCATCTTCGCCTTCCGTGAGAGGACT
>JBIKRQ010000174.1:0-12888 GCA_044349155.1 Myxococcota bacterium
GACCAGTTCCACGCCTACTACGACCTCGCCGCCGGCTGGTCCCACCAGCTCGACGAAGAGACCTGGGTCGTCGAGGTGCGGCTGTATGGGCGTCTGCCGCTTGGCGCGGTCTACTCGCCGGGAATCGAGTGGTGGTCCAAGACGGCACTGCTGGTGAACCTCAACTCCGGCGAAGCGCCGACACTCGGATCGGCATCCGTGGGCGCGACGCCGACGTGCGCCGCCACAACGGAGCGCTACTACGCCAGCGACAGGGATTTTCTGCGGGTGATCTTCGACTCCGCAGCAAATTGCGACCGGTGCCCGCCCACCGGCGCTGGTGGTGTTGGTCGTGAGTGCGAGCAGGATCGGAACTGCACCATGTTGAGCGTCAGCGAGGACCTGACGGCGTTTCGCTTCGAGTTCGGTGAGATTGCCCCCGAGCTCTTTTGGTCCGCATGGGGTGTTTCCGATCCGGACCTTTGCAGTGAATACTCCGCCCCGCAGTTCGCCCGCTCACGTGGGGGCTCCATCGACAACGTTATCTGGATGCCCGCCGAGTACGCGCTCACCTGTCCGGATGACCCTTGACAGGTGACCGCTGCCAGCTGTAAGCCGGTTCGGTCGTCAGCTCGACGACGGTGGGGTTTGAAATATGATGAATAGACTGAAGCCTTCACGGGTTTACAGTGCTGTTTTTTTTTACAGCACTGATGGCAGCGCGCGCTGATGCGCAGCAGGCATTTCTCGATGGCGGCGATGCGCTCGCGGCCGAGCTCGTCAGCGGCGATGCCGCGCTGACTGCGGCCACCGAGGCCGACGGCGTGTGGAGCCTGAACACGGGCGACGTCAGCGTGGGGCTGGTGCTCGACGCCACAGCGCCCACCGACGCCTGGGGCGATGCCACACTCGCGGGCTGGGAACGGCCCGAGGTGGCCGAGTGGGTCACCACCGCCCGCAACGGCATTGAGCACGCCATGCTCGTGGAAGCGCCGCTGATGCCCGGTAATGAACAGCGCCTCACGGTGCTGACGGCAGGGTTGCAACCCATCTTGTTCAACAGTTCCAACGTCCTGTTGAACGACGACAACGGACTGCCTGTCATTGCCTACGGCAACCTGTTCGCCTTCGATGCCAACGCGCAAGAAGTGCCAACGTGGTTCGAGGTGGTGGGCAGCGACATCGTCATCGCCTTCGACGACACCGATGCCGCCTACCCCATCCTGATCGACCCACTGGCCACGGCGTCCAGCACGAACCTGGGCGGTGTGGCCCACCAGGTCACGTCCACCACCACCGGTCGCGGCTTCTTCGGCTGGGCCGTGGCCAGCGGCGACATCAACAACGACGGCTACGACGACGTGGTGGTCAGCGCGCCTGAGGCTTGCGACACGGCTGCCGGTTGCCAGGTGAAAGAGGGAATCATCAAGGTGTTCCTCGGCGCCGTCAGTGGCCCAGCCACAACCGCCACCTGGACGCTCGATTCCGACATCGCCAACGCCTACATGGGCCGCTCCCTCGCCGTTGCCGACGTCGACAACGACAAGTGCGCCGACATTGTCGCTGGCGCACCCTTTGGTGAAGTCGGCGGCGAAACCGACGAAGGCGTGATTGTCGTGTTTCGTTCACGCTACTGCACCACCGGGTTCAGCGGCTTCTCTCCCGCCATCAAGCTCGAGAGCAACGAGGCTGACGCCTACATGGGCACGTCGGTCGCGATTGCAAAAACACGCTCCTCGGGCGGCACAAACGGCTACATCTACGCCACTGGCGGCTACTCCGTGGGCACGTCCAACACCCGCGCGATGTGGGAGTTCAAGTTCAATCTCACCACGCAGACCTTCTCCCGCACCATGCGCACCTTTGGCACCGCCAGCGCCCCGCTCATCCCGGGCGTGGTGGTCGCTGTGAAAGACATCAACGGCGACGGCGCCGACGAGGTGGCCGTCAGCTTCCCTCAGGCCGTGAAGCCCGCATCGAACTTCCCCTACAGCCCGGCAATCTACGGTTGGGTCAGCGTTTTTCGCGGCCTCGGCAATGACGGCGGCATCAGCACCACGAGCCTCACCCTCGGGTGCCCACGTGATGCAGCGAACAACACGCCCTTCTGCGGCGCCGCGATGGCGAGTGCCGACGTGAACGGCGACGGAAAGGGCGACATCCTTGTTGCAAACTACAACGGGCATGTTGAAGTCGAAGCCGGCTATACGAGCGAAAAGCAGCTTGATGTCTGGCTCGCGACTGCAAATGGCATCTTTCCATCATCTCCAAGTTCGCGTTTCGGAATGGGTGATCCTGGCATAGCTCCGATTTTTCTCCCATCGCATGCAGTCGCCTCCCTCGGTGATCTCAACCAGGACACCTACGAAGACATCGCGGTTTGCGATGGCTATTCAGGCCCAACAGGCAAGTGCTCAATTTACAGTGGACGAGCGAACGGAACGCTCGTGTACCGCGGAGTCTATGCAGGCTCCGGTCCCGCCGGAGCGGTAACCGGGGAAAACAGCACGTACGAAGAATTCCATCACGGCATGCTCGCCGGCGGCGTGACCCGCAAAGACCCGTTCCCCACCGGCAACAAGGGCAGCGACATCATCCTCGGCGCATCCTTTGCGGGGTCGAACGAGGGCACGGTGCGCGTCTTCAACGGCACGCCTGCCGGCCCGCAATTCCTCGTTTCGAGTTCACAAACCTTCGTGAAGGGCTCGGCTGTCGACCAGAAGGTTGGCCGCCGCGTGCTGCTCGCCGACCTCAACAACGACGGCCGCGATGACCTCATCAGCGGCGCGCCCGACGCCACAAACGGCAGCCTCACCGAAGCCGGCCGCGTCGACGTGTGGCTCGCCAACAGCTCCGGCAACTTCCAGGCGCTCCCAAGCTGGAGCGTCAACGGCACCCGCGCTGGCGAGCGCTACGGCAACGCCCTCGCCGTGCTGCAGCAGGGAAGCTCAACGACGAAGCGACTGGCCATCGGCGTTCCTGGCGCCTGCACCGAAACAAGTGGGCCAACGTGCCTCTGTCTTTCGTGTGGCGCCGTCGAGGTGCACAAGTGGACTGGCGGTATCCCTGACGCCGTCGCCGACGACTACATCTACCGCCCGGCGGGCGAGGAGGGCGACCAGTTCGGCACCTCGATCGCGAACGTTGGCAACATCTACGGCAACACCGGCGGTGTCGACTCGCTCGCGGTGTCGACGCGTGACTCGGCAGTTCCCGTGCTGCTTTTTCGCTTCAACACAACGACGCAGGTCTACGACGAGGAGGACGGCATCGCCGATCACTGCCCCGGCGGCTCGACCCTGAAGGAGCCGTTCGCGCTCGCAGGCGTCGACATGAACAACGACGGCACCACCGATGTCATCGTCGGCGACGCTGGCTGCTCCCCCACACAGGGCGAAGGCGCTGTGTTCGGGTTTGCAGGCGGCGGCCTCTACACCCAGACGTTGTTCGAGTTGACGGGCACGGGGAAGTCGCGGTTTGGCTACGCGCTCGCCGCTGCTGGCGACGTCAACCGTGACGGTCGTCCGGACTTGCTCGTTGGCGCCCCCAGCGAACATGAAACCGGCGCCGCTGTGTCGCACGCTGGTGCGGCGCGCGTTTACCTCGGCACGACCTCGACGCCAACACTCGTCCAGGTTGTCCGCGGCACGGTAACCGACTCGCGCTTTGGCGAGTCGGTCGCGGGCGGTCGCGATGTCAACTTCGACGGCTACGTCGACTTCATGGTGGGTGCTCCCAACATGTCCACGACGGGCGGCAACGGCTTCGTCTACCGCGGCACCTCGACAGGTGCGAAGCTGCTGACGGGATGCGCAGAAGGCGATAGAGCCGGGCTCGGACTCTCTGTCGCGATGGGCGATGTCAACAACGACGACTACGACGACATCGCCTGTGGCGCACCCACCATCAACGGAACGCCGGCCGGTGCCGGCGTCGTGATGGTGTACCGCGGCATGTGGTGACGCGACGTTGACCGCTCAAGCGAAGGGCTCGGCACCGCCGGGCCCTTCGCTTTTCTCGACGACGATCGCGCCTGCTATGGTCCGCGCGATGCCGAGCCACGACCAGCAGAAGAAGCCGACATGATCACCGCCATCGCTGCGTACGTCGTCTTCGTCGTGCTGCTCCGAGCGCTGTTCACGCGACAGCTCGATCGGAAAAGCGCGGCCCTCGTCGTCGTCGCGCTCGGCGTCGCTGTGTTGGCTGCCCCCTCGGGCATGATCCTGCAAAAGGTAGCGGGCCGACTGCTGCTGCCGTTTGGTCTGGCGTGGCTTGGCAGCATCGCCGTGCTCGCCTGGTGCCATGCGCGCCGTTCGCCGCAGACCATCGGTGCCGCCGTCGTCGTCGTCGTCATCACCCTGCTTGGCAACGAACCGCTGGGTCAATGGCTGCTGCTCTCCCTCGAAGCGCCGTTTCAAAACGACCCGTTCAAGGAAGCGCCCGTCGACGCGGTCATCGTCCTTGGCGGTGGTGCGGCCGACGCGCCCCACGGGCAGTTCGAGCTCTCGCCGTCGGGGGACCGCGTCATGCTCGGGGCGCGCTTGTGGCACGCCCAGCGCACGCCGCTGCTCATCGCCACCGGCACCCCCATCCCGGGCTTTCTGCACCAGTTCGACAACCTGCGCGCCACCGAGGTGCTGTGGCAGGGCGTGGGCGTGCCGAAGTCGGCGATCGTCCTCGTCGACAACACCCGTACCACCAACGAAGAAGCCATCGCTTGTGCACAACTGATTCGTGAGCGGGGCCTGCGCCGTGTCGGGCTCGTCACCTCGGCGTGGCACATGCGCAGAGCACTGCGGTTGTTCGCGCAGCACGACCTGTCAGGCGCTGTGCTCGTGCCACTGGCCGCCGACCACCGCGGCACCCCGTCGTGGGAGGGCCTGTTTTCGCTGGTGCCCGTCGGCCAGGGGGCGTGGTCGCAACAAAAAGCGGTCTGGGAATACGTCGGCGCCGCCGTCGGCCGCTGACCCGGGCAACACCACGACGCGCGAGGAGGTGGCCATGTCCGATATCGGTCGACAGCTCGACGACGTCATCGACAAGGCCCGCGTCCTGCGCCGTGACCTTGGCGCGGTGCTCACCGCGCACGGCGATCGCGTGCATTTCCGACCCACCACCACGGCGGTGACGATGGTCGGTCTGCTGCCGGCCACGGCACAGCGTGGGCGTTCGTATCAAGACCTGCGCAAGCTCGCGCAGCACTTCGATGTCGAGTTCGCCCGCCACTGCGTCGACGTTGATCAAGGCCGCCCCACGCCCGAGAAGCGGCTGCAGTCGTTCTTGATCCGACAGGCCCAGACCCACCAGGGACGCCTGCCGCTGTCGTCGTCGAGCGACCTGCGCTTCGTCACCGACGAGCTGGCGATCGTCACCGCCACGGGCCGCGTCGTCTGCGATCTGCTGGCGCTCCGGATCGACGGCGACGTCGTTGTCCCGGTCGTCATCGAGCTCAAGAGCGCCCGCCAGCTGACCCGGCTCGTCGAGCAGGTCGAGGCCTACGCCGCCGTCGTCGACACGTGGCCAACGCACTTCGCAACGCTTTTTGGGGTGTTGCTCGAGCAGACGGTGTCGTTCACCGGGCCCTGCGAGAAATGGATCGTCTGGCCGCAAGCCGGCGTCCACCACGATCCGCGCGCAGGCGTCCTCAGCGGGGCAGGCATCGTCGTCGTCGGCTACGAGCACGAGGGCGACAGCTACCGGTTTCGCGTCGGCTGACACGCTCGCTTGTGCGAGGCGACGTGGTCGCAACAAAAAGCGATCTGGGAATATGTCGGCGCTGCCGTCGGCCGCTGACCGATCCCGTCTGCAGCCCTCGACGACGACAGCCGAAACGGCTACCGCACTGGTCATGTCTCGTTCGAAGGCCACGAGCCTTGCTGGCTCGCTCCTGCTTTTCGTCGTCGCCCTCGTGGTCGTCGTTTTCGCGTCGTCGCCGTCGGATGCGGCAGGTGTTGTCGCCCACGACTACGTCGGTGGCCAGCGCTGCAAGAGCTGCCACGCCGCCGAATTCGCCGCCCTTGAAAACGGCCCGCACGCCCGCGCCTGGGACATCCTCGACGACGCGGCGAAGAAGAACCCGCGCTGCCTCGCCTGCCACACCATGGTCCCCGAAGACACGCAGCTCGGGCTCACCGGTATTCAGTGCGAGAGCTGCCATGGTGCTGGTCGCAACTACACGCCCGAGTACGTCATGCGCGACAAGGAGCTCTCAAGCCTCCTCAACCTCGTCGCCAAACCCGACGCCACGAGCTGCACCCGCTGCCACACCGACCAGGCGCCCACGATGACGCCGTTCGAGTTCTCGACGGCGAAAGCCCGCATTCAGCACTGGAACAAGAAGCCCTGACACACGCGCGCGGCACGCCGCCACACGCGGCAGATCTCGCGATGACGACGACACTGCCAGTGGTTCAGACGCACCCGGACAACGAACGCCGGGCAGGCCTGAGAAAGAAGACCGACCGATGACGACCCGTGAAGAGCTCGACCCAGAAGGCCTGGCCGCCGACGCCGACGTCGCCCGTCAAACGTCGCTCGTGGGCCGCGTGTATGCCGGCATGTGGAGCTTCATGTGCTCGCTGCCGCGGGCGATGTGGCTGCTGATGGTCCTCGGCGTGGCCTGCTTCGTCGGCATGTTCTTCGACCAAACCCTCACCTACGAGCAGCACGCGGCCCAGTGGGCAACGCAGGCGTGGAAGCTCAAGCTGTTCACGTTCCTCGAGATGAACGACGTGTTTGGCAGCTGGTGGTTCGTGATCATCATCGGCTACCTGCTGATCTCGATCACCGCCTGCTCGATCGAGCGCTTCCCCAAAATCTGGCTCGACGCGCTCTACCCGAAAAAGCACCTCTCCGACGAGCAGCTCAAGGGCATCAAGCAGGTCTACCGCGCGACGGTCAGCGGCGAGAACGTCGACAAGGCCAAGGCAGTCGTGGCCGCCATCTTTGGCAAGCGCCGCTTCGCCGACGAGCGCGACGGCAACAGCTGGTTCTTCCTCGAGCGTCACCGCTTCGCGCGCTTCGGCGTCTACATCATTCACGCCGGGCTCTTGATCATCTTCACCGGCGGCATCCTCGTGAACTTCACGAAGATCGACGGGATGATGATGATCAGCGAGCAGAAGAACGCCCGCCTCGTGCGTGTGTGGGGCCCGGGCCGCATGCCCTACACCCACGACCTCGGCTTCGAGATTCGCTGCGAAGACTTCCGCCTCAAGACCTTCGTCGACGGCGCGCCGATGGAGTTCGAGAGCGACCTTTCGGTGTACGACCCCGAAAGCCCCGTGAACCCGGTGATCACCAAAACCATCCGGGTCAACGATCCTTTGGAATACAAGGGCTACACCTTCTACCAGGCATCCTACAGCCCCATCTCGGGCGACCAGCGCGTCAAACTCGACATTGGTCCCCGCGGCGGTCAGCGCCTGCAATACGAGCTGGGCATCGGCGAGCGCGCGGTGATGGCCGACGGCACAGCATTCCTGCCCATCGAAACCATCCCTGATTTCGCAGGGTTGGGTGCGGCGGTTCGCGTGCAGCAGGTCAATCCTGATGGCACCACCACCCACTTCGTCGTCTTTCGCAGCTACCCCGACTTCGACAAGAACGTCCGCCGCGACCGCTTCGAGGTGCAGTTCCACGGCTTCGACCAACTGTATGCCACCGGCGTGCAGGTCGGCCGCGTGCCGTTCATCCCGTGGGTCTTCTTCGGCTTCCTTGTCATGTTTGTCGGCATGTACATGGCGTTTTTCCTCAGCCACCGCCGCTACTGGGCGCGGCTGGTGCCCGTGCTCGACGCTGCGGGGGCCGCCACGGGTCGCTACGAGTTCATCGTTGCTGGTGCCGCCCGCCGCCACCAGTACGCGTTTGATGAAGAGTTCGTCAGCCTGAAGGAGGTCCTCGTGGCCGCCTTCGGCGACGGCGAGAGCACCAAAGATCGAGCCCGCGCCCTGCGCGACGCCCGCCGCCAGCAGAAGTCCACTGAATCGGCCCCGCCGACGACCAAGGAGTCGACGTGAACATCTCCAGTACGCTCTTCTACAACATCTGTTTCGCTGGCTATTTCGCCGGTCTTTTGCTGTACATCGGCAACTTGATCACGCGGCGGTTCATGCTCCGCAAGGTGGGCACGCTCACCGTCACCACCGCGTTCTTGTTCCAGGTCGTGGGCATGGTGGTGCGCTGGCACGAAGGCGGCCTCGTCGAGCTCGCTGCTGCTGAGCGCGCCACGGGTCTCACCCTCGAGGGCACGCAGCGCTTCGTCATCTACACGCAGCACCCGCCGTGGACGAACCTGTACGAGATCCTCGTCTACATGGCCTGGGGCATCGTCTTCGTGTTCCTCGTCAGCGAGGTGAAGTTCCGCATCCGCTTCGCGGGCATTCTCGCCATGGGTCTGGCGCTGACGGCCATGGGTCTCGCGTCGTTGTCGACCGACGCCACCATCAAGCCCCTCGTGCCAGCACTGCAGTCGTGGTGGATCATGATCCACGTGATCAGCTCGGCCATCGGCTACGCCGCGGGCACCATGGGTGCGGTGTTCAGCCTGCTGTTCCTGCTCAAGGCCAAAGAGCGCGTGGGTTTGTCGGCGGTGGCGGCGGGTGTCCTCGTCGTCAACGGCCTGCTGTACCTGCTGCTGGGCCGTGGCGTGCAGCTGTTTCAGACCGCCGAGTACAAGGTGAAGTTGTTGGCCAGCATGGGCGGTGAGCTCATGCCGGCAGGCCGCATGGCCGGCGAGAACTTCGCCCCCTACTACGTGCCCTCGCCGTTTGTCGGCGTGCTCATGATCGCCACGCTGGTGTTGTCGGCGGGCGCGTTCGTGCTGCTGTGGCGTCGTCGTCAGGTGGTCGATGCGCCCACAGGCCCGGCCCTGCTCGCATTCGCCCTCGCCTTTGGCGCAAGCACGGCCACCGTCGCGATGATTGTGCTCAACGCCTACACGCAAAACGACGTGCAGGTCGCCGCCGAAACCGCGAAGACGTTGATGCCGCAAGGCCCATGGCGTCTGGCGATTCAGTCGGCCCAATGGGACCTCGCGTTGTTCGGCATTGGCTGGGTGCTGCAGTTTGCGGTGTTCCTCGGCGTGCTGCGCCCCGAAGCGCTCCGTCGTGCCCTGCCCGAGGCCGCCCGCCTCGACCGCGCTGCCTACTACTCCATCCTCGTGGCCTTCGCGCTCGTGGCCATCGTCCTCGTCACGGGTGCCTTGTGGGCCCACTACGCCTGGGGCCGCTACTGGGGCTGGGACCCGAAGGAGACCGGCGCGTTGGTCATCTGGATCGTCTACGCGGTGTACCTGCACGCGCGCATCACCCACGGCTGGGTGGGCGTGCCGTCGGCGGTCATCGGCGCGTTGGGCTTCTTCGTCATCCTCGCGGGCTTTTTGGGCGTGAACCTCGGCTGGTTCGCCGACGGCCTGCACAGCTACGGCTCCGGCTGAAGCACCGCGCCAGGCACATCGTGGGCTCCACAGTTCGACCGCTTGCGGTCGAACTGTTTTTGCGCTCCGCGTCGACGACGAGCCCGTTGCACTGCGGGGCAACCTGCGACATCGAGCACGTCGCCTGGAGGCTCGCCGTGCGCATTGCTTTGTGTCTTCCCCTGCTGTTGGCCGCTGCCTGCAACGATGCCTACGTCATCGGCTCGCGCGACGCCCCACTGCTGCTCGTCAGCACCGAGCCGATTGCCTTTGGCGCGCTGCCTGTGGGCCTCGAAATCCCGCACGTCCTGCCAGCGATCAACGCCGGCGACGACCCGCTCGAGATCGCCGCCTCGATCACCGTCGGCGACGACACGTTCTTCGTCGACAGCGCCAGCACCGTCGTGCTCGCTCGCCAGGAGGCCGGCAACATCGAGTTGCGGTTTGCACCGACGGTAGAGGGGCCGTTTACGGGCACCCTGCACCTCGAAACCAACGACACGACCCAGCCCACCCTCGACATCGCGCTGCTTGGCACGGGCATCCCCGCGAGCATCTGTGCCGGCTGCAACACGCCACCGCCCTCGTACTGCGGCGATGCCAACTCGCTCGTGGTCTACACGCCTGCGGGCGTCTGCGTCGACGACGCCTGCCGCTACGACGCGAGCATCGTCGACTGCACCGGCACCTGCGACGCCGACGCCGGCATCTGCGTTGGTGAAGGCGAAGGAGAAGGAGAAGGCGAGGGAGAGGGCGAAACCGAACCAGAAACCGACTTTGTCGTCGCTGGCGAGTTCCCGTTTGTGGTCCCTGCCGACGTCACGTCGCTGACCGCCACGATGTGGGGCGGCGGTGGTCACGGCGGCAACCTGCCTGGCGCCACGGGCGGCGGTGGCGGTTCGGTCATCGGGCGCATCGCGGTGGTGCCTGGCGAAACCCTCACGATCATGGTGGCCGAGGGCGGCCGCGACACCGGCGATGGTGCGGGCGCCTCCTACATCCGCCGTGGGGCCACATCGTTGCTCGTTGCGGGCGGCGGCGGCGGCGGCGGCAGCGATGGCAACGGCGGCAACAGCCTCACGGGCGCGCGCGGCGGCGCGGGTGGCGACCGCGGCGAAGACGGCGCTGCGACGATCGGATCGATTGCACCATTTTGCACCGCTGCGAGCGGCGGCACGGGCGGCACGTCGACGGCGGGCGGCACCGGCGGCTTCGCGCAGGGCGCGGGTAGCTCGTCGCCGTTGTGCGCGGGCACCGCAGGCGCTGTCGATGGCGGCGGTCGCGCCGACGGCGTCAACGGCGTGTGCAACACCGGCACCGGCTCCACGTTTTGGATCGCGGGCGGTGGCCAGGACAACGGCGGCGGCGGCGGTGGTGGGGCAGGCCACTTTGGCGGCGGCGGCGCGGGCTTCATCTGGACCTACTGCGGCGGTGGTGGCGGTGGCGGCTCGTCGTTCGCCGACCCGGTCGTCACCAACGTGGTGTTCTCCAACGGTGCAGGCACGGTCCCCGGCAACGCCCTGGCGTCCGACGGTGCAGGTGTTGGCGGCGAGCGCAACACGCCGGGCGGCACTGGCCGCGTTCGCCTCGACTGGTAACGTCGCGTGCAGCGTCGACGTTCGGCGCGATGGGGCGGTCATGAAGGCATTCGTTGCTGGTGCGTGTGTGGCGGTGGGTCTGGTGGGCTGTGTCGCCCGGCCTCCGCCCGAACTCGAAGCGTTGCAGTCGTCGTCGGTGTGTGAAGTCGACAGCGACTGCTGCCTCGTCGTCGACAGCTGCTCCGTTGCCGACTTCGCCGTCGACCGCACGCAGGTGGCCGAGGCCCGCGAGATTGCTTCGCTGGAAATCCCCTACGAGGCCTGCGCGAGAACCTTCGCCGACCCGCAGCGGCTCACGCCCACGTGCCAGGACGGCAGCTGTGTCGTCGTCGACGCCTCGTTGAGCGGCGACGACGGCGAAGAAAAAAGCGACGAACAAATCGCGCTCGAGGCCTGCCGCAACCCGGCAATCACCGTCGACGTCGACTGAGCGCCCACTTTCGCTTTCGCTCGCGCGTGGCATGCCGTGGCCATGCGCTTGCCTTCGATCCTCGTCGTCACCGTCGCCTTCTGCGTTGGCTGCCCGGCTCCCACGCCGGCGATCGACCTCGGCACCGACGCGGGCGTTGATGGCGCCCCCGACGCCGGCGTCGACGAAGCGCCCGCCTACCAAAACGCCGCCGACTACTGCGAGCTGTTGGCGCCCGTGTTCTGCCCGTTCTACGTGCGCTGCGGGCGCATGGCGGTCGACGACGAAGCCGCCTGCCTCGCTGCCTTTGCGCCTTCGTGCGAAGCCCGCTTCGAGCCCCGCTTCGCACCGCTCGCTGCGGCCGGCAGCGTGAAGCTGTCGACGTCGGGACTCGAGGCGTGTGCCGCCCACCTCGAGAACGTCTCGTGCGACGAGCAGTTCCTCGAGCTGTCGGGCCCCTGCGCGTCGGTGTGGGAAGGCCAGGTACCAGCAGGTGGGGCGTGCGGTCTCGACGTCGAAACCTTCGTCTGCGCGCCGGGTACCTCGTGCACCCTCGACCTGTCGTTTTGCGGCGTGTGCGAGTCCATCGTCGACGTGGGCGCCGCCTGCAGCGCCGATGGTTTGAGCTGCGGCACGACCGCGCAGTGCATCGAGGGCGTGTGCGTCCGTCGACCAGCAACCAGCGAAGCATGCAGCGCCGATGGCCCCTCGTGCGTGCTGCCCGCCCGCTGCGACGACACCGGCGTGTGCCGCGAACCCGCCGTCGTCGACGTGGGTGATGTGTGCGACAGCAGCCACCGCTGCCCCTACCGCAGCGTCTGCAACGCCGGCACATGTACGGCCACCGTGGGCCCGGGCAGCGCCTGCGACGTCGACCTCGACTGCGACGGCAGCTTCTGCTCCGCCGGCTCGTGCACGGCATTGCGTGCCGGTGGCGAGGCCTGCGACCGCGCGGCGGTGTGCGGCAGCGGCGTGTGCACCGACGGCGCTTGCGTCGCCTACGGCCCCAGCTGCACGGCCCCCTGACGCTCAAGCAGGTGCGACACTGTGGGTAAACGTGCGCTATCGAGGCGCGCGCATGATGACGGCGGCTTCGCGCGCGGTCGCCGGCGGCAGCGGCGGGTAGTAGTTCGGGCGGCGGCCCAGGCGCACAAAGCCATGCCGCTCATACAGCGCCAAAGCCCCGCTGTTGCCTTCGCGCACCTCCAGCCACGTCCCGGTCAGGTGCGAGCCGAAAATGCCGTCAGCGGCCGCTACGCGCAGCAGGCGGTCGGCGTGGCCGCGGCGCCGGGCGTTGGGGTGGGTGGCGATGTTCAGCACCCACAGTTCGTCGACCACCACACGCAGCGCGCACCACGCCACCAGCGCGCCATCGTCGCGCACGCCGAACACCTTCGCGTCGGGGTGCACCAGTTCCACGAGGATCGCCTCTTCGCTCCAGCCCCCCGGATGCGCCGCCGTCTCGAGGGCAAACAGCGCCTCGAGGT
>JBIKRQ010000553.1:0-3630 GCA_044349155.1 Myxococcota bacterium
CGCGCTGGGGAGCACCGTCGACGAAGTCGTGGTCGAGGAAGCCGCCGTCGTTCAGCAGTGTGAACGTCGTCGACGGATCGGTGGTCATCTGCATGTCGCGGCGGCCGCCCTCGGCGTGGCAGCGGATGCAGCCGGTGGTCTCGCCGCGAAACAGCGGGTCGATGTCGCTGACGTAGCGCGCGGCCATCTGCTCCAGCGTGAGGCCCGCAGGCGGCGTGGGGCACTCGCCGATGGGTGTTGCCGTGCAGGCGAGGTCGGTGGCGCAGTCGTCGTCGTCGCAGTCGATCAAGGTATCGCCGTCGTCGTCGGCGGCGTCGGTGCACACGAACTCACGACGGGGCGCTTCTCCTTCGCCCTCTCCCTCGCCTTCGCCGACTTCGCCTTCGCCTTCACCTTCGCCCTCACCGACTTCGCCCTCGCCCTCGCCAACGGGGACTGTGCATGCCGGCAGAACAGCGCAGTCTTCGTCGTCGCAGTCGACAGCGCCGTCGAGGTCGTCGTCTTCGCGGTTGTCGCAAACTTCAGCGACGGTGTCTGAGACCTGGTTGGAGCAAGCAGCGGCGCACAAGGCGGCCACCAGGCAGGCCTGGCGAGCGGTGGAGACAAAACGCATGGGAAACCCTCTTTGGTGACGTCCACATGCGGTGTCGTACCTTGCCCCACAAGTGGGTTTGACAACGCCAGACCGATCACACCTCCTGCCGCGTTGATGGGCGACGAGGTGAGCGATGAGGACGTGGACGTCTGGCGGTGCGTTGGCGGCGAGCTTTCTTTGGCTGAGCTGTGCCGCGACGCCGGACCCGCCTCGGCCTGAGCCGCCGCAGACGACGCCGCCACCAGCCTGTGAGGTCTGCGAGGAAGGGCAGGGGACCTGTGGCTGCGGACCGCCTCCTCCGGTCGCACCGCCGCAGCGCTGCAGCGACGGCACCGAGGAGCACGTGGACGTTGCGTGCCTTGCCTCGGCCGGCACCTGTGGGTGGCGCGTGACGCGCAGTGGCTGCCCCGAGCCATGCGCTCCTGAAGCATGCGGCCCGACGGAGCAGGTCGAAGCGCTGTGCCCCGACCGCGTCACGCTCAAGCAACGCCCGCTGTGCCTGCGCGCCGCCGATGGGCAATGTCGTTTTCAACTTGAAGAGCACAGCTGCACGCGCGTCTGCGACGTCGACCACCCATGCCCAACCGACCACTTCTGCAGCACCGCCGTCGGCGACTGCGACGGGCCCGGCGTGTGTGTGATCAAGCCCGCCAGCTGCGCGCGCACCGCACCGTGTGCGGCTGCTTCGGCAACGCGTATCCGGGGGCGTGTGCTGCAGCGCTGGCCGACGAACCCGTCGAGTACAACGGCGCCTGCCACAACGTCATCGACGACGTGCCCGCACCGCGTCCGCCGCTGTGCCGCAACGAAGCGCAGTGCGGTCCGCCTCCACCAACAGCACCGCCGCAGCGATGTCCGGATGGGCAAGAGAGCAAGGCCGACCTGCGCTGCGAGCGTCGAGACGGCGGCTGCTTTTGGAGCGCTGACGAACCAACGTGTTCGCCGCCGTTGTCGAAGACGAAGCCAAAGATGAAGAACCGCTGACACCAAAACAACGACGTCACCGACGTTGCTTCGATGCGCAAAAGAAAACGGCCACCCGAAGGTGGCCGCGTTTCAAGCGCTGTCGTCGGCGTCCGCTCAGAAGGCGGCTTCGGCGACGTCCATCAGGCTCAGGTCGCTGCCTTCGATCACCTTCTTGTGCAGGGCGATGTTGGGCAGGATTTCGCGCGTGTAGAACTTCAGGATCGCGAGCTTGCCCTCGTAGAAGCTCTTGTCGGCGGCGTTGGCCGTCGGCAGCTTCTTGAGCGCCACGATCGCCTGCTTCACGAGCAACCACCCAATCACCACCTCGGCCATCGACGAGAGGATGCGGTTGGCGTGCAGACCCACGTGGTAGAGGCTCTCGCCCATGCGCGGCAGCATCACGCCCATGATGCCCTGCAGCTGACCCAGGGCCTTGCCCACGGCTTCCTTCTCGCCCTTGATGACGTCGTTGCCGTCAGCGCTCTCGACGGTGGCCATGATCTCAGCAGCAATCGCCATCAGCGTTTCGCCGTTGTCGCGGGCGATCTTTCTGAAGATCAGGTCGAGGGCCTGGATGTGCGTGGTGCCCTCGTACAGCGAGTCGATCTTCTGATCGCGGATGTACTGCTCGATCGGCCAATCCTGCGTGAAGCCCGAGCCGCCGAAGATCTGCAGCGACGTGTTCAGCAGGTCGTAGGTGCGCTCGCTGCTGTAGCCCTTGATGAGCGGGAGCAGGAAGTCGTTGAGTTTGTCGAGGGTCTTGCTCTTGCCATCGCCCGAACCGTGGCCACCGGCGAGCTCGACCTGATCCTGAATGCTCGCGCCGTACATCACGAGCGCGCGCAGACCTTCGGCGAACGTCTTTTGGATCATGAGCTGACGACGCACGTCGGGGTGCTCGATGATGCGGACGCGCGGCGAGGTCTTGTCCATGATCTTCGTGATGTCGCCGCCCTGCACACGGTCCTTCGCGTAGGCCAGGGAGTTCAGGTACGCCGTCGACAACGTCGCCATCGACTTCACGCCGATGAACATGCGGGCCTGCTCAATCACCTTGAACATCTGAGCGATGCCGTCGTGCACGTTGCCGACGAGGTAGCCCACGGCGGGCTTGTCGGCGCCGTACTCCATCACGCACGTGGCCGACGCCTTGATGCCCATCTTGTGCTCGATCGACGTGCAGAACGCGCCGTTGCGCTCACCGAGGGTGCCGTCGTCGTTGACCATGAACTTCGGCACGATGAACAGGCTCAGGCCCTTGGTGCCAGGCTTGCCGCCTTCGGGGCGCGCGAGCACGAGGTGCAGGATGTTGTCGACAGCGTCGAAGTCGCCGTTGGTGATCCAGCACTTGGTGCCGTTGAGGTGCCAGATGTCGCCTTCGACGTGCTTGGCGCGGCAGCGGGCTTCACCGACGTCAGAACCCGCCTGGGGCTCCGACAACTGCATGGTGCCGCCCCAATGGTTGTCCAGCGCAGCCTGCGCAAAACGCTTCTTCTGCTCAGGCGTGCCCAGCGCGTCGATGATGCGGCTGATGAAGGTGCCGAAGGTGTAAAACGCCACCGGCGGATTCGAGCCGGCGACCATCTCGTTGACGGCCCAACAGATCGACGGCGGCGCGCCAATGCCACCCAGGCGCTCAGGCACCTCGAGCAGGTGCCAGCCACCCTCGTAGACCTTCTCGATCGACTTCTTCACGCCCGCTGGCAACGTGACCGTGCCGGTTTTCTCGTCGAGCTTGAGGGGGACGCGGTCGCCTTCAACGAAGCTCGCAGCCAGCTCGTTGGTGGCCAGCTTTTCGACCTGCGCGAGGGTGTCGCGCATGGTTTCCTCGTCGAGGTGGGCGAACTCGCCGTGACCGAGCACCTTCGTGCCGACCTCGAGGACCTCAAACAGGTTGAAGTAGATGTCGCGGAGGTTGCTCTTGTAGTGCAGGGCGTTGGCCATCTGGTGTTCCTTCTCGCGTTGGGATGCGCTGTGGCCGTCGGCCCGCGCCTCGTTGACATTTTTGTCAATCTAACATGACGCGACGCACCGGGCAACCGCACCGCTCGGGTTGGATCGGCGGGGCA
>JBIKRQ010000249.1:0-9228 GCA_044349155.1 Myxococcota bacterium
AACGCGACGTCGGCCTGATTCAAACTCCTGGGCGGAGCCCAGGAGTTTGAATCACCAGGATTGTTCGGCCGCGGAGCGGCCGAATTGGGTGCTGACGGTGCAGTGGGTCGACACGGATGCACCACCTGCGGAATGCTGCGCGCGAATGGCGAATGCGACGACGACGTGGACAACTGGCAAGCGGTACCCGCTCGCTCTGGTGCTGACGGTGACCCTCGCGGTGGCGGCGGGTGGCCCGGCACTGTTGCTGGGCTTTGGCTCGGCTCGTCGAGCCGTCCACGACACCACGACGGCGCGCGAACGCGAGCGTGAACTCATCGGGGGAGCGGTCGCCCAACGTGTGCGGGCCTGGTTCGGCTCGTCGATGCAGGGCACGTCGACCATCGCCTTGTTGGGGCGCTCACACGACATCAACGCTGAAGGTTCCCTCAACGACGACATCGCCCGGCACCGTGCGCTCATCGAAGGCGCGCCGGTCTGCATCCTGCTCGACGACAAGGGCACGGCGCGCTCGGCAGACCCACCGTCGCGCATTGGCAAGGACTACTCCGACCGCGCCTACCTGCGCGCCGCCCGCGACACCCGCCAACCGGCGGTCTCCAGCGTGCTCACCAGCCGCACGGTCAGAGACACGAACACCATCGTCACCGCGGTGCCCATCGTCGACGGCGAGCAGGTGATGGGGTCGGCGGTGTGCGCGATGGACCTCGCTGTCTTGCAGCGTTCGATCGACAGCCTGCTGGCGGCCCAGCCCAACATCCGCGTGGCGATCGTCGACGAGGACGCAGCTGCCAGGGGCACCGACGTTGAGCCCACGGAGGCGCGCGTGTTTGTGCTGCATCCGCTGGAGCGCATCGACGTCGACGGCAGCGTGCATCACCCCGGCCGCGGGCGCGCCCCGAGCAGCGAGGTGCTCGCCAAAGACCTCGACACATCGGCGGCGGCGCAGGCGACGTTGTTTGCACCGCTGGCCCCCGGCGAGTCCCGCTACGGCGATGACTGGGCCAACACGCCGGTCCGGGTGACGGCGACGCCGTTTCAGTCGGATGGCGTATCGTGGTCGATCTACATCATCGAAGACGCCGACGAACTCACGGCCACCGCGCGCGCGGCGATCGGCCAGGTGGTGCTCACGCTCCTGATTGCGCTCGTGTTGGCAGCGGCGGTGGGGGCGTTGCTGGCGAGGTGGATCGTGCAGCCGTTCCCGGGGCTCGTGCGCTTTGCGCGTGCCGCTGCGGCTGGTGATTTCACCGCCCAACCTCCCATCGCGCGCGAGCAGGAACTCGCCGAAGTGGCGAGCTTGTCGTCGTCGTTGCTCGATGCGTTTGGCCTGATTCGTTCCAGCATCGAGTCGTTGGCCACCACCAGCCGCGGCATCGACGACGCCACCGAGCGCTTGCAGCGCGCCACCATCGCCGTCGACGACGGCAGCAACCGCGCCCACGGTGCCGCCGAGCGAGCCGCTTTGGCGTTGTCGTCGATCCGCAGCGGTACCACCGAGGTGGTTTCGCGCGCACGCGTTCTCAGCAGCGAAGCGAGCGAAGCGCGCACGGTGATCAACGACGTCGCCATGGCCAACGACTCGGTGCACGGCAGCATTGTGCAAATGCTCAAGGCCGTGAACGCCGCTGCCCTGTCGGTCGACGAGCAAGCAGAGCAGGCACGCGCCAACGCAGCGGTGCAAAACGACGTCACCAAGGCGCTGCAACGAACCGCCGCCGTCGTCGACGACACCCGTGGTTCGTTCACGGCGATCGCCGAAGCGTCGGCCAGCGCCACGTCGTTGGCCACCGAAGTGTCAAACGCCGCCGAGCGTGGTGCCGCCGCCATCCGCAAAGCGATGAAGGGCATCATCGACACCGGCGATGCCACCGCAGCCGCAGGTGCCGCCATCCGCGTGCTCGAAGACCGCCTCGGCGATGTCGCACGCATCGCCGTCGTCATCGACGGTATCTCTGAAACCACGCGCTTGTTGTCGCTCAACGCATCGATCCTCGCAGCACAGGCGGGCGAAGCGGGCCGTGGTTTTCAGATCGTCGCCGAGGAAGTGAAGCGGCTCGCCGAGCAAACGGCCAACGCCACCCGTGAAATCGAGCGGCTGCTGCAGTCGGTGCGCGAGGCCTCGCGGCAGGCGTTGATCACCGTCGCCGGCAACGCGATTCGCATTCAAAGCGGCGAGTCGTTGTCGCAGGAAGCAGAAGACGCCCTCGACCGCATCCATTCGTCGGCGACGGCGGCCATTGAGCGCACGCGCGACATCACCACGATCACAAGCCGCGAGAGCAACGCCGTTCGCCAATCGGTGCAGGAGATCCACGACATCTCGCGCCAGGTACAAGGCGTGGCCAAGGCAACGTTGGTGCAGGCCTCAGGGGCCACCGAGATCGCGCGCCGCACGCGCAGCAGCGAAGTCGACACGGCCGCCGCCGCCGAAGCAGCGCTTGGCCAAACCCGCCGCCTCGACGAACTGGCGCGCGCGGTGCGGGCCATGCTCGATGTGGCCACAGCCCTCGACGAAGCCTTCGAGCGTCAACGCCGCGAGGTGGGGGCCGCCGACGACGCCGCATCCGCCGTGTTTGGTGCTGCCGCATCACAGCGAACAGCGCTCAAGGAGTTCAGCTCTGTGGTGCAGGCGCTGACGAAACGCTCCGACGCCCTGCGGTTGGCGACGTCGCAGTGGGTCACCGAAGCCAACACCGACAAGCGCTGAGCGCTCGCCTGTGGGGGCAAAAGAAAAGCGCCGTCGTCGACGGCGCTTTTCGGGTTCGCGTGCGACAGAAGCTCACGCGAGTTCGGTGCGCACCGAGTTGATCATGTCCTTCACCGTTTCGCCGGCATCGCCAACGCGCGTGCCCGAGGCGGTGCGCTTGCCCGCGAACTGCTGACCTTCAAGGCCCTCGAGGCCGCCCATGCGCTTGCCGCTGCTGCTGCGCTTGCCGGCTTCGTCGGTGCTCGTGTCGTTGTTCGTGCGGGTTGTTGCGGCGCTGCCGGCCTTCGGGTCGAGCGACGCGACCTGCGTGCCGGTGTTCGCGGCGGTGCCGGCGTCGGCGGTGCGACGGCCGCTGGCGCTGCGCTTGCCCGCGAAATCCTGACCTTCGATGCCCAGACCACGACGGGGAGCCTCGCTGTTGGTGGCGCCAGGCAACTTCGCGTTGATGGCGGCGCGGGCGGCGTCTTCAGCGCCCAGGGCAGTCTGGCGGGCGGCGGTTTGGGCCTCGGCGGTGGCCGGCGTGCGCGCTTCGGCAGCGACGTCGGTGGCCGTGGTGGCCGTCGTGCTCGTCGCTGCGGTGGTCTGGCTCACGCTCTGGGTTGAGGCGACCGACGAGGCGCGGTTGGCAGAGGAGGCGTTGCTGACGGAACCGATGCTCATGGGCGAACTCCTTGGTGTAGCCGGCCGGCCCCGAAGGTACCGCATCCGAGAGACACAGCAGGTATCGGCAGGATCTGGCGCGTGGCGCTCGGTCGTTGGGTGGAGCGAGCGACACCCACCTGTGCCGACGTGTCGGACCATGTCGTACCTGACTCTGCATGTTGCACATCCGCCACGCGGGTTGACGACCACAACACGGGTGCACGACACCGCGCTGTAGCCATGACGACGTCGACACACCGCAGCAATCCACATGCTTCGCGTCCCGCCAGGGATTGGTGGTGGGCGCCATCGGCGGTCACGTTGTCGTCGGTGGTGTCGGCGATCTCCGCCCTCACGGTGCTGCAGTTGGCGCCGCACACGCCGGCCCGCGACGTTGTGGTGTGCTTGTGCCTGTGCTGGTCGCTCGTGGCCGACATGGTCGATGGGCCGCTCGCGCGCCGTCTTGGGGCGACCTCGAGCTTTGGGGCCAGCCTCGACAGCCTGGCCGACCTGCTCGCCTTCGGCGTCGTGCCCGCGATGTGGTGCATTGCCGAGCACGGGGTGCGCCTGGGCCTGCTCGTGGTGGTGCCCGCGTTTGCCTACGTCGTCGCGGCCGCGATCCGCCTCGCCCGTTTCGTCGACGACAGCACGCCCCCTGGGCGCTTTGGTACTACGTTTGTCGGCGTGCCCACGACGGCGGCAGCAGCACTCATCCTTGTTGCGGTCGCGGCAGGGCGCGTGGCCGGCACAGCAGCCGTTGACGTCGTCGCCCTGGTGGTGGCGGCGGTGCTCATGCCGTCGCGCGTGCCCTATCCGAAGTACGGCATCGGGCGTTGGCCGTTGCTGGTGCTCGTCCCGCTGGCGGGCTTCACCTTGATCGGCATCGCCGTCGGAGCTGCATCGTGATCGAGTTCCTGCTGCGCGGCTTCGCCGACGTCGTCGTGTGGCGCACGATGTTCACGGTGTGGGCGTTTGTGTTGGCGTGCACCGTCGTCGGCTACGCGCATCCGAAGCTGCGTGCCCCGTCGGGCAAGAGCGTGCGGCAGGCGATCACGACGTGGTGGCCCGTGACGATCACCGCGGCGGTGGGCTGCTTGTGCGGTCGCGCAGGCAGCGTCGTCGTGTTGAGCGGTGTTGGCGTGTTGATCGGGCGCGAAGCACTGCTGCTGCTCACACCACCTGGCCTGCAGCGTCGGCTGCACATGGCGGTCGTCGTCGTGGCCGCCATCGGCGGGACCATCGCCGCGTTGACGTCGACATCGGTGGCTCTTGTCGCCGTCGTGGTGTGCTTGAGCGTGCCGGTGCTGCAGCTGCGAGCCCATGGTCACGAGGGCTTTGCGCGCACGGTGCCGGCGGTGGTGTGGGCAGCGCTGCTCGCTGGGGTGTTGTGGTCGTTTGTGGCCCAGATCGTCGTCGACGATGCGCACAGCGGGCCCCACGGCGGTCGCGGTGCCATCGCGGTGTTTTTCATCCTCGTGATGATGGCCGACGCCATGCAGTACGTCGCAGGCAAGCTGTTTGGCAAAACGCCGCTCGCGCCGCGCACCAGCCCGAAAAAGACCGTCGAGGGCCTGCTGGGCGGCCTCGTCATCGTCGCGCTGCTGGGCGCACTGCTGGTGCCGTCCCTGCTTGGGCGCAGCACCATCGAAGGCGTGGTGGTGGGTGCTGCGATCGTGGTGTGTGGCCTCGTCGGCGACCTCGTCATGTCGGCCTTCAAGCGCGACGTCGGCATCAAAGACAGCAGTGCTCTGCTGCCGGGGCAGGGCGGGGCCCTCGACCGCTGCGACAGCATCGTGGTGTGCGCGCCGTTGTTTTGGTGGTGGCTGCAGCTGTGAACGCCCGCGTCGTCGTCGTGCTGCTCGGGCAAACCGCGGCGCTGCTCGGCGTGGGGCTCACGGCGTTTGCCCTGGGCCTGTGGAGCCTGGCGCGCGACGGCTCGATCCAGCTGTTCGCCTTGTTGGCCGCGTCGTCGACGTTGCCGGGTGTTGTGCTCGCGCCATTGGCAGCGGTGTTGGCCGAACGCGCACGCGTCCGTCGCGCCCTCATGGCGGCGAACGCGGTCGCGGTGGTGGCGACGGTGGCGTTGCTGCTCGGCGTGCGCTCCGGCCTTACGCCCGGAGCGTGGACCCTCGCCTGCCTCGTCGTCAGCGGCATCGGCTTCGGCGTGCAGTGGCCGATCTACACCAAGGGGTTGCTGCACCTCGTCGACGTCAGCGCGCATCGTGATCGTGATCGCGATCGGGTCGCTGCGGCCCTGCAGCTCGGTCCGCTCGCCCAACACGTGGTGGCGCCGGCCCTCGCTGCGGCGTTGATGGCGGTGTTGCACGTCGACGGTGTGCTCGTGCTCGACATCGCCCTCGGCGCATTCGCGCTGTTGTCGTGCCTGGCCTTGCCCGACGAGGCCACCGACCCTGACGCCGGCGGTCTGCACGAGGCCGTGGCCTTCTTGCGACAGCACCCCACGTTGCTGCGGCTGCAGGCGTTCGTGTTCGTCAGCTACTGCTTCGGGGCGGTGTTGCAGGCGTTGTCGACGCCGCTGTTGTTGAGCGTGGTCTCTGAGCAGCAGGCCGGTGTGCTGTTGGGGCTGACGGGCATTGGCATGGCGGCAGGCGTGGTGGTGTCCGCCGTCGTCGTCGTGAAGCGAGCGCTGTCAACGCTGTTGCTGCTCGAAGGCATGGGCGGCGTGTGCCTGATCGCCATCGGGCTGTGGCCAACACCGGTCGGCATCGTCGTGGGCGCGTCGCTGTTTTTGCTGCAGATGTCGTGGTCGAACACGTTGGCGCAGCGGGTGTGGCAGCGGGCGGTGCCGTCGTTTCTGCAGGTGCGCGTGTTTGCGATTCGCCGCATGATCGCCTTCGCCGCCTTTCCCGTCTGCTTCAGCATCGTCGGCCCCATCACCGACGTCGTCATCGCGACCCGCGGCGACCGCACCGCTGGGCTTGCTTTCATGTTCATCGTCGCCGGCATCGGCAAAGCGCTCACCTCGGTGGCGGGCGCGCGAGCAGGCGTGTCGGCTGTTTCGGAGACCGCGTGATGTCTGTCGTTGATGCTCCTGTCGTCGCGAATTCAAATCCCTGGCGTCCCGCCAAGGATTCGAATGTATTGAAGAATTCGGACGCGGAGCGTCCGAATCCCTGGGCCGTGCTGCGTGAGCGCCTCGTTGCCGCGGGCTGCTTCGACGTCGACGGCACGGCCTCGGTGGCGTCGTTGTTCGTGCACGTCGCAGCTGCGGGCGGGCTGTGGTGGTGGGCAGCACAGCTCGGGTGGTTGTATGGCTTTGTGCCGGCGATCGTCGGCTCATTCATGTTCTATCGAATCGGCTTTCTCATGCACGACGCCGCCCACGGCAGTGCCTGCGCCGATCGCCGCAAGAACGAAACGTTCGCCATCGTGTGCTGCATGGTGCTGGGGGAATTCCTGTCGGGCTGGCGCTACGGCCACAACCGCCACCACGCCGCCCCCAACGTGCGCGGCAAAGACAGCGACCAAAGCGAGCGCTGGGACCCCCGCTACCACTACACCAACGTCGTCATCGCCACGCTGGACCTCTTCTTCTTCCACCGCTTCGGCCGCTTCGTGCGCGTGCCCAAGACGCTGTTTCTCATGGGTATTCGCGACGGTGTGTACTGCTTCAAAACCAACCGCTCAGCGTTTGCGCGCGAGTGCACATGGGTGGTGTGCAGCCAGCTGCTGCAGCTTCTGTTCTTCGTGTGGCTGTTGGGGCCGCTTGGTGTGTTGGCGTTCGTGTTTCACAGCCACATCGGTGTTGTGTATTTGAACGCCGTTTTCGCGGGCAACCACTACGACCTCGAGTCGTTCGACATCGACAGCGCCGCCACCGTGCCCGGCTGGGCGCTGCAGGTGCGGGCCTCGCGCAACTACACCGACGACGTCGCCACGGTCTTTGTCAGCGGCGGCCTCGCGTTTCAGATCGAGCACCACCTGTTTCCCACGCTGCCGCGTCGTCGTCTGCGTCGAGCAGCGCCGATCGTGCAGGCGTGGTGTGCTGAGCAGGGGCTCACCTACGAGCAGCTGTCGTTGCCGGCGTCGCTTGCGCGCGTGGTGCGTTTCCATCTCCGGCACGAAACAACAGCGACGACATGAGTC
This sequence comes from Myxococcota bacterium, assembly GCA_044349155.1. Classification (GTDB taxonomy): domain Bacteria; phylum Myxococcota; class UBA727; order UBA727; family VGSZ01; genus VGSZ01. The sequence goes on from JBIKRQ010000249.1 coordinate 7,460, forward strand.
AGCGGCGCTTCGTGGTCTTCTTCGCCGAGCCCTTGGGTTGGTCGTAGCCCGCAACACGCAGGCCAAACGAACGCGCCAACTGCACGGCGGCATCCACGCTCAGCATCGCGTCTTTGGCCTTGTTCTTCGAAGGCTCCAGCAGCAGCCCCGTCGACGTCGAGAAGTCGGCACCGGCCAAATCGCAGCGCGCAAACACCGCCCCTTCGAGTTCGCTGCCCGAAAAGTCGGCGTCGGTCAGGTCGGCGTCGTTGAAGCTCGCCTGCGGCAGCTGGCAGTCGACAAAGCGCGTGGCCCGCAGCGACTGGCCATCAAACACGGCGTAGCGCAGGTCGCAGCCTTCGAAGTGCACCTCGGGGTGGTCGCCGAGTGCAGAGAAGTGCACGCCGAGCAGCTTGCAGCGCACAAAGCGCACGCCGCGCGCCGAGCTGTGCTTCAGGCTGATGCGGGTGAGGTCGCAGTCTTCGAACACGCAGGCTTCGAACACGACCCGCTCAAACCGGGCCTCTGAAAACGAGCTGCCGCGAAAGGTGCAGCGGTACAGCTCCTTGTTCGCCACGACCGCGTCTTTGGCGTCGAACTCGGCGAACACGTCGCCCTCGACAAAGTCTCGATCCAGCAGCGAGGCGAGGTCAGCGTTGGCCATGCGCGTCGCCTAGCACCACCAAAAACAAAGCGCCCGCACGAAGCGGGCGCCTGCGGTTTCGACGTGCTGTGCGCTCAGAGCGCGAAGGTGGCGTCGAAGTACAGCGACGAGAAGTTGCTGCTCGCCGACTCGAAGTCCCACAGCGGGAAGCGCATGCGCGTACCGTCAGCGCTCAAGAACGGCTGCTGCGTGGACGCGCCGAGGCTGAGCCACAACCAGCCGGTTGGCATGTAGGTCATCGAGAGGTCCGACGACATGTTTTGGCGCGGCACGAGCCCGGTGATCGCCGCGTCGGCCGTGTATTGGTCGTCCTTGCTGCCGTAGACCGAGAAGCTCTGGGTGTAGCCAAGGTTGGCCGAGAAGCCGAGGTTGCCGTCGAGCAGGTAGAACCACCACGCACCAAGCGAAGCGCCCCAACGGGCCACCGAAGGCAAGCCACCATCAAGGCAGGCGTAGTTGGCCAGCTCGCCGGTGCTGCGGACGTTGCAGCTCACGGGAACGATGCTCTGGCCGTAGCTGTCGACGGGCTTCACGTCGCTGTTGGCGAAACTCTGGCTCAGGCCGGGAGCCAGCACCGTGTAGCCAGCGTTCACGCCGCCAAAGATGGTGAGGCCGATGTCGCTCAAGCCATTGTAGTTGCCGCGAAACGCGCCTGAGAACGTGCCCAGGCTACCGGCCTGCCGCGACGCCATCGACAACGGTGCGGCGTAGTTCACCGACGGCCAGAACGAGACCTTCGCGTCGGGGAAGCGCAGCAACGCGAGGTTGCGCACGCCGAAGGTGGTGTCGCTCAGCTCGAGCTCGTGGGCGTAGGTGTTGCCGTCGGCCTGGGTCCACTCAAAGCCGATGTTCTGGTTCACCAGCACCTGCCAGCCCTTGTACATGATCATCGGCGTCAGCGAGAACGACGACTGCACCGTCGGGTTGTAGAAGCCTTCGGTCGCAAAAGTGCCAGAGCCAACCGACGTGGTCAGACCGATCCAGGCGTGGACGGGCATCGGCTCGGGGCCGCTGGGCCCGCCAGCAGCTGCCTGCTGCAACTGCACCTGGCTGAACGCCGGTGCGGCCATCAGGGCGGCGGTAAGGGCCAGAATAACTTTCGCGAACGCTCGCATCTCGGCTCCTG